>CAKSAJ010000008.1 GCA_934435195.1 uncultured Schaedlerella sp.
AGGTCGAGGGCATAACCAGAACAGGTGATAGGAACAAGATGGATGAAAAAAACTTTGTATGCAGTTTTGAAGGTACATGATATACGGATATGGAATGAGATAATGAGCTGTCGTTAAAGCGACAGCTCATTTTGTTGTTACTCGCATTATCTTAATAATTTTAAAGCATTACCTTAATAAACTGTAAGTCGCAGAATGTATCCCTGTAAGGTTTGTTTCCTATACTATAAACATCAAAACGAAAGAGAGAAAAGGAGGAAACAAACAATGAATGAAATGGCGCTTGCAATCTTAGGATTTGCAACAATTATCATGATAATTGTATTGTTACTGAGAAATGTTACTGTACCAGCACTTGCGTTCATCGGAGTATCAACTGTGACATCATTGATACTGATTGCAACAGGAACATTCACTGTCGCAGAGATGGGTGAATATATCAGTGCAGGTGTAGCAGGAGTACACTCAACAGCAGCACTGTTCATTTTTTCCGTTATGTTCTTCGGAATTATGACAGATGTTGGGATGTTCGACCGCATTATCAATGCGTTGATGAAAAAAGTAGGAAGCAATGTAGTAGGTGTTGCAATGATGACATGTATTATTGCAATGATCGGGCATCTTGACGGAGGTGGAGCATCGACATTTTTGATTACAATCCCGGCTATGCTTCCGGTTTACAAACGCTTAAACATGCGACCAACAACACTGTTATTAATCTGTGTTACAGCCATGGGTGTTATGAACTTACTTCCATGGGGTGGACCGACAATGCGTACAGCTACAGTACTTGGAATTGATCCAAACCAGTTATGGAGAGAACTTCTTCCAATGCAGATTGTAGGTATCGTAATTGCATTTGCAACAGCATTTATCTGGGGAAATATCGAGAAAAGAAGAGGTGCCGGTATCGTTTCAGCAGTTGCCGGTGGAGTTGCAAATTTCGAAAACGATAATGATGAAGAGACAAAAGTAGAAGAAAAAGAAAATGAACTTGCAAGACCAAAAATGTTCTGGTTCAATATTGTATTAACATTGGCAGTAATTGTCTGTTTGATCGTAGTGTCTGTACCGACATATTACATTTTTATGGTTGGATGTGTTATCGCGTTGCTGGTGAATTATCCGGGAGCAAAATTACAGAATAAGATTATCAAGTCTCATTCAGGTCCGGCCCTTATGATGGCTTCTACAATTCTTGCAGCAGGTGTATTTCTGGGTGTGTTGGAAGAGACAGAAATTATGAATCATATGGCAAATGTTCTGGCTTCGTTTATTCCACAGTCAATGGGAAGATTCTTACCATTGATCATCGGAGTGTTATCTGTACCACTTACATTATTATTCTGTACAGATTCATATTTCTTTGGATTACTGCCAGTCTTGATTGGAATTGGTAACCAGTTCGGAGTGAATCCTGCACATACAGCAATTGCCATGGTTGTATGTAGAAACTGTGCAACATTTATCAGTCCGGTTGTTCCTGCAACATTCCTTGGAGTAGGTCTTGCCGGAGTTGAAATTAAGGATCATATTAAGACGAGCTTCTTCTGGATATGGGGAGTCAGCCTTGTATGTTTAGTATCAGGAATAGTATTAGGAATTATACATTTTTAAACAATAATCGCTTAATAGTTACTCAAAAATAATACATATACCTTTAAAGTTATAAAAATAATAAAAAGTAAAAGACCAGAATCTGCCAGTTCTGGTTTTTTACTTTTTTATAACAAAATTTTAAGTTTACAAAAAGCTTATCATATGTTATAAATAGGTAGAATGTAAAAGAAGGAGGCGAAGTATATGGACAGTTGTGATAGTCGAAGTCGAAGTACATCTAACGATGGAAGAGCACTTGGAATATCTTTCAAGTGTCTATAGGTGCGCCAATTATAATAATTATAATCTAAGCCTTTTCCATCGTTACTAGAGTGTCACAACCGAAGCGTTGTATAGAATTTAGCGGTGGATTTTTTATGCCCTTTTTTGGGGAGAAGGAGGCTTAAGGTGAAAAAAGAAATACTAAAAGAACCGATTTATGTAGAAGAAATTGTTGATATAATTAGATCAGGCTTATCGAATGAAGAGATAAAAGAAAAACTTGATGATTATCATGACAATGATATTGCACAGAGTTTAGAGTTGCTTAATAAGTCAGAAAGACTTCATCTTTATAATATACTTGGTTCTGAATGGATGTCGGAGATTATTTCATATGTTGAAGATCCCGATGATTATATTAAAGAATTAGGAATCTATAAGCTGGCAGAGATTATTAATGAAATGGATGCCGACGATGCGGTAGATCTTCTGGAAGATATTGATGAAAACGTAAAGGTTAAATTAAGAACAATACTTGATGAGGATGTACAGGCAGATATTAGATTGATCAATTCTTATGATGATGATGAAATAGGTAGTCTGATCACAACTAATTTTATATGTATCAAAGATAATCTTACAATACGTCAGGCAATGCATGAACTCGTACAGCAGGCAGGAGAGAATGACAATATTGCAACGATATATGTAGTCGATGAAGAGAATCATTTTTGCGGAGCAATCGATCTTAAAGATTTGATTATCGCACGGGCAGGAACGGCATTGGAGTCGCTGATAAGTTATTCCTATCCTTATCTTCGTGATCACGAGAAGATATCCGAAAGTATTGAAAAGATAAAAGATTATGCTGAGGATTCGCTTCCTGTGCTTAATGATGAAAACAAGATAATCGGTATTTTGACAGCTCAAGACGTTATCGAGGCAGTTGATGATGAATTGGGTGAAGATTATGCAAAATTAGCCGGATTGTCAGCAGAGGAAGATCTTCAGGAAAGTACAAAAGACAGTATGAAAAAGCGTTTACCGTGGCTTATTATATTACTTTTCCTCGGAATGCTAGTATCTTCTGTAGTGGGTGTATTTGAAGATGTTGTAGCAATATTACCAATCGTTATATGTTTTCAGTCATTAGTTCTTGATATGGCCGGAAATGTCGGTACACAGTCACTTGCTGTTACAATCCGCGTGCTTATGGATGAAAATTTAAGTGCGAAAGATAAGCTGCATTTGACATTTAAAGAAGCAAAAGTGGGATTTAGCAGTGGCTTATTATTGGGAATGCTTGCACTTGTATTTCTAGGTGTATATATATACTTATTTAAAGGATATTCCTTGGGACATGCATTCTTAATATCCAGCTGTGTGGGAGCATCGCTGTTTTTAGCAATGATAATATCAAGCTTAGTTGGAACATTAATACCATTATTTTTCAACAAAATTAAGATAGACCCGGCAGTTGCATCAGGACCGCTTATTACTACAGTAAATGATTTAGTGGCAGTAGTTACTTATTATGGTCTTGCGTGGATTTTATTAATTGAGATTATGCATATAGCATAGCAATTATTAAGAATAGTTTTTGTGTGTAGAATCGAGTAGGTATCAGCCTGCTCGATTTTGCACAATAAGTAGCCATGTATACGACAAAAAGGTCCACTGGACCTTTTTTAGTGATAAAAGATATAATTTTAATTATGACATATTTAATATAGAATCAATTTTATTTTGCATTTCTTCTATACTGTGTTTACGCATACGTGCACATTTCTGAGCTTGACAGTCACAAATAATACATTTTCGATAATTATTACGAGAAAGTTTTAATCCGTCTACATCGATGATATCAATATCAAAAATTCTGCCAAAAGGATGATTTTCTTCTATTGCAACTGCAAGATTTTTTATACGTTTAGCAGAAGCATCTACAGCAAGAAGAAGTTCATCTCCTGTCTTTTCATGAATTTCATGAACCTTTTTAATTTCCATATTATTTTCTTGTAAACGATCAAGAAGCAGCTCTTTACCAATATTAAATGCAGAGCGTATCTGCTCATTTGTTTTGATCGGTCCCGGAATATTCATGCAAAATGAAATGACAGGACAGTGATACTGCTTTATTAAAGATGTTTGAAGCTGTGCACGATGTTCACGACATGTCAACATATCTGATAAAATAACTTGTTCGCCAATCATAATAGTAATCTCCTTTGATATCTGGATAAATAAATTTAATGATGAATTAGATTTTCGGAAGTATGTATTTTTGCCATAATTGACTGAGCCTCATCACATTGAAAATAACTCAAGGTTGTTTGTGGTACTAATTTTTTCAGTAGTTCAAAACGATTTTCCTTTAATGCAGTGCGGACAGTGGAAGCACTTATAACGATACCATCTGCTTCTTTTCGTGGAACAATACAACAGGCAATATTATTTTTCGGGAGATTTTCAGACATAGTATCATTATAAATTTTAGTTACCTGACTGTTCGGTTCTTCGCCAACGTAGCGTCGGTTAATGCCCAGTGCTTTTGCGAGTTGAATAAAGACTGCCAAGTCAAGATTAGCATGACTTTCCATAACAGCAAGGGAGTCTTTTTGAAAATAACTCGGAAAAGTAGCATTGCTAATAATATAAGGACCACTTTCATGATATATGATATTATTTAAATGAGCTGTTCCATCCATAACAAGTTTTTTTCGAACTGAAAAAGGAATTATGCTGGCATCCTCACTCACAATAAAGAGGTGTACAATATCATTTTCAGCAGCAACTTTTTCTATTAAATATTGATGTCCTAATGTAAATGGATTCGCATTCATAACGATAGCCGCACAATGAAGCTCCAAAAAGGGAAAAGTACATTCCTGATTAAAACGTTTTATGACAGGAGAAGACAAGGTTTCTTTTTTTAAGTTTTCTAAATAATTCTGAAAACCATTGCGTCGGTTTTCCATAAAAACAATTTGGTTATTAATTCTTATGATTTCATAAAAACCAAGGTCACCAAAAAATTTTGCGGAGTCACATTTAGTATAGAGAAATAGATGAGAATTGCCTCGTTCAAATTGCACATTAACCAGATGAGTTACAATTTGATTCATCAGCCCCTCGCCCTGATGTAAACTACTGACTGCCATGCAGCGTAAAGTATTACCAAAGCAGCTTCCTGTGGCGATGATATTCATTTCGTCATCATACATGCCACAGGTATAATCAAGATTAGTGTCTCGGCGAATGCCTTCAGATTCAAGTAAAGAATTGATTTGTTTAGTTGCTCTGGAATCATCAGGAGAGACTGATGAAATTATGTATTCAGACATTGATATATACCTCCAAGAAATTGTTATAAAATATTTTAACATTTCCTATTAAAATGTAAATGGAAAAGAAATTTAAAATTTCTTAAAAATTTTTAAGGTTACAACATTCTTGGTATATCATTATAAGTAAAAGATTATCGTTTCATTTCCAGTCCATTGTCACCTTCCTGATGAGTTTTAATCATTTCCTCTACTTCGCAAAGTGTCATAGAAGGAAGGTCTCCCGGAACAGTATTTTTCAAGGCACTGACAGCGTTACCGTATTGCAGCGCTTTTTGTGTATCATTTTCAGAAGTAAGTAATCCATAAAGAGCACCGGAAATATAAGCATCTCCGCTTCCGATACGGTCGACCACTTCGATGTCTTTGTACATTTCTTCCTCAACAAAAGTCTGTTTTTTCGCATCATAAATAACAGAGCCAAAGGAATGTCTTTTTGGACTGTGAACGATTCGTTGTGTGGCTGCGACAACGGAAATCGGATATTCATCGGCAAAGCTTTTCATAACCTCTTCAGGAGTGCCTTCTTTTAAGAAAGTCAGGCGTGCAGTACTGTCAGAGCAGAAGAAAATATCTACGATAGGAAGAATCTCTTCTATACAAGCTTTGGCTTCAGTACCGCTCCAAAGATTTCCACGAAAGTTTACATCAAATGAAATTAATGCACCGGCTTTTTTGAAACGCTTCATCATTTCAATAGCAGTTTTGCGTACTTGTTCATTTAAAGCAAGTGTGATTCCACAAGTATGGAAACAACGGGCAGATGAATACATTTCTTCTGGAAAATCATCAATGGAAAGGGTTGTCATGGAACTATGTTTTCGATCATAGACAATCCCCGGCTTACGAGGTGCGGCACCAGTCTCATAATAATATACACCGAGACGGGCATCCGTGCTGTTATCCTGAACCAGATATTCATCAGATACATTCTGGAAATGTACTTCATTTCTTGCAAGCTGACCGATCGCATGAGCTGGAATTTTTCCTACCAAACCTGTTTTCAGTCCAAGCTGTGCAGCTCCGGCAGCAACATTAAATTCTGCACCACCAATATTTTGTTCAAAAATCTTTGTTCTTGACATTCTTTCGTTTGCCTGTGGAGAAAGACGAAGAAGAAGTTCTCCCAGTGTGAGCAAATCATATTTTTTAGACATTGTGTTAACCTCTCTTAAAATAATTACATGTATGTTATAACTTATCCGCGGATTGATTTTGCAATTGTGACTGCTTCTTTAGAAAGCTCGCAGATTTTATCAAATTCTTGATTTTCTACCAATGTGTTTTTTACCATCCAGCTTCCACCGCATGCAAAAATTTTATTAAATGCAAGATAGTCTTTTACATTTTCCGGATTAATACCGCCGGTTGGCATAAATTTGACCATAGTGTAAGGCGCAGCCATAGCTTTGATCATTGGAAGCCCGCCGGCCTGTTCTGCAGGGAAAAATTTCACAACTTCAAGCCCGCGTTTTACAGCTTTGGCAACTTCAGATGGAGTAGCACATCCCGGAAGAACTGTGATTCCTTTTTCCAGGCAGTAATCTACGATTTCTTCATCAAATCCAGGACTTACAATAAACTTGGCTCCTGCATTAACAGCTCGGTCTACCTGCTCTGTAGTGAGAACTGTTCCCGCTCCGACAAGCATTTCAGGAAAGCTTTCGCTCATAATGCGAATAGATTCTTCTGCAGCTTCTGTACGGAAAGTTACTTCAGCACATGGAAGACCACCGTTACAAAGAGCTTCGCCCAGAGGCTTTGCATCTTTGGCATTTTCTAAAACAACGACAGGTACGATCATACATTTTTCAAGCTGATTTAAAATATCATTCATATTCTTAAAATCCTCCAAAATCATTTATTCTGATTCTTTTATTATGAGTTCATCTTACTGAGTTCAATTTGAAAAAACAACATGATTTGAAGAAGTGTTCATAATATTGCATGATAAGGTCAAAATATTCAAGATTTTCTATAAGAAAGAACAAGAAGCCAGAAGGAGAGAGGTGATAAAATACGATTACACTGGAAAGGAGAAGAGATAATGAAAATTGGAGTAAGAGCCCATGATTATGGGAAAATGAAAATTAAAGAACTCGCACAGACATTACACGAACGAGGATACAACTGTGCACAGTTGGCGTTGCCAAAAGCATTTGCAGAAATTGACAGCTATGATGATATTACATTGGCACATCTTGAAAAAATACGTACAGAGTTTGAAAAATATGAGATTGAGATACCGGTGTTTGGATGTTATATGGATCTGGGAAATCCAGACGATATGGTCAGAGAAAAGGCAGTAGAGACATTTAAGAAATGCCTGGCATACAACAAGGAGCTTGGAGCAACTGTTGTAGGAACAGAGACAGCATATCCACATCTGAGTAAAGAAGAGAAAAGAATCTGGTATCCGCATATGATGGATAGCGTAAAAAGAATTGTGGATGAAGCTGCAAGACTGGATGTAAAAGCAGCAATAGAGCCGGTGTACTGGCATCCGCTTGAAAATCTGGAGGCAATTTTAGATGTAATGAACCAGATTCAGGATGAAAAACATTTGCGTATGATTTTTGATGCATCTAATTTGTTGGAATTTCCGGATACTACAAATCAGTATGCATATTGGAGTGAATGGCTTAATGAGACTGGAAAATATATTGAAGCGATGCACATTAAAGATTTCAGATTAGATGAAAACGGACAGTATTGCCCGACACTGCTTGGAGAAGGTGTGATCCAGTATCAGGCAATATCCGAATGGCTGCATAAGAACAGACCAGATATGTATCTGTTGAGAGAAGAAATGAATCCACAGACAGACAAAAAAGATATCGAATATCTCAAGAATTTATAAACAGAATTGTTTATGGTATACAATATCCGTTTATGGATTCATCGGTAATTCAGAAGGTGCAAAAATATGACCGGATTTACGATATTTTAAAGGAGTCATAGTTGTATAGGTTTTAAATATTTTTTCAAAATGTGTCATACTTCCAAAACCTATCCGGCCGGCAATCTCAGAGATGCTTAAGTCGGTTTCTGTAAGATACCACTGGGCCTTCTGAACACGATGGATATTTATATATTCATTGATAGAATAGCCGGTGACTTCTTTAAATAATCGGCATACATAATATTTACTCAAGTAGAATTGCTGAGCAATTTCCTCTAATGACAATTGCTGTTCGCAATTCTGGGAAAGATAATCGGCAATTTCATAAACATGTTTGTATTTTCCATCAGTCGGAACCTGTGGTTCTTCGCCATGACTATTTCCAAGGTCGCGGGTAAGTGAAAGTAAATAATTGATGACTGCAAGTTCTACAGCGTGTTTGTATGCGTGTTGGCGCTTTGCACATTCTTGTTTAAAATAGTAATACAACTTCATAAAATTATCTTGTTGTGCCGGAGTCAGATGGAAGACTCCGGTATGTTTATGAAAAAATTTCACAAGTTTCAGGGATGGATAAGTATTGTCAATTTCCTGCATTTTTTCACTCGTCACATATAAAATAATTCGATTATGACCGGAAGTATCGTTGGAGAAGGACTTGGTCATATGGATCAGATTGCTGTCTACCAGGATTAAATCCCCTTTCTTGGCAACGAAGCTTCGGTTATTAAAGAAGAAAAGTCGTTCGCCTTCTAAAATGTAAAAGATTTCATATTCGTCGTGAAAATGTTTTACCCTCATATCAAATTTTCCATAGCGAACCATGTGTTCCAGAGAAATTCCATCAATCGAACAATAGGATGTTATTTTTTCCAAAAAATGTACCTGCTTTCTAAAAAAAGATTCTGTAATAGCTTCTAAATTGTTAATATGTTGTATATAAACAGTAATAAAAAACTCTGTCTAGAATCATCTTACAACAAAAGACTGATAAATTCTAGACAAAAATGAGTGCAATATATATTGAAAAAACGAGGATTATAGCAATATTTGAGTAAAAATGTACCTATGTATGTGCTAAAATACAATCCATGAAAACGTGCACAAGATAAAAATAAAACCATACATTCTTATGACCGGTTAAAAAGAATGAGGGCAAAGTTGGGAAGGCTTTAGAGAAAAGGAGAGTAACATGGGAAGCATAAAGAAAAAGATTGGGATCGCAGTATCCGCAGTCGGATTGTGTATAGTTGCAGCAACATTTGTGTCGGTTGTAAGTGCTAACAGCACAGATAAGGTTGAAATCAGACTGGCTCATAACCAGGCAGCAGGTTCAGAAATTGCAGATTCTATTGCAAAGTTTTCTGAGTTTGTAGCAGAAGACGATTCTATGAATCTGGACGTAAATATTTACGCAAGTGGTGTGCTTGGTTCAGAAAAAGAAGAAATTGAGATGGTTCAGGCCGGGATCCTGGATATGGCAAAAGTAAGTTCTAACACATTAGGACAGTTTGAAGACCGTTATTCAATCTTTGCAGTACCGTATCTGTTTGTAGATCAAGATCATTATTATACAGCAATGGAAAAGAGTCAGGCAGTAAAAGACTTATTCATGTCAACAGAAGATCAGGGCTACATTGCAATTGGATACTATGCAAACGGTGCAAGAAACTTTTATTTGAAAGAGGATGTAGTTTGTGATAACCCATCTGTATTAAAAGGTAAAAAAATTCGTTCAATGCCAAGTTCTACATCAATGCAGATGATTCAGGCTATGGGTGGTTCTCCGGTACCAATGGCAGGAAGCGAAACATATACAGCACTTCAGCAGGGAATCGTAGACGGAGCTGAGAATACAGAGTTAGCATTGACAGTAGATGCACATGAAGATTTGGTTTCATCTTATACATATACAGAGCATCAGTATTCACCGGATATTTACATTATCAGTACAAAGAAATGGAATAGCCTGACAAAAGAGCAGCAGGATTATCTGGTTGAGTGTCTTGAGAAGACAAATGAAAACTTTAAGAAGTTGTACAATGGAATGATGGATGAGGCTATGGAAGAAGCAGAAGAACATGGCGTTCATGTTTATCGAGACATTGACAAGAGTGCTTTCATTGAAGCAGTACAGCCAATCCACGAGGAGTTCTGTGGAAAAGGCGAGGATTACCAGGCACTTTATGATGACATTCAGAGTTACGCAGAATAGGGGGATGAACAATGAAGAAATTAAATAAAGTTTTGGAATACATTCTGGCATTCCTTGTTGTAGTAATGGTTGTCGGATGTTTCTGGCAGATTTTTACAAGATTTGTTTTAAATAATGCAAGTTCATGGACAGAAGAACTTTTGAGATACGCACTGATCTGGCTGACAATGTTGGGAGTTCCATACGCATACGGAAAAGAACAGCACATTTCAATCGGATTTATTACAACTACATTTACAAAAAAAGGAAGTTTAAGAAATAAGATTTTTATTGAGATTCTGGTTCTCTTCCTCAGCGCATTTGTATTGATCGCAGGTGGAATCATGGTAACAATGAATGCAGTCGGACAGTTGTCACCGGCTATGGGAATTCCAATGCAGTTTTACTATGTCGGAGCACCAATCTGCGGAGTGTTGATGATCATCTATTCAGGAGAGCGTCTGATCCGTTTTGTAAAAGAGTTAAAAGAGACAAAGGAGGAGAAATAAATGCAGATACAAGCAGCAATCGTACTGGTTATCGTATTCTTTTTCCTGCTGGCAATGAGCGTTCCGGTATCGTTCAGTATTATTTCAGCAGCACTTGTTACTATTGTTATGTTCCTGAATCCACAGTTTGGAATGTTTATTTCCGCACAGAAACTGGTAAGTGGAATTGATAGTTTTACATTACTTGCAGTACCGTTTTTTATCCTTGCAGGTCAGTTGATGAGTAGTGGTGGTATTGCGAAACGTTTGATTAATTTAGCAATGTTGATTCTTGGAAGAGTTCCTGGTTCACTGGCTCTGACAAATGTTGCTGCAAATGCAATGTTTGGTTCTCTGTCAGGATCAGGTATCGCCGCTGCAACAGCAGTAGGTGGAGTTATGGGACCTCTTGAAAAAGAAGAAGGTTATGATGAGAAATTCTCAGCAGCATGTAACATCGCAACAGCACCTGTTGGACAGTTGATTCCTCCAACAAATGCATTTATCGTATATTCAGCAGCAAGTGGCGGAGCAGCAGTAGCTACATTATTTATGGCAGGATGGATTCCAGGATTATTATGGGCATTCCTTTGCATGATCGTAGCATTCATTTATGGTAAAAAACATGGTTATGTAGTTAAGAGAGAAAAAATGACAGCAACTGTTGTCGGCAAAACAATTTTAGATTCTATCCCAAGTTTATTGTTGATCGTAATTATTATCGGAGGTATTTTATCAGGATACTTTACACCAACAGAGGCTTCAGGAGTAGCTGTAATTTATGCATTTATTTTATCCGTATTTGTTTACAAGAGCATTAAATTATCAGAGATTAAAGACATCCTGGTAAATGCGGCAGTGACAACAACAATCGTTATGTTAATCATCGGTGCATCTTCTGTATTGTCATTTGTACTGTCCTTTACAGGACTTCCACAGGCAATCAGTAACCTGATGCTTGGAGTTTCAGATAACAAGATTGTGATTCTTCTTATGATCAATGTAATTCTCTTGATCGTAGGAACATTCATGGATATGGCACCTGCACTTTTAATCTTCACACCAATTTTCCTTCCGGTTATCACAGCAATCGGTATGGATCCAATCCAGTTTGGTGTAATGATGGTAATGAACCTTTCAATCGGTACAATCACACCTCCTGTTGGAAGCGTATTGTTCGTTGGATGTAGTGTGGCAAAATTAAAAGTAGAAGATGTTATCGGAAAATTGATCCCATTCTTTGGTGCAATTGTAGTAGCGTTATTATTTGTTACATTTGTACCGGCAATCAGCACATGGCTGCCAACAGTTCTGGGACTCATGTAAAGGAGTTTTATAAAATATGAATATTAAAGAAACAGAGTTGAGAAAAAAATTAGATCTTGTGATTGAGAAGCTTTTAAATCTGGAAGGACCGGATAATGAGAAGGAACTTTCAGATGGAGGTGAAGCAATCGGATTTTTCAAACGAGACTTTGGAATCCGTGAGTGGGACTGGCCACAGGGCGTAGGACTGTATGGATTATTAAAAATCATGGAATATGATAAAAATGAGAAATATAAAGAATTTCTTCAGGACTGGTTTGTGGAAAATATGGAACAGGGACTTCCGTCCAGAAACATCAACACAACAACACCGCTTTTGACTTTGGCAGAGCTCAACGAATATTGTCATGATGCGAAGTTTGAGAAACTTTGTCTCGATTGGGCTGACTGGCTGATGAACTGTATTCCAAGAACAAGAGAAGGCGGATTCCAGCATGTGACAAGTGCAAACGGAGACCGTCAGGGTGTGCGTCTCAATGAAAATGAAATGTGGATAGATACATTATTTATGACAGTTCTTTTCTTAAATAAAATGGGACAGAAATATCAGAACGAAGAGTGGATCAACGAAGGAATCCATCAGGTACTGATGCACATTAAATATCTGTATGATAAAAAGAGCGGATTATTCTACCATGGATGGACATTCAATGGAAATAATAACTTCGGTGGGATTTTCTGGTGTCGTGGAAACAGTTGGTTTACATTAGGAATCCTGGATTACATTGATATGTTTAAAGGAACATTGAATCCTGGAGTAAAGACAATTATTGTTGATACATATAAGGCACAGGTAAAAGCTCTTAAGAAATTGCAGGCTCCGAGCGGATTGTGGCATACAGTCCTGACAGATGCAAGCAGTTATGAGGAAGTATCTGGTTCAGCAGCGATTGCATGCGGTATTTTAAAAGGAATCCGTATGGGAATTCTGGATGATTCTTATCTTCCATGTGCAGAGAAAGCAATCAAGGGAATTATGAAAAATATAGACAAAGACGGAACAGTTTTGAATGTATCAGGTGGAACAGGAATGGGAATGAATGCAGAGCATTACAAAAACATTCTTATCGCACCGATGGCATACGGTCAGTCTTTGACAATCCTTGCACTTGCAGAAGCATTGTTACACTTATAAAAAGGGGAATGACTCAAGGTGAATCGATAAGGTTTGCGGAGGAGTTATGACGGATGAAAACACAGCCATACAGCATATCGCCTGTATGGCTGATGTGCATTGTAGAGATTCAAAGTCAGACAGGAGGAGTGAAGATATGCTGAGATTAAGAAGAGATGTCATGTTATTTCCGGGAGGAAAACAGAAGGCGTTTACGATGAGTTACGATGATGGAGTTACGCAGGACGAGCGGTTGATTACATTAATGGAACAATACGGAATCCGAGGAACATTTAACTTGAATCCAGGCCTTATGGGAGATAATGACTGGCTTGTTCAGGGCGGTGTTGGAGTAAATCATAATAAATTTTCTAAAGATAAAATTGCGGAAATATACAAAAATCAGGAGATTGCAGTACACAGCATGACACATCCCGATTTGACGAAAGTTCCTGCCGGAATGGTATCCTACGAGATTGCACAGTGCAGAAAGGAACTGGAAGAACTGGTGAAACATCCGGTGACCGGTATGGCATATCCATTTGGAACTTGGAGCACCGAGGTAGAGCAGGTGGCAGGACTTTGTGGAATTACATATGCGAGAACAACAAAACCGACGTATGCATTTTCCATGCCACAAGATTTCCTGGCGTGGCATCCGACTTGTCATCATACCGATGAAAAAATGTTTGAGTTGTTAGAGAAGTTCCTGGCACCGATTGACCAGGAGCGATATGTAGAACCATCACTGTACTATCTCTGGGGACATGCGTATGAATTTGATTCCTATAATCAGTGGGACGAAATTGAGAAATTTTTAAAGACAGTGGGAAATCGCGGAGAAATCTGGTATGCGACAAATGGAGAAATCTGTGAATATATCAATGCCGTGAAATCATTAGTATATTCTGCAACAGGCGACTATATTTACAATCCGACGTGTATTGATGTATGGATGCAGGTGGATGGAAAAGCATATGAGATTAAGGCAGGAGAAACAGTTGAAATTGAATACGAATATCGATAAGAAGTAGGTTGATTTGACGAGAGAGAATTCAATCGTAATCGGGAAGGAGCAGAACATGGAACGTCATGCGGCAGCAGTAGCAATAAATGAAGGAAAAATGAATGAGTTCAAGAAGAAACTAGGAGAAATCTGGCCGGATCTGACGGCGTGGCTGGATAAGAATCAAGTGGGGAACTTTAGTATCTGGAATGCAGAAAATCTTATGTTTGTGTATGGAGAGTGGCAGGATGGTGCAACGTATTGTGTCGATGATGAGATTAGGGATATTATATCGAAACTCAGTGACACATTTACATGGATATCAACACCGGGGGAAGACATGCGATTAATGTATCACAATTTTGGAATCGTTCGTGAGAAGAAAGAGCTTATCCGTCACAGAGTATTTATGACAAAACTTCATGATGGCTGTGAGGAAGAATATAAGTGTCGTCACGATGCACTGATTGCACAGAGAGGAAACACGATTGATCCGGGACCGGACAGTAATTTTAGTATCTGGAGTGCAGGTGGATATATTTTTGGATATGATGAGATCGATATCACGATGGAAGAAGAGGAAACAAGCGAGGCTCATGCAAATACAGTTGCATGGGAGACGCGCCAGCTTGAGATTATGGACTGGATTACAAATGATGTGGACTGGCTGACAGGGGAGCATCATGTGAGCAGTGTGAGATTGGCGTGGCATGTATAAAAAAGGGGATTTTTTTAGAAGTTACATCCTAAAAATTCACACTTTAATTTAGATAAATTGAATAGAAAGAAAAGAATTGATATGAATAAGAGCGAAGTAATCCAAAAGGAGGAATGATGGATGACGAAGCTCTTATTTTTATCCCCAATTTTCAAAAAGACAATCTGGGGAGGCGATAAGCTTGAAACAAAATATGGATTTTCATGTGGGGAAGGTACAGGAGAGTGCTGGTCAGTCAGTGCTCATGAACATGGTATGTGTGTCATTGACAAGGGTGAATATAAAGGAAAAACATTAAAAGAAATTTGGACAGAATGTCCGGAAATCTTTGGAAATGAGTATGGAAAATACGGAAGTGAATATCCATTGCTTATCAAAATCATTGATGCAAAAGAAGATCTTAGTATACAAGTGCATCCAGATGATGGATATGCCAAAGAACATGCAGCAGGTTCACTTGGGAAAATGGAATGCTGGTATATCCTTGATTGCGAGGAGAATGCATCGATTATCATTGGACATCATGCAAAAGATATGGAAGAAATGAAGAAAATGATTGACCGGAAAGAATGGAAGGAGTTCCTGAGAGAGATTCCGATTAAGAAAGGTGATTTCTTCCAAATTAATCCTGGATGTATTCATGCAATCAAAGGTGGAACAGTTATTCTGGAAACGCAGCAATCCAGTGATATAACATACAGAGTATATGACTACGACAGATTGCAAAACGGAGCACCGAGAACACTTCATTTAGAGGACAGCAAGGCAGTCATTCAGGCTCCGTTTTCTCCTCCGGCAAGCGAGCGAAAAGTCATGAAAACAGAAAATGTGGAAATTGAACATCTTATCAAGTGCAGTAAATATTCGGTAGAACGTTATGCGGTACATGGAGAGTGGAGACACAATTTCCGTGCTGATTTTACCAATGTGACAGTAACAGAAGGGAACGGAATCATAGACGGAGAAGCGATAAAGAAAGGGGACAGCTTCATTGTTCCAAAAGGTTGTGGGGCATTGCAGTTATCCGGAGATTTTGAAATCATCTGTTCCTGGGCGGAAAGTGGAAAAGAAGAAAGAAATGCGGGATATTGCATTACCGTTGAAGACTGGCTTGGAAGAAAGAAAGCACAAATTAAAAATGAAGAACAGGGAATTCTTGCATTCCAAGATATCTACGAAGAAGGAGATATCATTCGATTTGAGGTGCCGGAAGAAAATAAATTTTATAAAGTCAGAGTTGACGATACGATGGATGAGGAGCTTGTATATCTGACACAGAAAGAAGTAATTTATGATATTCCGTTTGCGGAGAAGAAAAAATCATATAACAAAAAATCATTTACAGGGGAGAGACATTATCTGACAATTCGAGCAGCTGAAGATTTTGAGATTCAGCAATATAAGAATCTTGCCAAAAATGTAATGGATCAGCATGGAGAGAGAGGGTGTTACCCACATGCTTCTGCAAATGTGGAGACAAGAGGAGAATCCGTTTTTGCAGCTCGTAATGCAATCGATGGCGTGGTTGCAAATCTATCGCATGGTTCATGGCCGTATGAATCTTGGGGAATCAATAAGAATGACCAGGCGGAAATGTTGTTGGAGTTTGGCCGTGCTGTAACATTTGATAAGATTGTTCTTTATACGAGAGCAGACTTCCCACATGATAACTGGTGGACAAGTGCAACCTTTACATTTTCGGATGGCACAAAAGAAGTGGTAACAATGGAAAAGAGTAGCAGACCACATGTATTCGACATCAAAAAGAGTGGAATTACATGGATAAGATTGTCAAATCTCGTAAAAGCAGATGACCCGTCTCCATTTCCTGCACTGACACAAATCGAAGTGTATGGAAATGAATATCAGGCATTGTAAAAATATTTATGAAATAAAGAGGAGAAAAACAAAATGAACAAAAAAATGATTCTTGTATCACATGGAAAATTATCAAAAGGAATGGCACACTCTGTACAGATGATTTGCGGAGAAAATGAAGATTTATCATATTATGGCATGATGCCGGGCGAACATTACTCTACGATTGTAGATGCAATCCGCACACAGGCACAGGAGAACCCGGATACACAGTACATTGTAGTTGCAGACCTGCTCGGAGGAAGTGTATGTAACGGATGCACCGAACTTACGACTCTTAAAAATATAAAGTTAATCAGTGGAATGAACATGGCATTGATTCTGGAGTTGATTTTTGCAGAGGCACCGATTACCGATGAAATGATAGAAGAGAGTCTGAATAATTGTAAAGAAGTGATTCGACAGGTGAAACCGGAAGAATTTACGGCGGAGCAGGCAGATGATTCAGAAGAATTTTTCTAATATTTTATGAAATAAGTGGATAATGATACAAAATAGTGTGAGCGAAGACTGGAAATATTCAGAAAATTCGTTTACACTATTTTTGACATTAGCGGAAAGGAATGAACCGGCATGAAAAAGCACACAAACAGATGGATAAAAATTTGCTGCGTGGGAATTGTTATAGTACTTGTTCTGCTCGTTGGATTCATGAGCTTAAAACAATTTTCCGGACGTTCAGGTGAGGAAACTGTTGATATGCAAAAAAAGGTTGAACTTCCAATTCTGATTTCCGGTGGAGATGCATCATGGAAATCCTGTGTTTCTAAAGTCGCAGAGAAATATATGAAGGAGCATCCGGAAGTAAAAGTGGAGGTACGGGCAGCTACGACCAAAAAAAATAAAGACTATGCGAAAGCACTTCTGGAAGAAGAAGCACTTGGAAATTTCCAGGGAATTGTCGAGATGAAAAACGCAGTAATTTATGCAGAAAAGGAAAAGATACTGCCATTACCGAAAGAACTTACGAAAGAGATGCGTGCGGTGGATGAAGTACAAGGGAAAGTCTATAGTATTTCAAGATATTATACTGGCAGATGTTTTCTTTATAACAAAAAGATATTTCAAGAATATGGACTGGAAGAACCACAGACATATGAAGAATTTCTTAACATATGTAAAACGTTGAAAGAACATGGAGTTACCCCATTAACAGTTGGAGGAAAAGACTTGTGGCATCTTGGAAAGTGGAGTAACGGCCTATTTAAGAAAGATGTACAGATAGAAAATCCGGACTGGTTGGAAAAATGTAGCCAGGGGAAGGTTGCTTGGACAGATAAAGAACCAGAGAGGATGCTGACAGATTTTCAAAATCTCTTTACGAGTGGGTATGTAGTATCCGATTTTGCAGAGACAGAGGATGCCGGGACAATCGAAAAGCTTGTTCAATCAGAAGCAGCGATGTTATATTCTGAAACAACACTCTTTTCGCAGGTGATGAAAGCAGATTCTGACTTTGAACTTGGATATTTCTTTTTCCCAAATGATGAAAGTGAGCCACAGGCTGAATTGGACAGTTCCTGGGGATGGACAATTGCAACTTCAACAGAAGGGACAAAAGTTTATGATGCAGCAGTTGATTTTCTGAAATTTTATTATAGAGAAGATATCTACCAGGAGGTATTGCAGGAGATGAATGGAATCTCATCATTGAAAAAGGCAATAACATATGAGGCAATTCCAGTGCAGAAACAGTTATTAGAACAGGTGAAGAAGAATGCACAAATTGAAAAAGATGTTTGGACACAACCGGAAGTGCCAGAAGGGTTTTCTAATTTGTTGCACCAGAACATGCGTAGCATGGCAGTGGGAGAACAATCAGTTGAAGAGACTGCAGAGTATCTTGAACAAGGATGGAGAAGATTAAGTGAAGAAGAAAAATAAGCTGTTTTTTGGTCTGTTTGCAAAACTATCTGTTTCATACATAATCATAGGTTTGATTCCTATTTTTTTGATCAGTGCGTTTTTTTTGAAAAGATTAACAGACAATGTAGAAAAAATTATGTTGAGTGATGCAGAGATGGTTTTACAATCTACTACATCAACGCTGGATACTGTGATAAATGAATGGAAAGAAGATACAGAGAACATTTATGACATAACGGATATTCAGGAAGAAAATATTGTAAGTATTGTGCTTAATCCGTCAATCACACAAAAAGAAAAAAGCAGAAAAATTTGTGATTTAATGGGTGGTTTCAATACATTAAGTGGAATAAGAAGTGTACGATATTTAGATGCACAAGGTAATTTATCCTATATTTGTCAATCAGTTGGGAAATTAATGAATCAACAAGAGATGGATCAATGGAAGGCGAAGGAGATGCGGAATCGGAGCAAAGGAAACGCAATGATGCTCGAAGGGTTACATTTAGATAGTTATTTTACAAATAGCAATGATGAAGTTGTTACAGTAAAGAGAAATGTGTTTGATGTAAGCAATCTTGACAGCATGGAAAATTTTTTAGGAACATTTTATTTTGATATCAGTGCCGATACAATAAAAGAGCAGTTTCAAGGAATCCATCTGGGAGAGCATAGTACATTTTTTATTGTAGATCAGGTAGGAAATACAATTTATCAGGAAGAGAATCAAGAATTATCAAATAAGTGCAGAAAAGAAATTCGAATTCAGAAAAAAGAAGCAGCAATGTTGACAGATGAGGAAAACTATTATCTGTATTGCAAGAATAAGGATTCTGGCTGGACATGTATTTTACGTGTTTATAGGGGAGATATCCTGGCTAATGTTTATGATACAAGAAATTATATTCTGTCAATTGTTCTTATGGGTTCGCTTGTACTTCTTATGATGTATCTGGGATTTTCAAAGAAACTTAGCTATCCAATTCAAAATCTGAAAAAAGGAATGGAACAGATTCAAGAAGGTAATCTAGATACAAGGGTAGAAGTAAAAGGAAAAGATGAAGTAGGTGTTCTTGCAGAAGGACTGAATCAGATGGCAAGCCAGTTATCAATGTATATTGACCGGGTATATGGTGCAGAGATCAAACAGAAAGAAGCTGAATTAAATGCCTTGAAAACGCAGATAAAGCCACATTATCTTTATAATACGTTGGACATTATCCGTATGACAGCGATGAAACATGAAGACAGGGAAACAGCAGAGATGCTTGAAAGTCTTGCAAGGCAATTGCGTTACCTGATGGGGGAAGAAAAGGAAATGGTTTCGTTAGAGCAAGAGTTGGATAATATTCGGGACTATTTTCAGATGATGCGTATTCGATATGAAGGAAGAATTTCTTTGAACATTACAGTGCCGGAATCTTTGCGTGAGATTGCTGTTTTGAAATTGCTGGTACAGCCTGCGGTAGAAAATGCAGTTAAGCATGGATTGAAAGAAAAAGATGGGCAGGGTAGTGTATGGATATCGGCAAATCGAAAAGCAGAGAAGGTTGAAGTGACGGTTATGGATGATGGTGTAGGTATGGATACAGAACAATTGGAGGCTATACGGAAACGAATTTCAGCTGGAACAAAAGAGTTGCACAACCCAGAAAAGGGTGGGGTAGGACTTGTAAACGTAAATGAACGAATCCAGAATCGATATGGATGTCAATATGGAGTACAGATTGAAAGTACAAAGGGAGCCGGAACGATTGTTATAATCTGTATTCCGTATCTTTCAGAAGGAGAAAAGGATGTATAAGGTACTATTAATAGACGATGAAGCGGTAATTTTGGAAGGATTAAAGAATTTGATTGACTGGGAAAAATTAGGGACAGTAATTGTTGATGTCGCAAAAGACGGAAAAGAGGGGGTGAAGAAAATCGAGCGACATAATCCGGATATCGTGATTTCAGATATTGCAATGCCAAATTGTTCTGGAATTGAATTGTTGAAGAGAACAGAAGAATTGGATATGGGAATCAAAGTAATTCTGTTAAGTGGATATCAGGAGTTTGAATATGCAAGGGCAGCAGTTCGTTATGGAGCAGTAGAGTATTTATTAAAACCAGTCAGTCCGGAAGAACTGGAGCGAGTGGTGATGAAAACGGTGGATCAGATTCGCGAAAAGGACTCGGTTCATGTATTACAGAGAAAGGACAGCCCAGAAGAATTATTGTTTCAACAGTCATTGTCAGGAGAAAAACCAGAGGTGCTTGTTAAACAAATCCGAGAAATTTCGTATACACAAAAGATACCGGGAGCAATTGGCGTTTCTGTGCGATTGTTATATCGAAATGTAAAAAATCAGGATGAAAATAGAAATCTGATTCGCTTTGAAATATATGAATTTATACAACAATGGCTTGCAGAAAGAAAGTGCGGAACGGTAATACGTAGGGAATATGCGACTTGTTATATTTTGTTGTATCTCGAGGAAGACAGAAAGAAGATTGCTCAGCTATGCAATACATTGGCAAAACAATTAAAAGAAGTCTATAAAGTCGAGACAATTATTGGAACTGGTGGATGGACAGACGAATTAGGTAAAGTACTGTATTTGTATAAAACTGCAAAATTTTCTGGTGAACTATATTATTTTGAAGAGAAAAATTACATTGCATATGAAGAGATAAAGAAAGAATATTGTAGTTCAACTGAAGAGTATCAGAATAAAATTAAACAACTTTGTGTACAGATTGCGACAGACTATCCTTCCATGGAAGTAGTTGGGAAAATTATAGAATGTACAAATCTTATTAGAAATATACATTATGGAAATAAAAATGCGGTTGTGAACAGTGTAATATTAATGAACGGAGAAATTTATAACACATTGGAAGAGTGTGGATTGTTGGAAGAAAATTCCAGAGAGAAACAGGAAGAATTTCTGGAAAATTTGATGAAGAAGGGAACCTTTCAGGGAATGCAGAATCTGGTGCGGGAATATTATAACGGAATGTTTCTAAAATTACGTTTACTTGGTGGCAGAAGAGAATCATCGGAAATTGTTAGAATCAAACAATATATCAAAGAACATTATCATGAAACGATTACGTTGGAAGAACTGGCGGATTATATTGGTATGAATCCATCTTATATGAGTGTATTTTTCAAGAAAGAGACCGGGCAAAATTATAAGAATTATCTTACAGAAATTCGAATGAAAGAAGCTATCCGTCTGTTAAATAGCACAGATAAGAAGAGTTATGAAATCGCAGAGGCGATAGGATATAAAGATATCAAACAGTTCAGAGAAAAGTTCCGGGAGTACTATGGGGTATCACCGCAAAAATATAGAAAAAAAGGGGAAAAATAAGGAAACGACAATTGAAAAAGGGGGAGTTTTTAGAAGAGAGAGGTGTCTTTTTTAGACACCTCTCTTCGTTTATTGAAGGGGAAACGGATAGCTGTTAAAGTACAGTCATACCATTTGAGAGACAAAGAAATGGACAGAAAATGAAAGGAGAGAGACGATAGTATGATTAAAATGATGAGGGTAGATGATCGTCTGATTCATGGACAGGTTGCAGTAATGTGGACGAAGGAACTTGGTATTGAGAGGATTATTGTTGCAAGTGATAAAATTGCTGCAAATTCCATTCAGGTAAGTGCCTTAAAAATGGCAGCACCTGCAGGCGTGAAGGCAGCGATTCTTCCGATTGACAAAGCAGTTGGAATTTTGAACGATCCGCGAGCAGCAGCAATGAAGATTCTTGTAATCTCCAACACACCGGAAGATTTGTTAAAAGTAGCTGAGAAAATTCAGGAAAAACCGATTTTAAATGTTGCAAATTACGGACGAATCGGAGGAGGAAATCTTTCAGAAAAAATAAAAGTAACTGAGACAGTTTATGTGACAGAGCATGACAAAGAAGTGTTGAAATCAATTCGAGAGCAGGGGATAGAGATTATTCATCAGCCGCTTCCGAGTGATACAAGAGCAGATTTTATGAAAATACTGGAGGGAAAATAAGATGTTAACAAACGCAATAATTGTCGGATTGGTATTAATGTTTACCAAATTTTTTGACTGGTGGGGAAACACAATGTTCCAACGTCCAATCTTCTGTGTGTCTATTTTAGGAGCATTGCTTGGACATCCAAAAGAGGGAATCATGTTAGGAGCACAGTTGGAATTAGTATTCCTTGGAAATGTAAGTCTTGGCGGAGTAATGCCTTCTGACTTTACATTAGGTTCTATCTTCGGTGGTGCATTTGCTATGATGCTTGGCAGGGATCTTACAACAGCAATTACACTGGCACTTCCATTATCTGTATTGGGAACTCTCCTGTATTCAGGAATGAAGGTTGTTGTTACTTCCCTGGTACCGAAATTCGAAAGTCTGATTGCAAAGAAGAATATCAAAGGATTTAAGAAACTTTGGATCGCTCAGTTCTGCATGTTTCATCTTTGCTATTTCTTGCTTGGATTCTTATGTATCCTGGCAGGAACAGATGCAGTAAAAACTTTTGTAGAAATGATCCCTGCATGGATTCAGAGCTCTATGACTGTTGCATCAACAATGCTTCCGGCACTTGGTATGGCATTACTTTTGAAATCATTATGGACAAAAGAGAACTGTCCATATTATTTCCTTGGATTTGGAATGGGTGCATTCTTAATCTACAACAATGTAACAGGAGCTACATTTGCTGATGGAGTAGTGACATTGACAAATGCAAATACAAAAATTCTTTCACTTGTTACGATTTCATTTATTGGAGCAGCAATCGCAGCACTTATCATTTTCCATGAGTTGGAAAAAATCAAAACAAGTAAAACAGTACAAATAGCAGCTTCAACAACTCTGGATGAAAGCGAGGATTTCTTTAATGATTAATGCAATGACGACAGATGTATCATCTGCAAAAAATACAAAACTTACAAAAGGACAGAAAAAACTGGTCGGTTCCGTATTCTGGCGTTCAATGTGGTTGATGTTCTGTACCTCTTATACAAAACAGCAGGGAGTAACATTTGGCTGGACAATGATTCCGTATCTGGAAGAAATTTATGGAAAAGAGACAGATGAATTCTATGCAGCAATGGAAAGACATCAGGACTTCTTCAATACAACACCAGGTATGTCACCATTTATCTTCTCTCTCGTTATCTCAATGGAGAAAGAGAGAAAAGCAGCATTGGATGCAGGAAGAGAATTTGATGATTCGTCTATTGAAGCAATTAAAGTAGCATTGATGGGACCATTTGCAGGAATTGGAGATTCTATTTATTCAGGAGCGTTAAGAATCATTGCAACAGGTATTGCGTTGGGCTTCTGCCAGCAGGGCTCATGGCTTGGACCGATTCTCTTTGCCTTTATTTATAACATTCCAAACGTATTGATTCGATACTTTGGAGCAATGTTCGGACTGAAACTTGGAAGTACATATATTGCAAAAGCACTGGAATCCGGAATGCTGAAAGCATTTACAAAAGGCTTCTCCGTACTTGGTCTGATTATGACAGGTGCGATGACAGCACAGTATGTAAGCTTTAAGACAACACTGACAGCGGACTTTGGAAATACAACATTTGTTCTTCAGAATGTACTGGATCAGATCATGCCGGGACTGCTTCCTCTTGGAATCACAATCGGAACCTTCTGTTACCTGAGAAAGAAGAACAAGCCGGTTACAGTACTTGTAGCGATGTTTATTATTTCAGTTGTTCTTACATTACTTAAAGTTTGTGGTTAATTTAAGAAAGAAACCGGGAAATGTGTAGAAGCATTTCCTATGAAAAGAGTTAGCGCGAAGCGTGTTAACTCTTTTCGTGCAATCTGTATGTTATAAAAAGTTAAGAAAAGAAAAATAGATTTGAAAGGTGGAAAAGCAATGAAATTTAATCTCGAGAATGAAACACAGAAATGGGCAGAGGAAACTTATGAGAAGTTAAAAACAAAACTGTCAGCGGAGTGTGACAGAATTGGTTCAAAAATTCCATATATTGCAGAAGACGGTGTATACAAGGAGAATAAAGCAGAATCAGATATTATCTGGTGGACGAATGGATTCTGGCCGGGTATGCTCTGGCAGATGTACCATGCAACAGGAGAAGAGAAGTACAGAACAGCGGCAGAAGGCGTTGAGAAAGAACTGGATCAGGCGTTTGACATTTATACAGGACTTCATCATGATGTAGGATTTATGTGGCTTCATTCAGCAGTTGCGGATTACAGAATTACAGGAAATGAGCGTTCCAAAGCACGTGGACTTCATGCAGCGCATCTTCTTGCAGGAAGATACAATCCGCGAGGAAGATTTATCCGTTCCTGGAACAGAGACCGTTCCGGCTGGGTTATTGTGGACAGTATGATGAACATCCAGCTTTTATTCTGGGCAAGAGATATTCTTGGTGATCCAAGATTTGAATATGTTGCAATGGACCATGCAGATACAATTATGGAAAAGACAGTCCGAGGGGATGGTTCCTGCAATCATGTGATTGTATTAGATCCAACAAACGGAGTACTGCTTGACACACCGGGAGGACAGGGATATGAATCCGGTTCATCTTGGTCAAGAGGGCAGACATGGGCAATTTATGGATTTGCTTTAAGTTATCGCTATACAGGTAAGAAGGAATATCTGGAAACGGCTAAAAAAGTGGCAAATTATTTTATTGCACAGACAGACCAGACCGGACATGTTGCATTAGTTGATTTCCGTGCACCGAAAGAACCGGTTTACTGGGATTCTACAGCAGCGGTTTGTGCGGCATGTGGATTATTGGAAATTGCAGAGCATGTGGATGAATTTGAAAAACAGTTTTATGTAGATGCAGCAGTAAAGATGTTGAAAGCAACGGATGAGAGATTCTGTAACTGGGCTCCGGAATATGATTCTATTGTTCAGATGGGATCCGGTTCATATCATACAGACCACGATAAACATGTGCCAATTATTTATGGGGATTATTTCTTTATGGAAGCAGTACTTCGATTACTGGATAAAGATATCCTGATTTGGTAGGAGAATGGTATGATTCGATTAATATGTATAGATATTGACGGAACACTTTTGAATAGTTACAAAGAACTTCCGGAGGATAATCGTAAGGCAATCCATTATGCAATCCAAAAAGGAGCGATGATTGTATTTGCAACCGGAAGAAGCAGACAAGGTGTTGAGTACTTATTTAAAAGTATTTCCTGTGATGAAAATGCAATTTGTCTAAACAGTGGATTAATTCTGTATCAGGGCGAAACAATTTATCAGAAGCAGATGAGTGAGCAGGTTGTGAAAAAAGTTATCAATTTGATGGAAAAGTATAATTCGCAGCTTTTTTTGACGAGCGAGAACGGCAATATTACTGTGGGAAGTCTTTCAGATAAGTTAAAAGCAGAAATGCAGCAGGGAAGTTTAAAAGGAAACTATCGGTTCTGTGAGAATTATGAGGAGCTTCGCGGTGTGGTTTCGCAGACAAAAGTTTTGAAGATGGCGGTACAGGATTTTGAGGAAGAACGATTTGAACAACTGTATGGTGAATTGCAAAAGATAAAAGAGGTTTCTGTGTTGCGTTCAGATAAATTTTTTGTAGATATTATTCCTTACGACAGCGGGAAAGAAAAGGGAGTCGAGATACTTGCACAGTATCTGGGAATTGCGCCGGAGGAACTTCTTTGTATTGGTGACAATGAAAATGATATTGCAATGCTAAGAGGTTCCGGAATTGGTGTTGCGATGGGGAATGCATCAGAAGAGGTAAAACTTGCGGCAGATTATGTAACTGCGGACAATGACCATGCCGGAGTGGCAGAGGCAATTTATCGTTACATTTGAAAATGTAAAAAGGAGGAATTAAAATGCAGAAAATAGAGGTTAAAAATCCGATTTTACGTGGATTCCATCCAGACCCATGTATATGTAAGGCAAAAAACAAATATTATCTGATTACTTCGACTTTTGAATGGCTCCCGGGCGTATCTTTGTATGAATCAGAAGACCTTGTGAACTGGAAATCCAAAGGTGGAATCTTACAGTCTCTGAATCTGGAAGGAATTCCGGACAGTGCCGGAATCTGGGCACCTGCATTGTCTTATGACAATGGGAGATTTTATTTGATTTATACAGTATGCAAGCAGATTGACGGATATTTTAAAGACGTAGAAAATTATGTGATTACCGCAGAGCATATAGATGGACCTTGGAGCGCGCCTCTCTTTGTCAACGCATCGGGATTCGACCCATCTATGTATCATGAAAATGGAAAACACTATGTGGTCAATCCACAGTGGGACCCACGACCGCTAGAAGGTCATCAGAAATTTAACGGATTGATTCTCCAGGAATTTGATTTTGAAAAAGGTATGGTTGGAGAAGCAAAAGTTATCTATCACGGAAGTGGATGGGGAAGTGCAGAAGGTCCGCATCTGATGAAGAAAGATGAATATTATTATATTCTTGCAGCCGAAGGTGGGACGGGAAGACACCATTCTGTATGCGTTGCCAGAGCGAAAAATATCTGGGGACCTTATGAGGTATCGCCTTATACACCGATGATCACAGCGTGGGAACAGGATACCAGATTGAAAAAATCCGGACATGGCAATCTTGTTGAAACCGATTCGGGAGAATGGTATCTGGTACATTTGTGTGGCCGCTATCTTGACAAGCAGAATGTATGTGTACTGGGAAGAGAAACTGCGATTCAGAAAGTTGAATGGACAGATGGATGGCCGCATCTTGCAGATGGGACATGTATACCTCAGGAACATGTAGGAATTATGGCAAACAGCACTGAGGCAACAGAGCAATCAAACCAAAGCTATAGAATTGACTGGGAAAAAATGTATCAGGCAAATGAGGGGCTTCCAGAACCCAAATTTTCAGAGCAATTGTGCAGAGAAATGGAAGAGCAGGAATGGTTGTCACTTCGAACAAATCTGAAGGAGAAAATGGAAATTAAAGCAGATGGATTGTATCTGAAAGGCGGGGCATCACTTACTTCGACATTTTCTCAAAAGATGATAGCAAGACGTTTAGAGTCAGTAAATACAGAAGTAACAACAAATCTGAAATTTCGACCATATCATTATGCACAGACTGCAGGATTATCCTGCTATTATAATACGAAGGTATTTTATTACCTTTATGTTGGCTATGATGAGAATAAAAAGCAAAGGATTGTGAATCTGCTTAAGAACGATAATTTTGAATTTTCTGAACCATTGGAAGGAAATTATATTTATGTGCCCGAACAGGTAGAAAAGATTTCTTTGAAAATGGTTATGGAACAGGAAAAACTTCAGTTTTACTATTCATTTGATGAAGAAAATTACGAAGCAATTGGGCAAAAGTTAGATTCGACAATATTAAGTGATGAGCATGCAGATGGTTGGGCATACACAGGCACTGTGGCTGGAATCACTGCAGTTGATACATTTAATAAAGATACAGAAGCTATATTTTTAAGTTTTGAACAGAAAGAATTATAGGAAGTCAAGCAGCGTCGAAGCACAAGAATATGTTCTCCGGTGCTGTTTGTTATATGTAAAATATGAGGTGACGATTTATGAGAACAATAATTTCATCCTACAAAATGGGAGATATGAGATTGATTTATCAGCGAGGAACAGATAGAAAGGGAAATGACTGCACAGGGATGTTGCTAGTGCCGGAAAGTATGAAGGACAAGATCATTGCAGAGAAAGAGTATGATGTAGAACCGTTGATTCAAATGAAAATTGTAGGGGATAATTATCCGTTTAACTATTCCCACGGACGGACTATGAGGGGAAGTCAGACTGGAATGAAATTGCATTTTGCGGGACAGAAAGAGAATGAAGATGAGAAAGAACATACAATTTCTACTTTTTTAGAGGATGGACGAGGATTAAAATGCGAACATAGAGTACGTCTGTCAAAAGGCGATAAAGCTTGTTATGTGACTTGTAAAGTGACGAATGGGATGGACCATGAAATCAAAATGGAAATGTTCAGTAGCTTTACACTTGGAGGACTTACGCCTTTTATAGTCGGAACAGCTTCGGAGACAATGCATTTGTATCAGATTCGCAGTACATGGGCCAATGAAGGCAGACTGGTCAGTCGTCCAATCGAGGAAGAACAATTGGAACCATCCTGGAAACCATCGGGAGCAAACGGAATTCGGTTTGGTCAGGTGGGAAGTATGCCAAACAGAGAATATTTTCCTTTTGTCGGTATAGAAGATAAGAAAAGTAAGGTGTGTTGGGGCGTACAGCTTGCAATCGGAAGTTCATGGCAGTTAGAAGCATATCGTAAAGATGATGCACTTTCTCTGTCGGGAGGAATTGCGGATAGAGAGAAAGGACATTGGTTGAAGTCATTAAAGAAAGGGCAGAGCTTTGAGACACCGGCAGCAATTTTGTCAGTAGCTGCGGGAACAATGGATGAATTGTGTCAGCGTATTACAAGAACGATACAGAACCATCTCACAATTCATTCGGAGGAACAGAATTTACCGATTGTATTCAATGAATTCTGTACGACATGGGGGAATCCGGAAGCAGAGCTTATGAAACAGATTGTAGATACTGTTGCAGAAAAAGGAATCCGCTATTTCGTTCTGGATGCCGGATGGTATAAAACCCAAACAGGAAAGAATGATCAGTGGGCAATTGAGCATGGAGACTGGAATCCGAGTAATGAACTGTATCCGGATGGAATTGGAAAATTAGTAGAATACATCCATGAGAAAGGAATGAAAGCAGGAATCTGGTTTGAGTTTGAGAATTGCGGACGTGAGTCAGAGCTGTTTTCCAACACAGAACTTTTATATGAAAGAGACGGTGTGCCGATTACAGTTGGAAACCGACGGTTTTTGAATATGCTGAATCCAAAGGTATGGGAATATCTGGATGAGCGAGTGCTTGGATTTTTGCAGAAGAATCAATTCGATTATATAAAGATTGATTATAATGCGAATCTCGGAATCGGACCGGAAGGTGGAGATTCGTTTGGAAGTCAACTGTATGACAGTGTACAGGCAACACAGCGGTATTATCAGCATCTGAAAAAAGAAATTCCGGGCTTGTTGATTGAAAACTGTGCAGCAGGAGGACATCGACTTGTAGAACCATTTTTGAACATTACGGACATGTCTTCTTATTCAGACGCACATGAATGTATGAATATTCCATTGGTAGCAGCTAATATGCATCGCATGATACCGATTCGACAGAGCCAGATTTGGGCAGTGTTACATCCGGAATTTTCGGAAAGGATGATGTATTACAAATTGACAAGTACATTTCTGGGACGTATGTGTCTGTCTGGAGATGTTCAGAAACTGGATAAAAATCAGTGGGAAATTGTGACGGATGCAATCGATTTTTATAAGAAATGTGTTTCGATTATTGAGCATGGTTTGAGTGAGATTATGACAGAAACAGGATTGAGTTACAAAGAACCGAAAGGATATCAGATTGTAAAAAGGGTCTGGGAAGATAAGATGATGATAGTTGTTCATACGTTTGAAGAATGCCCGGAAACGATCGAGATCAATTTAAACGGATATCGCGTAACAGACGTATTAAAAGCTCCTCAGATTGATGTAAATGATGAGCTTAATACGATTGAAATTAAAGGTTTAAAAGCATTTGACGGAATGGTATTATTAGGACAAAAGGAACGTAAGTAAAATGAACCTTACTATTTACAGCCTTCCCATTAGATACGGAATGAGAAGGCTGTCGGGAAATAGATGATTCTAAATAGGGGTAGATGTGACGCATGTGAGTCTAATCTACCTCTAATATTTTTCCACAAAAAAGACGCTGACTATATTTTAATTTTAGTATTGCAATCGATATATTTTTTATGTTAGAGTATAAAAAAGCATATTTCTTTATGAATTCTAAGGTGTTATGCACCATCTATACTCTACAAACACATTTCAGAAATCTATGCTTTGATACCAAAAACAAATGTAAAAAAGCAGAAGAGGACTGAAAATGAAAAGGAATAGAGTACGTCCTCCTGCGAAAGAATGGGAGGAACCAAAGACGAAACAACAAAATAAAGTAAAACCAGATGCAATTTTGAAGACATTCTGGAGAAATAACGAACGATTTGCGGATTTATTTAATGCCGTATTGTTTGATGGACAACAGGTGATAGAGGCAGAAGCATTAACAGAGGCTGATACAGATCTTTCATCTTTGTTAAAAATGAATGGACATGCAGAGACAATCCAGAAAGTATTTGATGTTGTAAAGAAAACAGCATACGGAGTGGATTTTGTAATCTGGGGATTGGAAAATCAGGACAATGTTCACTATGCGATGCCGCTTCGGCATATGTTAAATGATTCGCTTGTATATTTGAAAGAATGTAATGAAATTATTGCGGAGAATCGTAGAGAAAAGCAATTAAAATCATCAGGTGAATTCTTGTCAGGGTTAAAGAGGGCAGATCGTTTACATCCGATAATTAGTATCTGTGTGTATTATGGGGAAGAGGACTGGGATGGACCATTGAGTTTGACAGATATGCTGAATATACCGGAGAAATTAAAACTGATGGTGGCAGACTATAAGATGAATCTGTTGCAGGTGAAGAAAAGCGAAAGTTTTCCATTTCATAATCAGGATATAAAAACTGTATTTGAAGTCATACGTCTTATTTATGGTCATGAGTATGAAAAAATTAATACAGTGTATAGAGATAGACCACTGGATACAGAATTGGCATTAGTAATTGGTTCAATTACGAAATCACAGAGAATCATTGATCAGGCGTTGGATTTAGAACAGGAGGGAAAACAGATGCAGATGTGCAAAGCGTTGCAGGAATTAGAACAACGAGGCATGGAAACCGGATTTACAGAAGGTATAGAATCTGGTAAAAAAGAGTTATTGAGACAGAAAGTAGCAAAGAAACTTGCAAAAGGAAAGCAATTGGAAGTAATTGCAGATGAGTTAGAAGAGGATATTGCAACTATCCAGACAATTGTAGATGAGATACAAGCAGCAGAGTAATTTTACTACCAAACAGCCATCCTATTAGATATTGAATAGGATGGCTGTTTAGTAATTTACATTTTATTTACTATATATGAAAGAAATAATATTATGAATTAAACTGGGCATATTTCTTCGGAGATATGCCCACTGCTTTTGTAAATGCCTTTAAGTAATTGCTATAGTCATTAAATCCGCACATCTCACATGCTTCGGTCACACTGTATCCCTGACTGAGCAGAGATTTTGAAAGTGTCAGTCGTTTTGCAGTGATGTATTTATTGATTGTCGTTCCGGTAGCGGCTTTGAATATGCGGCAGATATAGGAACTGCTCATATAAAAATGCGCCGACAAATCTTCTAAAGTCAAAGGCTCTTTGATATGTGAATTAATATAAGAAAGAATCTCATCCACTTGCGTATGGTATTTGGATGTTGATTTTTCAGCATCATTTTTTATAGTAGTGGTCCCCTTGTTTTGGAATGTCTGATTTAAAAATACCATCAATTCAAGAAAAACTGCTTTATCTAATAAATCTTCACCAATTCCTTCGTTTGATTGAAATTTATGAATAAAATAAATGAATCGATTCTGTTCTTCTGGTGTCAAATGGACACAGTGAGGCATATGGGTATCTCGAAAACTGAAGCAATGGTTCAGGTCAGTGTTTGGGGTAGAAAGTTGTGTCAGGTAATCCGGGTCAATAGATAGAATAATTCTTTCGTGAGTTTCCTGATCAATCTGAGTCAAATGATGGCTTTCAAATTGATTGATCAAAAAAATATCGCCGGGATGGATGTCATACAGACAATTATCAATCAGAAATTGTTTGCCACCGGAAATCGAATAATAGATTTCATAACAATTGTGAATATGCATATCCATGATTTTTTCATCACTATATAAGTGAGCAAATGCAAAAGAATGTGTGTCGATACAATTTTTCATAGATTCTTTGCATGTAGAACAAGCTTTCATTGGGTTAAACCTCCTTTTCTTTTGGATAAATATACGAATAATATTGCAATGTTTGAACAAATTGATTCTATATAACATGCAAATCGTGAACTCTTATTTTGATTATACGAGGTATGTTCAAAATATTCAATATTTACATCAACATTTCACAAGAAAAGGAATAAAGCGAATGGTATAGTATAGTCAAGAGATGAGAAAAAACTCATTAAAAAAGCAGAACTTCATTGTTTAGACAAATCAAATAGCTATTACAAAAAATAACAGGAGGATTATCATGGAAGTAAGAACAGCAGCATCACCAAGAGATGTGAAACACTACACAACAGACAGATTGAGAGAGGAATTTTTAATTCAGAATCTGTTCCAGGCAGACAAGATCAATCTGGTTTACAGCCACATTGACCGTATCATCACAGGAGCAGCAGTACCGGTTCAGGAGAAACTTGCATTGACAGCAGGGGATGAACTGAGAGCAGAATATTTCCTTCAGAGAAGAGAAATGGGACTGATCAATATCGGTGGAGATGGAGTTGTGACAGTTGATGGACGCGTTTATGAAGTAAATGCAAGAGACGGAATGTACATCGGACGTGGATCAAAAGATATTACATTTGAAAGCAAAGATGCTTCATGTCCGGCTAAATTTTATTTGAACAGTGCTCCGGCACACGTTGCTTACCCAACAGTACATATCAAACTTGAGGGAGAACCTGAAGAAGGTGTTGTGATCGTAAAAGATGAGAACAAAGTGGAAATGGGAACACTTGAGGATTCTAACCACAGAGTAATCAACAAATATATCGTAACAGGTCAGGTAGATAGCTGCCAGCTTGCTATGGGTATGACAAAACTTCTTCCGGGAAGCGTATGGAACACAATGCCGGCTCATACACACGACAGACGTATGGAAGTTTACCTGTACTTTGATATGGAAGATGATGCATTTGTAATGCACTACATGGGAGAGCCACAGGAGACAAGACACATCATTATGCATAATGAAGAAGCTGTTATCTCTCCAAGCTGGTCAATTCACTCAGGATGTGGATCAAGAGCATACACATTTATCTGGGGAATGTGCGGAGAAAATCAGGACTACGGCGATATGGACAATATCGAGAATAAAGATTTGAGATAATCATCTTTTATATAAGAATATAGAAAACGCTCGTTGAGAGTAAATACACAGAAGTATATAAGAATAATAATCCCTAATATATAAACCCAATTATAATAAGAAGAAAGAGAGGAATTTAACATGGTTAATTTTTCATTGGAAGGTAAAATTGCACTTGTAACAGGAGCATCTTACGGAATCGGATTTGGAATCGCATCTGCTTATGCAGAAGCAGGAGCAACAATCTGCTTTAACGATCTTAGTCAGGAAAAAGTAGATAAGGGAATTGCTGCATACAAAGAAATCGGTGTAGATGCACACGGATATGTATGTGATGTAACAGATGAAGCACAGGTTCAGGCAATGGTTGCTAAAATCAACGAAGAAGTTGGTATCATTGATATCCTTGTAAATAATGCAGGAATCATCATGAGAAAACCAATGCTTGAGATGGAAGCTGATGAGTTCAGAAAAGTAATCGATGTAGATTTGAACGCTCCATTCATCGTTTCCAAAGCAGTTATTCCGGGAATGAAAGAAAAAGGACACGGAAAAATTATCAACATCTGTTCTATGATGAGTGAGCTTGGACGTGAGACTGTATCTGCTTATGCAGCAGCAAAAGGTGGATTGAAAATGCTTACAAGAAATATCTGTTCTGAGTATGGTGAGTACAATATTCAGTGTAATGGTATTGGACCTGGATACATTGCAACACCACAGACAGCACCACTGCGTGAGAGACAGGCAGACGGAAGCAGACATCCATTTGACCAGTTCATCGTTGCTAAGACACCGGCTGCTCGTTGGGGAACACCGGAAGATCTTCAGGGACCAGCAGTATTCCTGGCATCTGATGCATCAGACTTTGTAAACGGACATATCCTGTATGTAGACGGAGGAATCCTTGCATACATCGGAAAACAGCCACAATAAGAATCCTTTAAAATATCATAAATTGATAATATATGAAAATAGCTCATTTTGTCTTGTTATGTACAAAATGAGCTATTTTTAGGGTGCTATGTGACAGCACCCTTTTTATACAGTAGTATTTTATTTTTGTTTCTGTAATTCTTCTTTTAATTTTTGAATTTCTTCATCTTTTTTCTTAAGTTCTTTTTCTTTCTGGTCTATATCTTTCTGCATTTCGTCAATCATCAACTTCGTTGTATTCCGGTCTAATTCTATCAACTCTTTCGAAAACATATTCATCACCTCTTCGACATTCCGGCAAATCTCATAGACTTGTGTGTACATTTCTCTGAAATCCGGATATCGCTCAATAATCTTAATGATTGCTTCCGGTTCATCCATGCACAGAAACGCAAGCCATGCTTCCAGCCTTGTTTCTATCTTTATTGCTCTGTTTTCATTGTGCTGAATCTGCTTAAAAATGTCAAGTGGCACGAAGATATATTTTTGTAGTAAATTCATTTTTGCTCCTGTGTTTGAAGTTTGTTCAAAACAATGAATATAGTTTTTCGGATATTTGTGGAATACTTCTGGACTTTTTTCGAAAAATACGATTGTGTATACCGGTTTGATATCTCTATATGAAAATTTAGTTACCAATCGACTTCGAACTCTTCGATATTGACGTAATAGTAAATCAGCAGAATAACATGCACCTCTTTCCCCCGGAAACATATAGCCAATTTTCTGAATCTCTAGGTTTACAATGCTTCCATCTTCCAATTGCACTACCATATCTTTAATCAAAAGTGTACATTCATCTGCAAGACGTGTACCTTCATTTGGTAACACTTCAATGATTTTTACTTTCTGTTTCAACAATAATGAAAGTAATTCATTCACCCGTTCAGGTGTGCTTTCCGGATTCAGAATTTCTTTTCCCATAAAATCGTACATCATCTTAATGCCTTTTACACCGGTACAGATATCCAGAAACTCTTGACGGTGATCTGCGTTCCAACCATAAAACATTTCTAGTAATTTAGGTTTACTTTTAATTATCTGTTCTACCTCCTCGCGTGTCCGAATTATTGGAAAATATTGTTGTAACTTGTTTTGCATAAGCATGCCCTCCTTCTTTGACAGAAAAATTTTCTGGAAAAGGAATGACTTTTGCCTACAAACAAACTTTTCAGAGTTTATATAGAAGTTGATTTTGCCTAAAAAACTATTGGATAATAATGTCTGATTTTCCTATTCCATTTCCTATTTTTCTGTTCAATTGTAATGTGTTCATTTTTGGAATAATTCCCTGATAAATAGGGCCCTGAAATGAATGAAATTAATATAGATACTTTTTGCAGACACTGAGAATTTATCTGCGTGTTGAAAGCATAACATAATGTATCTGTAAAAGCAAGGATAAAATTTATTCCAATCAGCCTACCTTTTTCGTCATGTTACTGTTCACAGTGCCTGTGACCAGCAACGCATCTCGCCATTTTAAATCGCCTTTGGCGATGGGCGAGATGCCGTTCAAGATAAAACGTGCATCCTCCGTGCCAATCAGCGTAGTGATTGACACGGGAGTGAACAGTAACTTCGTCATATCCTGTATTCTATAGTTTTTTAGAAAAAATATTTGACGAGCGTCAAATAATAACATATAATATTATAAAATTATTTGACGAGCGTCAAAAAGAAAGGAGCAAATGATGGATAATAAAATAATTATGGAAACACAGGATCTCACATATTTAAAATGGTCGCATATCAGAAGTTCAAGTGGAACAGCAGGAACTTTTTTGAAATCAGAATCCGTGATAGAAGGGAAAAAGATATATTATAAGTTATCTAATTTTGATTTTGTGAATGGAGTTATAGGGCATGAATGCGTAAATGAGATAATTGTTGATCGTTTGCTTACTTTATTAGGAGTGGAACATCTTGAATATAAGTTGATACATGCAGATATAGAGATAGAGGGAAAGATATATAACACATATTTGTGTGCTTCTGCGGACTTTAAAAAACGAGGAGAGAGTAAGATTGCGTTAGACGATTATTATAGAACGAATGCTAAGAAAGAAGAATCACACTATGATTTTTGCGTTCGCTGTGGTTGGAAAAAGTATATTGATCAAATGATAGCAATTGATTATCTGATACTTAATAGGGATAGACATGGTGCCAATATTGAAATTTTAAGAAATGCAAGAGCTCGTATATTACGAATTGCACCATTATTTGATCACGGATCGTCATTATTATATTCATGTATCTCTGATGAGGATGTTATGAAATTTGATATTATGGAAGACAAACGTTGTCAGAACTTTATTGGTAGTTACTCATGCTATGAAAATTTGAATTTCATAAAAGCTTGTGGAGATGTGTTTGATGGTAAGTTGAAGGAATCTGATAGAAGTATTATTTTTGAAGGACTGGAAACAATTTTGTCAGAAGTTTTTATTGATAAAATTTGGAATATGATTTATGAGAGGTATAAGATATATGAAAATCTTTCAAATAATTGATGAAGAAAATGCATTATTAGCAGGAATTCTTCTTTACTATGAAAAAGCCAAAACTTGTATTATAGAATTGCCGGAATATCTGGATGCATGGACAGCTCCTTTGCTGTTTGCAAGCTATGTCAAAAAGAAAATATATACCATTCCACGTGATATTAGCTTTTTATGGGTAAAAGAAAGAGTAATTCCAAGCGGAAGACAGAATATCAAAGCGATTCTGACACATCATCATATGGAGACTTACGATGAAATGAAATTTTTAGAAATTTCAGAGGGTAGATGTTCACAGGATAGTCTTTATATTAAAAAAATAAATTATTTACCGGATTTTGTTATGGAAAGACAACAGAAAAATATTAAGGAATGCGTTATGTCTGAAAATCATACAATATTATGTTTTTTTGCTGATGAGACAATGAAGAAAATTGAATTAGATAGCATGAAAGATATTGAAGAACTGAAAAAGATAGTGAATAATGAACGATTATATCAATCAGGAAAAATTGGAACAGGAGGGTATTTTATTACGTTTAATGATTCCATTGATATACAGGCAAGCCTTCTTTACGAAGTTGGGGAAACAATGCCATTAAAATTGAATGATTTTAAAATGTTTGTACAAAAAAATATTCTTGATACAACAGAAAGCTGTAATTTATTAGAATGTTCTCGGCAAAATATATCCTATATGGTAAATCAACAGAAGTTAAATTCTGTAAAAGAAGAAGCAAGGGGAAATCTATATTTAAAAGGTGATGTTTTGCGTACAATGTGGTAAAGTAAATTTCCGGAAATAAAAACTATGTCGTAAATAAGTAACCAACCGGCTACTTATTTACGACATGTTTGGTTTTACAGTATATCAATATATTCTCCGGCAAGTGCTTTGTTCATACTTCTGACAGCGCAGAATTTTCCGCACATGCTGCAAGTATCACTGTGATCATCTTCCGGTTTTCTACTGTCGCGGATCGCTTTGGCAGTTTCAGGATCTAAAGCACATGCGTACTGAGCATCCCAGTCGAGAACGCGACGGGCATCAGCCATCTTGTCATCAATATCACGTGCACCTGGAATTCCTTTTGCAATATCGGCTGCATGAGCTGCAATCTTAGAAGCAATGATTCCCTGCTTTGTATCTTCTACATTTGGAAGTGCAAGGTGCTCTGCAGGAGTTACATAGCAGAGGAATGCAGCACCACTCATAGCAGCTACAGCACCACCGATGGCAGCTGTGATATGGTCATAACCAGGAGCAATGTCTGTTACAAGAGGTCCAAGTACATAGAAAGGAGCTCCCATACAGATACTCTGCTGTACTTTCATATTGGCTGCAACCTGATCAAGCGGCACATGTCCAGGACCTTCTACCATAACCTGTACGTTGTGATCCCAGGCACGTTTTGTAAGTTCTCCCAAACGAACAAGTTCTTCAATCTGGCATACATCTGTTGCATCTGCAAGACATCCAGGACGGCAGGCGTCGCCAAGAGAAATTGTTACATCATACTCTTCGCAGATATCAAGAATTTCATCATAGTATTCATAGAATGGGTTCTCTTCGCCTGTCATACTCATCCATGCAAATACAAGGCTTCCGCCACGGCTTACGATATTCATTTTTCTTTTATGTTTTTTAATCTGCTCGATTGTTTTTCTTGTAATTCCACAGTGAAGTGTGACGAAATCAACACCGTCTTCTGCGTGCATACGGATAACATCGATAAAATCATGAGCTGTAAGTGTTGCGAGGTCACGCTGATAGTGGATAACACTGTCATAAACAGGAACAGTTCCGATCATAACAGGACATTCGCTTGTCAGTTTGCGACGGAAAGGCTGTGTATTACCATGGCTTGAAAGATCCATGATTGCTTCGGCACCTAAATTTACCGCGCTCATTACTTTTTGCATTTCTACATCATAATCTTTGCAGTCACGTGATACACCAAGATTGACATTGATTTTTGTGCGGAGCATACTTCCGACACCCTCAGCGCTTAAGCAAGTATGGTTTTTATTTGCACAAATGGCAACCTTACCTTCAGCAACAAGTGTCATAAGTTTATCAACATCCATATGCTCTTTTTCAGCAACAAGTTTGATTTCAGGAGTGACAATTCCCTTGCGGGCTGCATCCATCTGGGTTGTGTAGTTTCTCATGTTATTTGCCTCCAATCATTTTAATAAAAGAAATAAATTATATTTATGACGTCAGCAAAATACGGACAGCGTACATGAAAGATGAAAGTCTGTAGTGATACAGACCGTTCATCGAAAAACCAACACGTCCAGTGAATGAGCATAGAAAAAATAAGAGAAAATATTTCTCTATGAATATGAAATATTTTTGCCAACGCCTACATCAGAGCAATCTGATGATATACAAAATCATAAAGCGATTTGCTTTTTTATAGCGGTACAAGGTGGTGTCCCCAATGTATCGCTTTTGGGTCAAACAAAAAAATTATGCTGTAGTGAGCTGTGACATTACTCCGCTTTTCTGAAGGATTGAAATTAGGATAAATGCAAGAATACTTCCAGCTACAGTAGAAATAAGGAATGGTATTACATAAACGAACAGTCCTGCAGGTGCAGCACCCATAAGGAAACGGGCAACCGGATAAGCTGCGATACCACCAAGAATACCGGTACCGATAGCTTCAGCAAGACAAGTCAAGCTTAAGACTTTACATTTTTTGTAAACCAGTCCACAGCACAATGCACCGACCATACTTCCAGGGAATGCCATAAGGCTTCCAAGACCAAGTATATTACGAAGCAGGCTTGCACAGAAAGCAATGCCAACTCCCCAACCAGGACCAAGTGTAACAGCGGCAAGAATATTGACCATATGCTGAACCGGAGCACATTTACTTCCGGCAACTGGAACACTCAAAAAACTTCCTACAACTGCAAGTGCAGTAAGAACTCCGGCAAGCGCTAATTTTTTTGTTTTATTTGTTTCATTCATAATCTGAGTCTCCTTTTCTTTTTCTCTCGGAAATGCGTTTGTCATTTTGAAAAAATTAAGATGAAAAAAGAATCCTCACCTGAGTGAAGATCCTACCAGCTGTCCGAAATAAAAGAAATGAGATGCGAGGGCATCTCAATCAATTACATGGTATACATTCCCTCCGTTGGCATTATCCAAATCAGGTTTAAGTGGGTCGAAACGGAATTACGCTTCCTCTCAGCCGGTTTTCGCCAGCTCCCCAGTGACAATATAAAATTGTTGTCTAGTGATATTATGCATCTATATATATGAAATTGCAAGGGGAATCTTAAAAAATGGAAACTTTAAGGTAATGGTAATAATTGACAAGTAACGTATTATACTGCATATTCTAAGTAGTAAGTAAAATTCCGCAGATAAGTGAAAGAGAGGAAGAATGTTATGAAAGAGCTTATATTATCTCAGCAATATGCGTTACTTGCGTTAAACGGACAGGAGAGTCTTCATCCAAGCGTGGCAAAAAATGCGGTGCTGCGTGCAGTTGCTGCGGCACAGGTGTTGGAAATAGAGATGGGGAAAGCAGATACAAGTTCATTTTCAGAATTTTCTGCATCATTACAGAAAGCAGTGCAGATAGCAAAGACTTTGAAGAAAAAAGAAGCATCTCAGATTGAGCAAGAAGTGGTAAATGCTCTGAAAGCGGAAGAACTTTTAAAGGAAGTTCCGGATCTTCTGGGATGTGATATGGATTATGATACATCAGGTATTGAACTGAAGGCATATCTTAGTGATGAGATAAGTTATGTTAGAATAAAAGAAGGTCTTCGTGCAGAGATTTTAGAGGATGGTCCAATTAGTTTGGAATATGCAGTCTTATTATGGCTTCTTCGTGAGAGTGGTTGTATTCATGATCTGTTTTCTGTATCAGAGCAGAGTCGTGTAGAAGAGCGTATGACAGAGGCTGCCGCGCAGGATGAACAGTATCGTACACTATGGGAAGCAGAATTCCATAGTATTTTCGAAGGAGCTATGAATCGTTTTGTAAAGACAAAGAGTAAATTGTTCAAGAATCCATATTTAGAAGGTGTAAATCTTGCGTTCCCTTATCTTGACAGAAGGAAATCGGTATTTATAGATATGGTTATTTTGGGGACAAATGTAGCAGACAGAAGAGCTGCGGCTATAGAATATCTGAGTAAAAAAGGATTTACAGTAGAAGAAATAAGAATAGGCAGTGAGACATTGCTGAAAATAGGAAATATATATTATCGTATATTCCCGATGACAAAAACGGCGTATAAAGTACCGATTCAGGGAGTTAATCTGGTACCGGCGTACTGGCAGTAAGAAAAGGGTGCTGGCATAGCAAGTATTTGAATAGGCAGAAGAGAACCGCCCCGACTCAAATCTAAGTTGAGCCGGGGTGGTTCTATTTTTCATTTACACACTATGAAATCCCTTACCAATAATCTCACTTGTATTCGATATCAAGATAAACGCTGTTGGCTGATTCTCCTTGATATAGTTACGAAGTTTGATTGCCTGAGGGCGGTTGAGCGCAGTGAAGATAATATATTTTTCGTTTCCGGTAAATGCACCCTGGGCATCTACAACAGTTGCGCTGCGGTTCAGTTCATTTACAATGAAATCACAGATTGGTTGTGGATCATCGCATACAACGTTAAAATATTTCGAAAGATTAAAGCTTTCAATAAAGTTGTCGATCATGAAAGAACGAACGGCAAGTCCGAGGAAGGAGTACAGTCCGGTCTTGATGTCAAATACAAAGCATCCGGCAACTGTAATCAGAATGTCGGATACGAGCAATGCCCTTCCGATATCGAAACTGCTGTATTTTTTAATAATCATAGCAATGATATCCGTTCCGCCACTTGATGAGCCGATATTAAAAAGAATGGCAGAGCCAAGTGCAGGGAGTGCGATTGCAAAGCAAAGTTCCAACATCGTCTGGTCTGTCAGAGGATGGGTCATCGGACAGATACGTTCTAAGACAGAAAGTGCAACAGAAAGCAGAATACTGCAGTAAGCAGTTTTTGCTGCAAATTTTTTACCCAGTACAAAAAATCCAAGTAACAGCAACAGCATATTCATGATAAATGAAAAATCACTGGCAGATATTTTCCCTGTTTTGGCAACAAGTACGGCAAGACCGGTGATGCCACCAAAAGTAAAATTGTTTGTAAATTTGAAAAAATAAGTTCCAACTGCCATAATGAGTGTGCTGACAGTCAGTAAAGTAAAGTGCTTTAGCTTACTTATATTCATATAAATCCTCCTGAAATTTGCTTATGTTACCTATAAGAATTCAAAAGAAAATCCTTTTAATTACTGTTTATAAAATGCCATGTGAACAGTAATTTTTTCCATATATCAACCGAATTGTAACGCGAGGATATTTATTTGTCAACGCAAAATAAAATCGTACGGATAAAAGTGCAGAAAAAGAAAAAAATTTTATGCTATAATAAGAAAAGTGAAAAATTTCGAGGGTGTAAAAGTATGAAAATAGAGTATCGAATTCAAAAAGATTATATAGAAATTGTACGTTGTTACGGAGTGGATTCCTGCGTAACGCTTCCGGCGCAAATTGACGGATATCCGGTAAAAAAAGTAGCTGCATATACATTTTCAGCGAGAAAATCACAGGAAGATGCGGATGTACTTACTTATGAAAGTGAAGATGGTCTTTTGTTGGAAGAAAATAATAAATTGCTTGCGGGAGTAGAGGTAGAGAAAGTCATCTTTCCGGAGACCGTTGAAGAAATCGGTAATTATATTTTTTATGGCTGTAAGGAATTGCGATATCTGGAATTTTCCAATACATTAATGAGTATAGGGAGCGGAGCATTTACCGGATGTGGCAAATTGAGTGGATTGAAAGTGCATATGAAGCAGGGAGAGAAATCTTGTGTGAAAGAGATTCTTGGAGATTTGTGGCAGCGGATAGATGTTACTTTTATATATGGAGAAACAGGGAAAGAGGCAAGATTAGTATTCCCGGAACATTATGAGGAAGCGGTAGAAAATACACCGGCAAGAATTTTGTTTACACAACATCATGGAACGGGCAATAATTATCGACAGTGTTTCTATAATAAGGAAATGGATTATCGAAAATATGATGAGTTGTTTGTTTTGGCAAAAGCACAGGATAAACAAGAAGTATTGGTCGATATGGTGTTTAACAGGTTAGAATATCCGTATGATTTGACAGATAAAAACAAAGATGAGTATAAAGACTATATGTTGGAACATTTTGTACAGTGGTCAGAGATTTTAGTGGAGCAAGATGCGATTGAACGATTGCAATTTTTAAGTAAACAAAGTCTTTGGAATCGGGAGATGTTGGACATAGCTATTATGGAAGCCTCTGAAAAGAAAAGGGGAGAAACATTAAGCTTTCTTATGAACGAAAAACAGAGCTTGTATCCGGAGCGGAAGAAGAAAACGTTTGAATTATAAAAGAGGAGGGGATGCAGATGGACAATCAAGGATCAGGAACGCTGGATGCGACCAGTGAACTTGCTGAACAATTAGAGCGGATCGGGACACAAATTTTGAATGCATCCCGTGCAGAATTATATTTCGGTATGCGTTTTTTGGATGTGGCTTTAAGCAGTTTTGATTATCAGATGAATACGGAGATTGCACCATTTGGAACGGACGGAAGAAGTATCTTTTACCATCCGCAATTATTGGGTGGAATGTACCGAAAAAATCGAATTCAGGTTAATCGGGGATATTTGCATATGGTATATCATTGCATTTTCCGTCATATCGTAAAACCTGTAAATGGAAATGTGTGGGAGCTAAGCTGTGATATTGCGGTAGAACATCTGGTGGACGCCAATTATCACAGGTCGGTGAGGTCTTCTAAGAGTTTGCTGCGGCGTGAAACATATAGGCGGTTGGAGCAGGAGGCAAATGGAAAAGTGCTGAATGCGGAACGCATTTTTAAGATTCTGCAAAGCTGGAATCTCGGAGAAAAGGAACTGGAGAAGCTGGAACAGGAATTTTATGTGGACGATCATCGATATTGGGAGAGTCAGAAACCAAACCAACAGCCAGATCCAATATTGAATCAGAAGTGGCAGGACATCAATGAACAAATGGAAACAGATTTGGAGACATTTTCGAAAGAAGCATCACAAGAAAATGGTGATTTCATTGGACAGATAAAAATAGAGAATAGAGAACGGCATGACTACAAATCATTTCTTAGAAAGTTTTCTGTGTTCAGGGAAGAAATGGGAATCGACCCGGATTCTTTCGATTATAATTTTTATAGTTATGGATTATCATTGTATGGAAATATGCCTTTGATAGAACCACAGGAAACAAAAGAAGTAAAGAAAATAGAAGAGTTTGCGATTGTTATAGATACTTCCATGTCGTGTTCCGGTGAACTGGTACAAAAATTTCTGGAGGAGACTTATAGCGTTCTAAAGGAAAATGAAAGTTTTTTTAAGAAAATAAATGTGCATATTATTCAGTGTGATGAGCAGGTGCATTCTGACTGTAAGATTACAAGTGAAGAGGACTTAAAAGAATACATGGAACATATGGAATTGTATGGTCAAGGAGGGACAGACTTTCGTCCGGCATTTGAATATGTGGAGCAGTTAGTCAGAGAAAAAGAGTTTCATGACTTGCGTGGATTGATATATTTTACAGATGGGTATGGCATCTATCCAAATAGAATGCCGCCATTTAAAACAGCATTTGTTTTTATGCAGGAAGATTATACAGACGTAGATGTTCCTGTGTGGGCAATCAAACTAATATTAAGTGAGGATGAATTAGGATAGACTTCTATCGTATCGGCAGTTACATTGGCTGATTTGATAGAAATAAAGTAAGAGGAAGTATAGAAGGGATATAAAATGGATATAAAGCGTGCGAAACAGGAAATCAAAGATTCTATAGAGGCGTATTTGGCGAAGGATGAGTTTGGAGCATATCGGATTCCGGCTATCCGCCAAAGACCGGTACTTCTGATGGGGCCTCCGGGGATTGGTAAAACACAGATCATGGAACAAATTGCAAAGGAATGTAAAATTGGTCTGGTTGCATATACAATTACGCACCATACAAGACAAAGTGCAGTCGGATTACCATTTATTAAAGAAAAAATATATGGCGGACAGACGTATTCGGTAACAGAATATACGATGAGCGAAATTATTGCGTCAGTGTATGAGAAAATTGAACAGACGGGAATCAAAGAAGGAATTCTGTTCATTGATGAGATTAACTGTGTGTCAGAAACACTGGCACCGACAATGCTTCAATTTTTACAAGGAAAAACATTTGGAAATCAGAAAATTCCGCAAGGCTGGATTATTGTGGCAGCAGGAAATCCACCGGAGTACAACAAGTCAGTTAGAGAATTTGATATCGTTACACTGGATCGAATTAAAAAAATCAATGTAGAGGCAAATTTGGATGTATGGAAAGAATATGCGTATAAACAGGGCATTCATCCGGCAGTGATATCATATCTGGAGCTGCGCAAACAGAATTTTTACCGGATTGAGACAACAGTAGACGGCAAAGCATTTGCTACGGCAAGAGGCTGGGAAGATTTGTCACAGCTTATACAGACTTACGAAGTGCTTGGAAAAACAATAGACAGGGATGTCATTGCCCAGTATATCCAGCATAAAATGATTGCAAAAGATTTTGCAAATTATCTGGAACTCTTCTATAAATATAGGAAAGATTATGGCGTGGAAGATATTCTGGAAGGGAAATGGAATACCGCAACGTTACAGAAAATCAAGGCGGCTCCGTTTGATGAGCATTTAAGTGTAGTGAGTCTGTTAAATGGTAAAGCAAGTGAAATGTTCCAGAAAAGTTTCCTGGAGGATTCATATGTTTCAAAAGTATACGAATATTTATTGATTTATAAAGATAATCTAGAATCTATGCGCCCAGAAGATATCTGGCATCAGGCAGAACGCGATTATCAGGAACAGATACGAAAAGAATTATTGAATCATACAGAAGAAATCGTAATGAAAAAGGCGGTTGCGGCACTGGAGAAATTTGCAAAACAAAGCCAGGATAATATTTTGGAAAATAATAGTGAAGAACAATTTGAACAAGTAAAAGAAATGTTCGGAGAGCTTGTACAGAACCGTGAAAATCTGATAGAATTGACTTCAGAGATGCTGACGCATATTTTTGATTTTATGGAGACTGCATTTGGAGAGAGTCAGGAAATGGTTGTACTGATCACAGAATTGAATGCCAACAGTTATGCGGTGTGGTTTATTAAAGAAAATGGCTGCGATCAGTATTATCGGTATAATAAAGGGTTGCTGTTCGATGAGCGTCAGCAGGCAATCGTACAAGATATGGATGCAGTAGAGACATTGTTAAACAAGCAAGGGGCAATCAGCTAAGGAAGGAGCAATCGAAGATGGATGTAAGAAAAATGAGAAATGAAGTATTAGCTAACCGGGTAGTGAAAAATTTGGAATCCCGTAATATGGAAGCATATTTCGTGAAAACAAAAGAAGAAGCATTAAAAAAAGCATTGGAGCTGATTCCAGAGGGAAGCTCAATCAGCTGGGGAGGAACTGCTTCAGCTAAGGAGATTGGATTGTTAGATGCTGTACATGAAGGGAATTATGAAGTATATGACAGGGAAGAAGCACAGACACCGGAGCTGAAAAATGAGATTGCTCATAAAGCTCTGGATTGCGACTTTTTTATAGGAAGTACAAATGCATTAGCAGAAAATGGCGTGATGGTTAATATAGATGGAAATGCAAACCGTGTGGCAGCGTTTGCTTTTGGACCGAAAAATGTACTTTTAATCGTAGGCATGAATAAAGTTGTAAAATCTGAAGAAGATGCCATGAGCAGAGCAAGAAATGAGGCGGCACCGATCAATGCACAGAGATTCGGACTTGATACGCCATGTTCTAAAAACGGAATGTGTTATGATTGCAAATCACCGGATTGCATTTGCTGTCAGATTTTGATTACGAGATATTCCAGAGTGGCGAAGAGAATTAAGGTGATTCTGGTGGATGAGAACTTGGGGTTCTAAATGGTGGAACGGGAAGGAGTTTGTGATTCGCGAAGTGGACGTACTGTAGGATCAGCACGTGTTGCTACAATTATTGAGTAATACAATTTAAATATAGATTTGTTATCGTAAGATAACGTTACGTCTAAACGTAAGATACCCCAGAAACCTTGTGTTTCTGGGAATTTTTTGTACTCTAAGAAAAGAATTGTTCGTAAATTTATCAGATTAGAAACAGCGAAACATCTACGCATTGACTTTATTCCTTATGTGATGGGCTGGAAAGGAATGGATATTAGAGTTTCGCTGAAACAGGCATTAAAAAGTCTAGAAGATCGTAGAGAACAGCTACAGCCGATAATGGATAATGTGAGCAAAGAAATCAAAGAATATGGATCGGTTAAAACGTTGCTGCAATGGCAGCTCAGATCAAAGAACTTGTGGGTCAGATTGATGAATAATATAAAATTCAGAGCAGAAGAAATTGACTTGAAAGAAATAATTTATAGATAAAATTTTAGTGGTGGTTAAAAAATGACTTTTTATAGTATAAAAATCGCAAGAATATGCGAAGATGTATTGAGATATAAAGAAATATAGTTGACGGTATGAAGTTATAGAGATATAGTTAAACTAAGAATATAAAGGTAGAATATTGTGATTCTTTAATATTAGAGGAATTAGAAATATGAGGATTAATTATAAAAAATTATGGGTTATGTTAGCTGAAAAAGAAATATCACAGGTGAAATTTCGAAAAGATTTAAATATAGCCACAGGAACGATGACAAAGCTGCGTAGGAACGAAGAAGTTGCATTATCTGTATTGCTCCGAATATGCAAATATTTGGAGTGTAATATTGGCGACATATGCGATGCAGAGCTGATTGAATGAGAGAGTACAAAAGAGAAACAAAGTAGTGTCATATTGTACAAATTGTGGGAAAAGAGTTGAAGATACATTTGTTTTTTGCCCGGAATGTGGTAATAAAATAAATTTAGACTATAGGAAATCTGATACAGAAAATATGAAGAACAAATAAAAATATCTCCAAAATGTAAAGCTGAAATGCCAGAAGATGCTTTTTATTGCATATGTTGCGGGGAAGCTTTTGAAGAATGTCAAAAAGATTTTGAGACTGTACAGATGCAGGTCAAACGGCAATTTGGAACGTGGAAAAATAAATGGATAGCATTGTTTTTGTGTATTTTTCTAGGATGGATTGGTGCACATAGATATTATGAGGGAAAAACGATTTCTGCGTTGATTTATACATTTACGCTGGGTATTTTGGGAATTGGATGGGGTGTAGATATTATTAGATTAGCATTTAAGCCTAACCCATATTTAGCAAAGAGATAAAAAACGGGAGGATTAAGCATGAATTACTGCTCAAAATGTGGAGAAAAACTAGTTGATGGAGCCAAGTTTTGTCAGAAATGCGGAACACCTGTTCATGATGGCTTTTATAAAGACTCAGAAGAGAGACAGAAGGTGTACGAAGGAAAAATATATAAATGCCCAAATTGCGGAGAAGTGCTTAAATCCTTTGCAAGAAATTGTCCGGCATGTGGATTTGAATTGCGAGGAACAAAGGCCACGAGTGCAGTTCGAGAATTTGTTTTAAAATTAGAAGCAATAGAGGCAAGACGAGAATATGAAAAACCAAAAGGTATTTTTTCAGCTTCACAGAATCAAATAAATATATCCAAAACGGATGAGCAAAAGATTAACTTGATTCAGAATTTTTCTGTACCGAATACAAGGGAAGATATGTTAGAATTTATGATTTTGGCTACTTCAAATATAAATATGAAATCATATGATTCTGCTAATTCAAGTATTACTAAGGGAGAAAAAGCAATAACAGATGCTTGGAATTCGAAAATTAAACAGGTATATGAAAAAGCGAAAAGATCATATGGAGATGCAGCGGATTTTGCTGAAATTCAAGAATTATACGATAAATCAAATTTTGAAATAAAGAAAGCAAAAAAAACTGGAATTATAAAATGGGGATTGATGTTTGGATGGATTCCAATTTTGTTTATTATAGTTTTTTCAGTATTAGGAATTAAGGCACCTGGAGCAGAAAAAAAAGAAATTGCCAGAATGGAAAGTATATATAAAGAAGCGCAGACTGCTTTGGAAAATGATGAATATAAAAGAGCATTATTAAATGCAGAGGGGCTTGTATATAGCCCGAATATAACAAATGGAAATACGGAGGAATTGAAACGTCAGTGGGATATTAAAAGAGAGTTATTACTAGATGAAATTTTGAAAGAGGCTGAAAAAAATGGTATAGAACTTGAATATACACCACAAGATGATACAACATTAGATGATACTTCATCAAAAGGAGGATTCATTCAGGGTATAAAAGATGGTGCACAGCCTGGAATTGATGCAGCAAAAGAAAACATTGATGAGTTTAATAAGATTATGAATGGTGAGGATGAAAAAGAAAAGTAGGAGGAAGTGTGAGATGGGATTGTTTAGCAGAAACACTGGAGGGCTTATGGATTCTATTCGATGTGATGAGCCTTCATACTTGATATGGAAATGGCATCCGACTGGAGCAAATACAAGAAATAACAATAGGGAGAATGCAATTCGTTGGGGATCTTCCTTAAGAGTAAAAGATGGTGAAGTTGCAGTATTTGTATATAAGCAAAAAGATGGAATCATGCAAGATTTTATTGTTGGTCCATTTGATCAGACAATAAAAACAGTAAATTTTCCTGTGCTTGCGAGTATTGTGGGATTAGCTTACGATGGAGGAACACCGTTTCAAGCAGAGGTATATTTTATAAATCTTGCTCAAATCGTACAGATAAAGTTTGGGGTACCGTTTTTTGACGTGTATGATCCACGTTTTGAGGATTTTGGAGTGCCAGTGGCCGTAAGAGGAACTATTAGCTTTAAAATTACTGATTACCGCCAATTTATCAAGTTACATAGATTAAGTAATTTTAGCCTTGATGATTTTCAAAAGCAGATTCGGGATGTAGTAATTAGATATGTAAAAGATGCCGTTGCAAATGCTCCGGCAATGAATAATATACCGCTAGTACAAATTGAATCTAAAACGTCGCAGATTAATGATACTATTGAATACGATATCAGTGAAAGATTGAAGGAAGATTTTGGGGTAGATGTATCTGGAATTGATATAGGAGCAATTGAGATTGATAAATCAAGTGAAGGGTACAGACAACTTATGAGTGTAACCAAAGATGTAACTACAGAAACTGTTAAAGCAGAAACAGCAGCTAAGGTAAAAGATATTGCAGATCGACAGCGAATAGATGTGGAACATTACGGAGAGAGCTTACGGATTCAGAGGGAAGAAGCTCAATATGCACAGCATAAACAAACACAAACGAATAATATAGGAGCCTTTCAAGTTGAAAAGCAAGCAGAAGTTGGAATCGCAGGTGCTGAAGCGTTGGGGAAAATGGCATCTAATAGTGCAGGAAATGTAAATCTTTCTGGCAGTGGAGATGGTTTTAATATGGCGGCGATGATGGCAAGCATGGCTGTTGGTGGAGCAGTGGGACAAAATATAGCAGGTTCTATGAATAATATGATGTCAGGAATGAATCAATCAGTACAGAGTGTCGCAACACCACCTCCAGTTCCGGGCATTTCGTATTATGTTGCAATAAATGGACAGGCAACGGGACCATATGACTTTAGTATTTTAAAGCAAATGTTGAAAGTAGGAGAGCTTACAACAGAAAGTTTAGTGTGGAAAACGGGAATGGTTGAATGGAAAAAAGCAGGAAGTGTAGATGAATTAAAACAATTATTTCCTGATATTCCACCAATTCCATCTCAAAACTAAAAATGTCTAATTGGCAGAGAAGAAGGAAAAATATGAAAAAATTAGATACCGAAATATTGAAAACATGGTTGAAATCCGGATGGCAATTCTTGTTAGATGAAATAAGAACATATAATAAAGAAGAATGTGAACAAGCATTTGCAGATGCAGTAGAAATAGGAATTAGCAACACAGTTTCAGCATTATACGATGCAAATGTTTCAGAAGAAGAAATCGGAAGAGCATTGAACAAATTTTGGGGCATTAACAAAAATGAAGCAGATGAAAGAATTCTATATGAAAAAAGTAATGCTATAATAAGGGAATTAAAACATTATTTGAAAATGCAAGGATATTCGGATCAGGAATTAAAACAACTTGCAATGAATACGGGTGCATTTTCTAAAATTAGACATGATAAAGAGATGTGGAAATTAAAAGGTTCACCAGAAAAAGTATATAAGATGTTGACAAAAAATAATGATATTAAAAGAAAATAAATTTTTGACATTTTCACAGATGCGTGCTAATCTGATTATAGAAAAAGAGTGCTACCGATAGACGGTTAGTCCGTTTTGTTATTTAGAATATCTATCAAAGATAACCGCTTAGTTTGCAGACAGGGCGGTTATTTTTGTGGCTTATTATTATCCTTGCCAAAGGTATATCCAAGACCAAAGCAGGTTAAGCCGAAGCTTACCACCGCTATGAAGTCAACAATACTCATGGTTTAGCCCTCCTTTTCACTGGATTCTTTTACAGGTTTCTATGTAATCAGAGGGTCACAGGTCTACACTCCGTTTCGGTCGTTGCTAAACGAGTGCCACTGGCGCTCAGCAACCTCCGTTGAAGGACTAACCGCCTACCATTATGGTAGCACCCATAGTCTGATTATAACCGCCTAAAACTGTCGGCACAATATAAAGTTGACAGAGTATAGCAACTGTAGAAGAGAATCTTTTTGGATAGGGCTTCCGGTGCCAAGAAATTAGGTAAATAAAAATACATGGTGAAGATCAGCCGTTTTTCACTGTATTTTGGAGAAATAAATATGAGGTAAAATTGGATTAAAGTATCGTGAAGGTGGACGTACTGTAGAATCAGGACGTGTTTATGTACCATTTAATCATATGGAGTAAGAAGAAACATTGAATAAAGCAAGGTCTAAATTCTGTGTACATGAACGAAGGTATGTGGAAGAAAAGTATTGGAACAATCCAGATTATTTGTTTGATTGGACGGATGGGAGTTTATACAGGGAGAATATTATGCTGTTGACATTCGATGGGAATTGCCATTAAAATTATTGTTGCGAAGGTTACAGTAAAAGGAGTATGGTGTCAATGCAAAAGAAACCTAAAAGTATTAATGCGCTGATGGCATATATGCGAGATGAAAAAGGATTGAATATTTCTGGAAGTAGTGATAAGAAAAAACTTAGATATATGGGTTATTTCCATGGATATAAGGGGTATCGTTATCATAATAATCCGGCGAATACGTATGCATTCAATTCTTTTGATGAGGTGCAGGCAATCTATGACTTTGATATGGCGATTAAGACAATGTTTTATCCGGAGATAATGTTCTTGGAAACTGCATTTAAAAACTATGTTTTGGAAGTTATTTTGGAAGATGCTAAAAGTAAAAGATTTGCGGATATATATGCGAAATTGTTAACGGATTACAAAGCTTATCCGATAGGTAGTAATGATTATAAAAAAGCAATCAATAAAAGAATGAATCTTAGAAATAAAGTATATAGCCTTATTTCCCGAGATTATGGTAAGCGGTTTATAGTGAATCATTATTATGACAAGGATCAGCCGCTTCCTATATGGGCAATCTTTGAATTGATTAGCCTTGGTGAATTTGGTACATTTGTAGATTGTCTTGATCCAAATACCAGGAAAAAAGTTTCTAAGAGTGTAGGGATAAAGGTTGCTTATGACCGGGATGGTAAATTGTTACCATTGATCGTATATGCATTAAAGGATTTAAGAAATGCTGTAGCACACAATAATACGATTTTTGATGCCCGATTTAAAACGGGTAAGGTAAGCTTGAGAATTGCTAAGTGTATAAGTGTAGAGACCGGAATTAACAATATTACATTCGAGTCTATTGTTGATTATGTGATTCTTATAAGCTTTATGATGAAACTATTAGAGTGTCCAAAGAAGAAAATTATGGCATTTATTCGTTTGTTCGAAAAGAACTGTGAAGAACTTAGGGGAAAGGTTTCTACATCCATTTTCAACACAGTTGTGTATACAGATACCAGAACGAAGTTGAATTTATTGAAAAAATATTTGTAGAGAATTCAAAAATATTTGTGGAAAATTCAAAAGTTCTATTGCATAAAAGTTTTCATTATGGCATAATATATTACAGAATTGCGGCGGACGTCTGCGGACTATGCCTAAGGGAGTTGGATGCGTCCGGCTTCCTTTTTTACTTTTTAGCAAATATACATATAACATTATCGACCAAAATTATCTGGGAAGTGTAATATAAGAAAAGGATAATACATGAGTAAAAGAAATAGAAAAAAGAAAAATAAGGCAGGAAATATCATTTCCACTATCATATTGATTATAGCTGTCTGTGTATTTGTGGTTGCTGCATATCAGTTACTCCTTAATGTTCTCCCGTATTATCAGGGCGGGAAAGACTATGATAAGGTAAAAAAACTTGCAGTTTGGACGGACGGCACAGACGATAAAGATGCAAAAACTTCAGGTGAAGAACAAGTAGGGGAAGCAGCTTCAGGATTCAAAGTAGATTTTGCAACACTATTGGAGATGAATCCGGATACAGTAGCGTGGATTCGATTTGATGAGCCGTCGATCATTAGTTATCCGGTAGTAAAAAGCCAGGATAACAATGAATATTTGACAAAGACATTTACAGCAAATGACAATAAATTGGGAGCAATCTTTGTTGATAAAGACTGTGCATCAGATTTTTTGGGAAGAAATACGTTAATCTACGGACATCATTTGAATTATGGCGGGGAGATGTTTTCGAGATTAAATGAATATGCGGATGAGAGCTTTTGTAAGGCACATCCATATTTCTATATTTACACACCGGATGGAAAAACGAGAACATATCAGGTGTTCAGTGCCGGTGTTGTGAAGGATACTGCGGATAATTATATCCTGTCCTATGCGACAGACGAAGATTTTATGAAATATATTGAACTGTGCAGGAGCACATCTAATTATGCTGTGGATGTAGAGGTAAATGCACAATCCAAAATTGTAAGTTTGTCTACATGCACGAATGTGAATGAAGACGAAAGATTTTTGTTACAAGGTGTATTGGTAGAAGAAAAATAGGAGGAGAGGCATGGCAGATCGTTTTGCAGTAGGAGATATTATTCGAATGAAAAAACCGCATCCATGCGGAAGTCATGAGTGGGAAATCCTTCGTGTCGGAGCAGATTTCCGTTTGAAATGTGAAGGCTGCGGGCATCAGGTTATGGTGTCTAGAAAATTGGTTGAAAAAAATACAAAAGAAATACGAAAAAAGGCTTGAAAGAAATAGAACACTATGATAAAATAGCAAATTGTGACATGCCGTTTAAATAAACGGTTGAAAACATTTCCTTGCTCTCGTGCAAAGTCGAGGGCCAGAGACCAAAAGGAGGTAAAAACACATGAACAAGTATGAATTAGCTGTTGTTGTCAGCGCTAAAATCGAAGACGACGCTAGAGCAGAAGTCATTGAAAAAGTGAAAGATCTGATCACTCGTGTAGGTGGTAATGTAACAGACGTCGATGAATGGGGTAAGAGAAGATTTGCTTACGAAATTCAGAAGATGAAAGAAGGATTCTACTACTTCATCCACTTCGAGGCTGAGAGTACTGTTCCTGCAGAGTTGGAACAGCGTATCCGTATCATGGATCACGTTCTCAGATATTTATGCGTTAGACAGGATGCATAATAGAAAGAGGTATATATGAACAAGGTAGTTTTGGTAGGAAGATTAACCAGAGACCCGGAAGTTAGATATTCTCAGGGTGACAGCTCAACAGCAGTTGCCAGATATACATTAGCAGTAGACCGCAGATTTAAAAGAGATAATGAACCAAGCGCAGATTTTATTCCGTGTGTTGTGTTCGGTCGTTCAGGTGAATTTGCAGAAAAATATTTCCGTCAGGGAATGCGCGTTTCCGTTTCCGGTCGTATCCAGACAGGAAGCTATACAAATAAGGATGGCGTAAGAGTCTACACTACTGAGGTAATCGTAGAAGAACAGGAATTTGCTGAAAGCAGAGCAGAGAGTGAAGCGAACAGAGGTGCGTTCCACCAGTCAGCTCCTAGCCAGGCAGCACCATCACCAAGCGTTGATGCCGGAGATGGCTTCATGAATATTCCAGATGGAATCGATGAGGAGTTACCGTTTAACTAAAGTCTGACTTCCAAATGAATAAATATGGAGGTAAACGAAATGGCTTACGAAAAAGGTAGCAAACCAGAAGGCGGCTTCAAGAGAAGAGGCCCAGCACGCAGAAGAAAAAAAGTTTGCGTATTCTGTGGTAAAGAAAATAACGAAATCGATTACAAAGACGTTGCAAAATTAAAGAAATATGTTTCTGAAAGAGGAAAAATTCTTCCAAGAAGAATCACAGGAAACTGTGCAAAACATCAGAGAGCTCTTACAGTAGCAATCAAGAGAGCAAGACACATTTCTTTGATGCCATACGTCCAAGACTAAGCCTTATAAATAGGGCGTTTGCGAACAGGTTTATCCAATTTTACACCACTTTTACACCAATTGTGGGATAAAAATTGGAGGTAACGAATTCGAAAAGATCTAGAACCGTCATTACGTGTGTAATGGCGGTTTTTTACTAAAAATATCTGAACAAATCATATCAATAAAAAATCGAAAAAACATCACCCAAACAAGATAATATATAATTCCAAATAAAATGGTAATTGGTGTCTCATTTTCAAATTCAAAGGTTTGAAAGGAGAAAAGACCATGAAACAAAACACAGCGTTAAGAGCAAGCAATTCAAAGAATCACACACACATTATTTTCAAAAATCAGGAGCACGAAGAATTCTACTATTCTTCACTAAAGAACTGCAGATATCAAGACAGTTATCATGAAGCATTATGTTACTGCCTTGGGATATCCGATGATACAAGACAGAATGTAAATCGTATTTATGATTTCACAACTGGGTATATCAAGCCGGAATGTCTGCATGATGGGTGGCAAACAAGCGGTTCATTAAAAATCGTTCGTTTAGCCTTTAATCTCTATACAGATGGGGTACCGACAGTGGAAGAAGATGACAGCCATGAGGAGCAGTTAGATGAATGTAGACAATATAGTGTTTCTGATTTATTTTGTTGCAGTTATGCAAAATACTTCTGGCAGGCAATTGGACTTCGGTATCCGGAATACGTAAATTATCGTTCAATGGAGGAAATCTTATATGGTCAAAGTGAGATTGCAGGGAACAAAACAAGATATTAATTGGTTTATTGAAAGAGTATTAAAAAATAACAATGAGGTAAAAGTCTTAGATATTTCTGAGACTTATGCCAACAAAGGGACAAACAGATTTGTTCGATTGTATTCAGAAGTAGAAAAGGCTAAGTAGCAGGAGGAAATAGTGTATGTGTAGAGTAATTGCAATTGCAAACCAAAAAGGAGGCTGCTCAAAAACAACAACCAGTATCAATCTGGGAGTAGGACTTGCCCGCTTGGGAGAAAAAGTACTTTTGGTAGACAATGATCCGCAAGGTCATATGACAATGGGGTTGGGATTTCCAAAGAATCTGAGAGTGACGTTAAAGACGATGATGGAAAATATTATCATGGGTGTAGAGTTTGATCCTAAAGAGGGAATTCTACATCATTCGGAGGGCGTGGATTTAGTGCCTGCTAATAAACTGCTCACAGGGATGGACATGTCTTTGATTTCAGTGGATGACCGAGAAAATGTATTGAAGGAATATTTGGAGTTATTGAAAGACGAGTATTCATATATCATCATTGATTGTATGCCGTCTCTTGGTATGCTCACGGTAAATGCGATGAGTGCAGCTGACAGCGTTCTGATACCGGTTCAGCCACAATATTATGCTGCAGACGGTCTGGTAGAACTTTTAAAAGTGATAAAAAATATCAAGAAAAGATACAATCCGAGAATTGAAATTGAAGGAATCCTGTTTACGATGGATAATTGTCGTTATAACAATTCAAAGAGAAATAAGAAAGCGATTTGTGATGCATACGGAAATGAGCTGAATATTTTTCAAGATTCAATTCCAAGATTAGAGGCGATTGCCGAGACTGCTTCGGAAGGAATCAGTATATTTGAATATGCAGAAAATAGTAAAGGGGCAGACAGCTATGGAAGACTGGCAGAGGAGGTGTTGAATCATGGCAAGAAGAGTAAATAAAGAGATTCAACTTACGTCCTATGAGGATTTGCTTGGTGTTGAAGAAAACGAAGTTCTGTCAGATCAGATTATGGAGTTGCCAATTTCCGAATTGCATGATTTTAAGAATCATCCATTTCAAGTCAGAGAAGATGACGAGATGGAAAAGCTTTCGGAGAGTGTCAAAGAATATGGTGTACTAAACCCTGCATTGGCAAGACCAAAAGTGGATGGTGGATATGAACTGATTTCAGGACACAGAAGAAAACTGGCGAGTATAAGAAGTCATAGAGAAACCATGCCGGTCATTGTAAGGGACTATAGTGACGATGAAGCGGTGGCAATTATGGTGGATTCGAATATTCAAAGGGAGAACATTCTTCCGAGTGAAAAAGCCTACGCATATAAGATGAAATCAGAAGCATTGAAGCATCAAGGCATAAGTAGTGGCTACAAGGAAAACACCTCTTCTATTATTGGAAAAGAAGCCGGAGACAGTGGGAGAACGGTTCAGCGTTACATTCGATTAACAGAATTGATACCGGAATTGTTGGAAGCAGTAGACAAGGAAAAAATCAAGTTTATGCCAGCAGTATTCTTATCATATTTAAGTCAGAGTGAACAACAGTGGGTAAGTCAATGTATTACGAAAAATAGATGTGGAGTTTCGATTGATAAAGCGAAGAAATTAAAGGAATACAGCGAAGCAAATGAATTGACAGAGCTGGCGGTCGAATTAATTTTGTTAGGTGAAAAAAGAGAAGTTATGAGTGTGACATTGCCAGAGAAGCGGATTCGACAGTACTTTCCAAAGGAGTACGGAAAGGAACAGATAGAAAATATTATCATTTCTCTTCTGGAACAGTGGAAGCAGAATGAGGAAAGGGGAGAAGCGCATGGAGCCGATACAGTTTGACTATTTTCGTGGACTTGAAGCAGAGCAATACAACTTCTATCGGGTGCCGAAGATATTGTTTACAGGAGAGTGCTTTCGCGCTCTCTCCTGTGAGGCAAAGGTGTTATACGGTCTGATGTTGGACCGTATGAACCTAAGTATAAAAAATCAGTGGATTGATGAAGAGAATCGACCGTATATCTTCTTTACGATTGAAGAAATTATGGAGTTTCTCGATTGCAAAACGCAAAAAGCAACGAAGCTGATGAAGGAACTGGATACGGAATCGGGTATTGGTTTGATAGAAAAGAAACGATTAGGTATGGGAAAACCGAATGTAATTTATGTAAAGAATTTCATGGTAAAGTCGAATGTAGAACCTAAATCAAAAGAAAAAGAGCCTGAAATCCCAGAAAACACGCAGACTTTTGAAAATCAAAATTCAAGAATTTCGGAAATCAAAAATCAAGACTTTCGAGAATCAAAAATCAAGACTTTTGAAAATCAAAATACAGGACTTTTGAAAATCAAAAATCAAGACTTTCGAGAATCAAAAATCAAAACTTTTGAAAATCAAAGTTCAAGAAATTTGAAAATCGAGAATCAAGAATTTCGAAAATCAAAATGTAATAATACTGATAATAATAAAACTGATTATAGTGAGACTAATCCTATCCATCTATCTGCAGATTCTGCACAGCAGAAAACTGAAGGGAGGGATTTGATGGATGAGGTGCAGATTTACACCGATATTGTGAAATCCAATATCGAGTATGACACCGTTTGGATAAACACGCCAGAGAAGGATCGAAAGTATGTAGATGAAATGGTGGAGTTGATGGTGGAGATGCTTTGCATCAAAAAGGATCCCATCCTCATTGCCGGAGCGGAATATCCTTGTCAGCTTGTGAAGAGCAAGCTGTTGAAGATTGACTCTTCGCACATTGAATACATTTTGTGGAGCTTAAAGAAGAATACCACAAAGATTCGAAACATCAAGGCATACTTGCTGACCTGTATCTTCAATGCTCCGTCTACGATTCACAACTTCTATCACGCAGAAGTGAATCATGACCTATGCGGAGCGGGGGTGTGAAATACATAAAAACAATTGAATAACGAGAAAGGAATGGAAATGCTGCAGTTGGATGAAGACCAGATTAAGGAAACCCTGAAACACTACCAAGAAATCACGCAGCAAATCCATGCTCGTGTTTTAAGTATCCGTCAAATGATGGATGAAACAAACAATCAGCTGATTGAGATTGCATCGTATCCCAAAATAGACTTTGGCAAAACCAGTACTCGATGTGGTACACGGAAAGATTTACTGGATGTCTATGAACGATATCAAGAGTTGATTGAAGAAAAAGAGGAGAACTTTGCAGAAGAGCTTCGGGAGCTGCTTGTCCGAGCGGAAAGTGTAAAGCGGGTATATTTATGCTATCAGGCACTTGGAAATGAAGCCTATGAGATTGTAGACAAGCTGTACATCAAAAAGATTCCGTATAAAGCAGTGGAAGCGGAGTCGGGTTTGAATCACCGGATTTTTGAGGAGAAGAGAAAACTGGCAATCAAGGAAATACAGAGGCTCTATGAAAGTGACCGGTCGGATATGCAGATTGTCAGATATTCGAATCAGCGAAGCCACAAGAAAAAACGAACTGTGGTGGAAGTCGATGGACAGATGTCGATGATGGATTTTATGAATCAAGAGAAAGTAGAAACAGAGAGTAAAACAGGAAACGGTTGAGGAGATGAGAAAGATGAGTTGGAATGAACATCAGCCAGTGAAGCTGGATTGGATGAAAGAGTATTATGAAACAGAACGAATCTATAAACAGAACCGGACAAGAGTATACATCCTGTTTGGCATTGGGATGCTGCTCAATCTTGGTCTGTGGATCTGGTATGCAAAAGCTGAAGGCTATCATCCGGTGTTGGAGCAGCTACAAATAATCAGCCCGACTTGGAAGAACCAGTTTTTCCTGTATCTGGACGAATGGAAGAGAAGTGATATTGGGATGCGGATGTTTGGTTCAGTTATTCTGCTTGGAATGGTCGTTGGGAGAATATACAGGATATTGTGTCAAATCGGATTTCTCTTTGGTATCTGGTGGGTATGGAAACGATTTTGGCAGAAAAGTATGTTGATTTGCATGCTTTCCATTCTGTTTTGCTTTATAACCATCTGGTTCTACCTTGGTGCAGCCTATGTGATTGCGGGACCGGTGATGTTATGTGAGTTTATGAAACTCCATACACAAAAAGTAAAACGAGAGGTACATAAAAAAGCAATTGATGTATGTAAGGATTCAAAGTGAAAAGTAAAGAGTGAATGCACGGAATAGTGGTGCATAGAGAAGGAATCGTCAGCTGTTTTGATGATTCCTTTTTTGCTGCAAAAATTCAGAAGAGAAAGGAATTATCATGCGAAAAGAGTGTTCTCGAAGCCCACCCATAGATACGACAAGGGAATAGAAAAGCCTGTCTGAGAAAACAGACTGGTTTCGGAAAGGAGAAAAGATGAAGAAAAAGAAACGAGTGCAGGAGATTTTGATTGTCCTCTTTGCGTTTGTAATACTCGTCCTGTTTGTTGCTGCAGGAAGGATTGTTACCTATGCAAAAGAATCCAAAGAGGATACAGTCAAGAATAAACGCACGGAAGATATTTATTACTTTACCGAAGATACCGATTATTCGAAGATTGAACGATGTGAGTATTCGGAGATTGACTGGACGAAGTACGGAAACAATGGAATCAAAGATGAAGGAACCAAAGAATATCTGGAAAGTATGGGGATTGATGCGGAGAAAGATGAAACCTATGGAGTCACACTGGCAAACAAACTTGCAAGTATGCCGATGACCATGGGGATTGCAGAAGACTGGGCAGTAGGAACGGTTCACTGGGGCATGTGTGATATCACATCCAGTTGGTTTGTTCCATCCGAAGGGCAGTCCTATTTTACCCTTGGAAATTTCCGTGATGGGCTGGAAGGTGTGGAGATGATCGGGGCGGGATGGTGCGCAGACCATACCGCAGCAGAACCGGCGGCAGGTCATCAGGTTATTAGTGTTATGTGTACCGTTACAAGTGTAGATCCCTCAACCGGATGGATTTACATGAATCTGTATCTGACTCCGTATGACGCAACGACCGGACAATCAAACCAATGGGGATTGATCGGGTATCAGCATATTTCAGCCAATGTGCGTGTTAGAAAGCCGTTCAACGGAACTGCAAAGATCATCAAGAAATCTGCAAAATCGGAAGTTACCCTTAACAACAGTGGATACAGTCTGGAAGGTGCATACTATGGGATCTGGAAGAACCGAGAATGCACCGATGGAACGGGTTTGAGTTTTACAACCAATGCAGATGGTGTGGGAGAGTTGAACGGAACATTACCGGCAGGAACGTATTACATCAAGGAATTAACTGCGCCAACCGGCTATGCGTTGGATCCAACCATTTATACCATCAACATTCAAGCAAATGGAACAGCCACGTTGAATGTGTCAGATACGCCGATCATGAATCCGTTGGGAATCCTGTTGGGAAAGGTGGACGCAGCCACCAATCAGAACAAACCAGCCGGAAGTGGGACGCTAGAGGGTGCACTGTTTACAGTGAAATATTATGACGGTTACTACGATTCGGATCCGGCAGCACAGGGAAAGAATGCAAAGAAAACATGGATATTCCGAACAAATAATGAGGGTGTTTGTTATTATGACAATTCCTATCTGCAAGGTGGAAGTGATGAGCTTTATCTGAATCTGGATGGAAAAGCAGCTCTGCCATTGGGAACCGTGACCATTCAGGAAACGAAGTCACCTAGTGGATATCAGAAAAATGACACGATTTATACGGTGAAGATTACAGAGGATGGGAAGGACAGCGCATCGGTGCAGACCTACAATAAACCGACTGTTCCAGAAACATCCTTGGACTTGGAACTGACTAAAAAGCTGAAAGGCACAGAGATTATGATTCCTGGGGCAAAGTTTAAGCATACGCTGCCAAACGGCACAACCGAAATCCTCACAACAGATGGAAAAGGCAAGGCAGTGTTTCAAGGACTGACCTGGGGAAAACATATCATTGAGGAAGAGTCTGTTCCAGAGGGATACACCAAGAATCCGGGAAAAATCGCGTTTACCGTCGGGGAAGACAATACAATTCGAGTGACAGAGAATACAGCAACGGATCTGACTGGAAAGATGACATTTACCGTGAAATCAGATGGAAACGCAAGTCTGGTAGTAGAGGATACCTATGCACCTTATCGGCTTCATTTAACGAAAGAGAATGAAACCGGAAAGAAGCTACAGGGGGCAGAGTTTACCCTGTATTCAGACAAGACTTGTACAAAAGAGGTTGCCAAAGGAACGACGACAGAAGATGGCACGTTGGAATTTCAGAACCTGCAGGTGGAAACGAAGTATTACCTGAAAGAAACAAAAGCTCCGAAAGGATACCGGATTCCGGTCAATCCAGACGGAAGTGCAATCGTGTATGAAATCTATACAAAGAGTAATCCACTGGAACATGTCTTTGAATATTATGTAAATGGAACGAAGCATACAGAAAAAGACGGCATTTATGCGATTACAGGAACAAAAGAAAATAGAATTGTAAACCTGACTGTTGTAAATGATACCGGAGTTCAGATGCCGGAGACAGGAAGCCCGCTGACGCTGTTACTTGTTCTGGCAGGAACAGGATGTATGGCAGGGGCATTGGTTTACGCTGTGAGAAAAGGAAAGAAAGAGGATTGTGAGAATGAAAAGAAAAACTAAACGAAATATGGCAATGTTGTTGACTGGAACACTGGCACTTACCGGGCTGGTAGCGGAGCTTCCGTATTCCATGTTTTCAGACAATCTGTCGGTGGTAAAGGCAGCTGCAGAAGGTCAGGTGTATAACACACAGAATGGCGTGGCAACATTGGGAACCGGAACTGCCGGGATTACCATTGCCGGAAACAGTGGACAGACCTTGATTGGGAAGCGGTTCAATGTCTATAAGCTGTTTTATGCAGAGAATTCAAGAGATGGGGAATCCATCAATTACACCTTCAATCCCACCTATGAACAGGCATTGAAAAATGTGGTTGCAAAGGCACTCTCTAAAGATGGAAAACAGACAAGTGCCGATCAGGTGACCGAGTACATGGTAATTGATTATATTCAGACCTTGAATACCAATCCGGTAGAAGGAACCCAGACAGACCAGACCTTAGAAGGTTCTTACAGCCTGTTCCGATATTTTGTGGAAGAGGTACGAAATGAGATTGCAGCATTAAACGTCGTACCGGATATGGTGAATGTAAAAAATGTCCGAAACGACAACACCGTTCGGCTGGCTGGATTGGATTATGGATATTATGTTATTGACGAAGTCAGTGCGGTGGAGAATACTCATTCTGCAAGCTCCCTTTGTATGGTGGATACCGCCAATCCAACAGCAGAAATCACCATCAAGTCGGATTATCCAAGTGTGACCAAGAAGATTCAGGAAGACGATAAAAATGCAGATATTACAGATGCAGATCGCTGGAATGACATTGGAGATTATGAAATCGGGCAGACCGTACCTTATCGTTATGATTCCAATATCCCAAATATGAATGGATATGATACTTACTATTATGCATGGCATGACAAGATGGATGAAGCACTTACGTTCCATCCAAAGTCGGTGAAGATTTCCATTACAGGGAAAGATGCAGCGGGAAAAGATAAAACGTACACGTTAAAAGAGGGCGAATATCTTGTAACAACAGAAGGAATCGGAGATGAAACATTTAACATAGTTGTCAATGATATCAAAGCGATCGTAGACCGGGAATTCGATCAGATGAATGATCTGGGGGAAAATGTATACGGTCAGTCCGTGCTGCTGACTTACAATGCGACGTTGAATGAGAAGGCAGCCGACCACACCGGACGTCCGGGATTCGAAAATGACGTTCGCTTGGAATTCTCAAACGATCCGGATTCAACCGGTGTAGGCAAAACAGGATTTACGCCATGGGATACCGTTGTGTGCTTTACTTATAAGCTAAATGTAGAGAAGCTCAATGACCATCAGAAGACCCTTGCAGGTGCAAAATTCCGTCTGTATTCCGATAAGGAATGCAAAAACGAAGTGTTTGTGAAGAATGCAGAGAATGGAACCGGATATGTTGTAATCAACCGGGATACGCTTGGAGGAACCGACCATACCGGAGGAACAACACCAACAAATGCAGTGGAAATGGTATCAGCAGAAGATGGAACTTTTGTTATCTATGGATTGGATGGCGGCACCTACTATCTGAAAGAAACAGACGCACCGGATGGCTACCGTCTTCTGACAACACCGATCACACTGACGGTAAAACCAACATTTACTGCAAGCCGTGATACTTATGTGAAAGGAAATGGAGCAACGGAAGATACGTTGCAGAAGCTGGAAGCAAGTGCACACATTGAAAGCTTTTACGACGGATTACTCGGAAAAGAGGATCAGACACTGACAACAGATGTGGCGGAGGGTTCGATGAATATGACTGTCATCAATAAGGTCGGAAAGAAACTTCCGGTGACAGGTACATCTGTAGTTCTGATCATGCTCACTGCAGGTGCTGCTATGATGACAGGTGCAGTTGTGAAGGGGCGTAAGAAAAAAGAAGAGCTGTAGAAAGGATGACAAATGAATAGAACATGGGGCATTAGAGCCGTTTTCCTAATTGGATTTCTGCTCTGTTGTTTTCCAATTGTCAATAACGTGATTGAGCAACGGCATCAGGCAGATGCCGTTGCAACCTATCAAAAAGCAGCAGACAAAAGCGAAGATACATTGGAACAGATGCTTTCAGAAGCAAAAGAGTACAACGATATGCTTTACCAGTCGGAAGGTGCAATTGTAGATGGAATGGATACACAGCTTTTATCGGATCAGAGTTACCAAACGGTGCTGGATATTTCGGGCACAGGAACGATGGGAAGTCTGGATATTCCAAAAATCAACGTAGAACTTCCAATCTATCATGGGACGGAAGCGGAAGCACTGTCTAACGGAATCGGGCATCTGCAGGGAACCAGTCTTCCAATCGGCGGAGAGAATGTACACAGTGTTCTGACCGGACATCGGGGACTGCCAAGTTCCAAGCTGCTGGTTCGTCTGGATGAGATGGAAACAGGAGATTTATTTTTTGTCCGGGTTGCAAATGAAACCCTTGCATATCGGGTATCAGACATTCAGGTTGTGAAGCCGGAAGAGACGTCCTGTCTTAAAATTCAGCCGGGGAAAGATTTGGTGTCCATTGTGACATGTACTCCTTACGGAATCAACACTCACAGGCTTGTAGTGACCGGGGAGCGTGTAGCGTACAAAAAGGCAGAGTATGAACGTATCAAGACCGAGATACCGTCTGTGCGCGAACTGTTGTTTACGATATTGCCGTTCGCTTTTATTGCTGTATCAATCGGGTTATGGATCAAGGACAGGAGGCACATTGATTATGAAAATGAGAAGATTTAAGCAGCTGCTGGCCGTGTCGTTTGCAATCGCGGCACTTTGCACGAATACCGCATTTGCTGCAGAACAGACAGAAAATAATACAACAAAAGAAGTGACAAAAGAAGAGTTGGTTGTGAATTCAACAAACCAGAATTCCAAAGGAGAACAGACGCTTCCAACCAAAGAACAGCTTGCAGAGGTCAAGGAAGAAAAGACCGGCAGTATCGCCATCCAATTGACAGATGGAAAAGCGGGAAGCAATAAGAATGGAATCCGGTTCTCCTGTGTAAAAGTGGCAGATGTTATAGCAGGAGAGTATGTGCTGGATACAAGATATCAGCAGTCTGGGGTAGATTTAAACGGTGTGGACAGTGCCGCAGCTTTGAAAACAGTAGCGGAGAAGTTAAGCGGATACCGGACCGGAGAAGAGAAAACAGCTACAACAGACCAGAATGGAGCAGTCAGCTTTTCCAATCTGGAAGTAGGAGTGTATTTGATCCAAGGGGAAGACAATCCAACCTTTGATGTAATCGAACCGGCTCTGATTGCCATTCCAACATGGAGTGATGAGGAAAAAGAAATGCTCTATGAGGTAACTATGGAACCGAAGCATACGCCACGACCGGATCAACCGAACCATACAGCTCCACAGACCGGATTACAGGACAGAACCTTGTATTATCTTGCAGGAGCAGGGGGATGTATCGCAGTTGCGGGAGTTCTCCTGTTGATTGGGCGAAAGAGGAAACGATGAAATGGCAGGGACAATCAGAAAGATAGTCGCGTGTGGAATGCTTATAATGGGCATTGTTTTGACAGGATTGGCATACCGGGAACATCAGCCCTTTGCCGAGGCGAGAGCAAAGCAGGAGGCACTTGTACAAATGGCAGTAGCAGAACTGGAGAAGGGTTCCGAGGATCCGATGGATAGACAAATTGATTTTGAATCACTACAAAGGTTAAATCCGGACATCATCGGATGGATCTATGCTCCGCAGATTGAGGTAGACCAACCAATCCTGAAAGGAAGCAGTGATACCGAATATCTTAACCGGGATTTTGAAGGAAACTACAGTCCACTGGGTTCCATCTTCACCTGGGCACATGCGGAGGAACGATTATCAGATGCACATCTTTGTCTGTTCGGACATAACATGATGTCCGGTCAGATGTTTGGAAGGCTGGATGCGTTTGCAGAAGAGTCCTTCCGAAAGGAAAACAGTAAGTTATATTTGTACACTCCGGAACGGGTAAAGGAGCTGGAAGTGGAGTCGGTGTATACGTGTCAAAATCAAGATGCGATATTTCAGGATGATTGGAAAACAGAATCCGAACAGCAGATGGTGACACTTGCTACATGCACCGGATATAGCAGCACTACAGATCGCTTGGTTGTGAACTGCAAGGTGACAAAAGAAAAACTGGTGCTGTAGGGAAAGGAACACACGGTGAAAAAATATGTGATAAGTATGGGATTGATTATGCTCTGTGTCGGGTGCGGCATTGGAGCATATTTCTTTTTCCAAAAGGGAAATGAAAAATTTATGGAAGAGAAACGACAAATCCAAACGGAACAACAGACCGTTGTGAAGCAAGAGGAGAGATCGGAGCCGATTTCAGAAGAAAAGACAGAAACAAACGAAGAAATCGGATTTTCTCAGATAGAGACAACAAATGAACCCCAAAATAGTTCGGGAACAGAGATTGAACAGCCACAGCCGGTTACTGCAGCTGGAAATGTAGCAGGAATGAAGGTTCCAAAGACCGGAGATGTCGGAATATTAATGGCATATTCACTGCTGGCGGGATTGTCCCTTGCGGTGATGGGAGCGGTTCTGATCTGGAACGGACAAAAGAGTTAAAAAGGAGAAGAGAACAGTGATGAATGTAACAGAGAAGAGTTCGTTTCTGGAAAACATGAACAAGATGTATGAAGACCGGGAAGCGATATTCGAAAAGAGAGAACAGGAATACCAGAAACAAAAGAAGACATTGTCTGTGATGTTAGGACAGATCCAGCAGGAAAAGGATCGGTTGCTTCAACAGGCGAAAGAACAGGAATCTTTGCAAAAAGAGCTTAACGAAAAACAGGAGATGTTGCAAGGATGGTATGACGAGGAAGTACAGACCCGGAAAACACTGGAAGCAAACAAAAAGGAATATGAGGAAGAAAAGGAACACTTTCTGGTGCAGTCCCGGATGGAACTGGAACTTGCGAAAAATGAAAAAATCAAGGCTCAACAGGTAAAGGAAGCGTTTGAACATCAGTTGTCCGTGGTGGAGCTGTTATTGAATCAACAGGGTGAGGACGGAACAAAGGTAATCGAATTTTTCCATTCGTTTATGGAGGGGCAATCAACGAAAGAAACCGATGAAATGGGTTCAGAGAACGAACGATTAAAATCCGAAAACCTACAGCTACAGGAACAGAATGCGGGCTTGGCAAAACAGCTGGAACATCTGCAGGAAGAAAAAGAAATGCTGGAAGAGGAAAATGAAGAGCTGGCAGATACGACCGCACATTTCGAACAGGAACGAAAGAAACTGTTGGGATTGATCGCGAAATTGCAAAGATCTGGACAAAAAAAGGAAGTTCAGGCAACAAAGGAACCAAGCAAAGAGGTACCGGGAGAAACAATCAATTCTGTGGATTGGGAAGAGCCAGTTTGGGAGTCGGTAGAGGTGGAAAGAGAAGATCAAGATAACATGGCAGAAGAGATGGCAGCACAGATGAAAGAACAAGAAGTTGTTTATGAGGAATTGACAGCCACCGTTTTGCAGAGTTACCTACAGAAAAATGAAAGACGGTGCGAACAGATGGAAATTCGGCATTCCGAAGACTGTGAACAGCTGCATTTTACAATGAATGGATTGAATTATGCATTTCTGTTTTCTTCTCCGGCAGCATTTGAAGTATCGGCTCCTCGAAAAAACGGAAGGGTACTGCAGAAAGTACTTGCCAAAATGAATGAAAAGTATCCGGATGTAAAATTCCAATATGAGGATGGAAGTGTTTATGCGACCGGGTACTTTATGAACACCATCCGACCGGAACGTTTGATGGAGCGAGTGCATGTCATAAGCGATTGTTTTAAACAGTAGCGGATAGGAGAAAAAGGAATGTCAGCAACACAATATATATGGATGGGAATTTTACTAAGCGGATTATCTGGTATCTGTTTGGTTGGATTGGTAGTGGGAATCGGGATGCTGTATGCGCGCAAACCTGCTTACAGGAAGAGGAGAAGAAAGATTTGTATCTCAGCAGAATTTTACTATGAATTCAAAGAGAATTATCAGAGAACAGAAAATATCAGGGAAACGCTGGATATCATGCGGGAGCTGTATCCGAAAAGGATGTATGCAAAACGAATCGAGGCTGCAATTGATTATCTGGAACGCAGTCATTACCGAGATTATGAAACGGCATTATATCGCTATTTACTGGATGACAGGCAAGTGGCATCGTTCATTTTGTCAGAGGTTTTATTGGAAGATGTTTTAAAAAGACGAAGACTTCCGGACAAGGAAGCAGAAAGGAATACCTATGAGAAAAACTGATTGGAAAGCAAAAGTAATCATTATGGTCGCATTTATCATCGGGATTGCTGCCGGAATTACAGCAGGAGTCCTCACACCGGAACTGTATGCGCAGTATCGGGGACTGATTGTGTTTGGAACCATTGCATTGGTTTCTATGATTATTGTAGTGGCTTGTGTAAAGATTTTTCATATCGGGAGGGATTAAAGAAATGAAGAGTATGAAATTGAAGTTGAAACGTAAAAGTTTAGATAGAAAACAGTTGGCAGGGATGTTTGTTTTTGCCTGTTTTTTGTCGGTCATGAGCGTGCTGCAGTGCGGGGTTCCTGCCTTTGCAGCAGGAGAGGATATCGTGAACAGTGCGTTCGATGTCATTTATAACCTAATCGCAGCGGTGGTGTCATCCATCGGAACCATCCTACTGTTATGGGGCGTGTTTGAGTGGGCGCAGTCTTTGAACGTGCAGGATGGTGGTGCACAGTCGATGGCATTTAAAAGGATTGCTGCCGGACTGATCGCAACCATTGGACCGCAGCTGATTCCACTGATTACATCACAGATTGGGGCATAGAAAGGAGTGGGATATGCCGAGTTGGTTAAGTACCTTTATTAGTGACTGGTTATCGGTCAGCCCCTTTTTCGCAATCTCGGATGCGATCTGGAATGCACTTATGACCGCATGTACCGGGTTAATGACAACAACGCCTCAGTGGTTTTCCACGGAGGCGTGGCAGTATGTCCGCTTCGAACTGTATCCATGGGCATTGTCCATTGGAATCGCCAGTCTGAACTTGTTTTTCATTATGGGATTTTTCAAAGCGGCATCGAACCTGAAAGAAAATATCACGTTGGAGCTGCTGATTGAATCGCTGTTTAAACTGGTGGTACTCAACGTATTGTTAGTAAATGGATTGACCATCATTACGACACTATTTAACATGTCATCGGCTCTAGCGGGAAATGTGATGATGATGGAAACACCTGCATTTTTCACCGGAGATGTGGATGCAGGATCCCGGTTATTTTTCTTTCTGTTTGGACTGCTGTATTTTATTGTGGCACTGGTCTGTGGATTTCTGATTTTGATTACACTTTACGGACGTTATATCAAGCTGTATGTGCTGATTGTGTTTTATCCTATTGCAATGCCGACCTTGATTGGTGGAAGAGGGGTGGAGCATACCGCATATGCATGGGGGAAGAGTTTTTTGTCCAATGTGTTTGAAATCGTAACCATTGCGTTGGTGATGGGGATTGCAGGAAGGATTGTATCCGGAATCACACCATTTACGGACAATGCGTTTGCAGAAGTGTTTGACGGATTTGCCCAGGCTCTCAATTCCACGATCTATATGATATTGATGGCGGTATCCGTGAAAGGGGCGGCAGCATTTATGAATAAAACATTCAATCTATAAGGAGAAGGTAAGACGATGAAGATTGATTTAAACAAGGATTTTGAAACTCAGTTCAAATCGGAGTCTTGGAAAGGCTTTAGTAGCGGTGAGGTGGTCTGCGGAGGAATTGCCCTGGGACTGGCTGCAATTGTGGTGCTCTCTATCTGGCATGTGACCGGGCTTCCAATCAATGTATGCGTGTACTTTGGCATTCCAATCATGATTCCGGTGGTGGTACTGGGGCTTTTGAAATATCAAGGACATACCATGTTGGATACGGCAAAAGAGCTGTTGTATTTTATGAAAACAAGGGAGTTGGGAACGGAAATGGAAGAGCTGGATAAAACACATCGAAGAATCTTTTCGATGCAGCATCCGGTAGGAAAGAAGAAAGGAGTATCGTAATGGCAGTATTTAACGGAAACCGTGCGTTTTCTTCCAAAAAGCAGAAGTCACTTCCCATAGCAAAGATACCAAAAAATGTAAAACAGGCATTTCAGGTTGAAAAAGCATATGAGAATGGGATTTTTCAGATTGAACCAAAAGAGAAAATGGCGGTGTATGATCGATGTTATCTATTTGAGGATATCAATTACATCAATAAGAATACCGGAGAGCAGAAAGCATTTCTGATGGAACTGATGATGTGGCTCAATTCCATGGAGGTGGAATTTAAGATTTCTCTTGCAAATGAATATCAGAGCACGGAAGAATTTCTGCAGTCGATCCGAAGCGAACAGAATGTGGACACCTACCCAGACATTGCAAAAGGAATCCGGCAGTGGCAGGATGAACGATTGGATGAAACCAATCCATCGGTTACGACGCTGCGTTATCTGGTGATTACCGCCAGAGCAGACAATGAACGGAATGCAAGGGTCTATCTCAATGCGATGGAAGCGACAATTACCGAAGCATTTGAAGGCTGGGGAAGCCGCATTGAGCGATTGAGTGCAAAAGAACGGTTGTGTTCCCTGCAGACACTAACTATGCCGGGAAGAGCCGACGAGCAGGAGTATATCAATTTCCCGGAGGAACACAAATCTAACAGAAGAGACTGGAAGAATGATATTCTGCCAAGAAGTGTCAAACAGTATAAGAACTTTCTGATTATGGGGGATACCTATGCAACGGTACTATTTGGCGGCAGATATCGGAAGACCATCAATTCAGATTCCTTTATTCGTTCCCTTACCAATGTGTCCTATCCGTCCATAATCACTATGGATTTTGCTCCGGTAGAGACAGAGATTGTCAATGATAAGTTGACCGCAGTACAGATGAATAATGAGCGGGCAATCACAGAAGAAATTGATCAGAAACGAAAGGCGGGGATTCCGGCAACTTCTCCATCCTATCCGAGAGAAAAGAAAAAACAGGAGATCGAGAACTATATCGATCAGCTGGATGAGAATGATGAAAAGGGATTTTTTCTAAATTTGTTGGTGGTTGTAACTGCAAAGGAGGAAGATACCCTTGCCAAGCGGATGCATGAGATGCAGGCAATTGGAAAGAAAGAGGGGGTCATCTTAGAAACCTGTGATTTTACCCAGTTGAAAGCATGGAATACCGCACTTCCGATGGGAGGAAGACAGGTGGATTATATGCGGTTTTTCCTAACCTCTTCTTTGGTAGTTTTTCAGCCCTACTATGCACAGGATATCATTGAGCCGGGCGGACAGATGATGGGACTGAACCGGACAACCAAGCATTTCATTATCGGAAACCGAAAAATGCTGCCAAACCCACATGGGATTATTGTCGGGTTCTCCGGTTCCGGAAAATCCATGCTCATTAAGCTGACAGAATTGTCGCAAACGCTATTGTCAACAAACGATGACATTATGATTATCGATCCACAAAATGAGTTCTTGGAAATCTGTAGCATTTATGGTGGCAGCTATTTTGATCTGACTCCGAAGAGTGGGATCTATCTGAATGGATTTGAGGTATCGCAGGAAGTGTTTGACGCGGACATCGCGGTTCAGAAGAAGTTCATTGCTACTCAGACGGAATATGCAAAGACGTTGTGTGCAGCCACCATGAAGAATATCAACGTTACCCAAGAACACGATTCCATCATCAGTCGGTGTACGGAGCGGATGTTTGCGCAGGTATTTGCACAAAAGAGATTGAAGAAACAGCCAACGCTTCTGTGGTTACGGGAGGAGATCCAGCAGGAACTGCAGCATGTGAACAATCTGCATGATGAAGAGTTGATTCGGATTATCTATAACAGTTTGGAAGAGTACACAACCGGAAGCTGCGATATGCTGGCGCATCCATCCAATGTAAAGATTGATAACCGTCTGATCGGCTTCGGGATGTCCAATGTCCCGGAGAATAACTGGGAGGCGGTGATGGTGACCATTCTTCATTATCTGTCGGTTCGGATGGATTATAATAAGCGGTTCCAGAGAGCCACCCACTTGGTGATCGATGAGACACAGGTGGTGTCCAAAAAGCCGGGGAGCGCAAGACAGTTGAACAATGCGGTCATTACCTTTCGAAAGTTTGGCGGCATCGTAACCATGGCAATGCAAAACGTAACAGCAGCATTATCCAATCAGGTACTTACGGAATTATACTCCAACTGTTCCTACAAGTGTTTTTTGGATCAGGGCGGAGTGGATGCGCAAAGCCTTGGTGCAATCCAGGAATTCAGTGCAAAGGAATTTCAGGCATTAAGCTCCGGAAAACGTGGACAGGGAGTCATGGTCTGGAACAAAAAGGTGGTGCTGTTTGATTCATTAATTGAGAAGGATAATGTGTTGTACCAGATGTACAATACGGATTTCCATGAAAAGGCGAAAGAAGAGCGCGAGGAAACAAATCCGAACATGGAGGATGAAAAGCAACAAAATGAAGCGAAAAATCAAAGAGAGCAGAAAAATTTATTATCCGATGCGGACAAGAACTTAATTCTGCAGATAGCAGAACTAACAGATGTTACCGCGGCAGATGTGATGCAGATAACCGGAAAAGATAAGGAAACCTGTGAATGGTATCTGCAGACCATGAAAGAAGAGCAGTTGTTGGAAGAACTGGATGGAGACGAGAAATACAGAAAGGCAGTCTGAGTATGCAGATAAAGGAAACAAGGGACAAGCAACTGAATCTTGCAAAAGCTACACTTCAATCCTCAAGGGAAGCTGTCCGGTTTTCCAAGGAACATCTAACTGCACTGAATATGGGAAATGAACCGGAGGAACAGGAAGATATCGGGATGGACATAGATCCCACCAGATATCTGAACCGGAGAGAGACAATGCTTTGGAATCGTTTGTCGCAATCTCAACAGGAGCATTATGTAAAAGAGGGAATGACTGAAGCAGAGCATACCATGAAAAGCAGGAAAGGAATCTCAGCGGAAGCAGATGAAGTGGAGCTTGTTTCGGAAAGAACTGCTTATGCCTATCGGATGGAAAACCCAGTTTCAGAAGAGGTCGGAGATTTGCAGGGGGAGTTGCAATCGAATATACAGAATCATGGAATACAGGGGATCCATGAGTTTGAATCCTATGGACAGACATTGCCAGAGCAGGAGTTCAGTGGAATCCAGCGTATTTTATATGGAAAGCTCGCCGGAAATCGTTCGAGACAGTGGAAAGGTCGGTATCCGGTTACAAAGCATGAGCAGAAGCATATGGGTAATCCATGGAATTTCAATCAGATGATAAAGAATCGGCAGGAAAAAGGGACACGGACAAGGAGTCGGTCTGGGATTAGCGATGGTCATACGACCATGCAAAATGTATCTGTTTCAGCAACAGAAAGTGTAGCAACTTCCACAACAGCTCCGGCAACCGGTGGTGCGAGCATAGCGTGGAATGCAGGGAAAAAAGCAGCAGACAAATTCAAAGCATATATGCAGGAAAAAGCAATGGCAACGGAACAGGCAATGCAGGATGTAGAGAAGAGATTAAACAACAGTCGGGAAGTCAATCATGCTATGGATACCATGCCGGAAGCAGTTCGGTATACGGCAGCAACGATAGGAGTTGTTGTGACCGTTGTATCTGCGGCAGTGGTACAGGCAGTATTTTCGTTCTTAACGGCCATCATTGCAGCGGTACTTGCAGTATTCATTCCTCTGATCGCGGTCATTGCTTTGGTCGCGACTCTGATCGGTATCCTGGCATCGTTGTCTAGTGACACACAGGCGGGGCATGGATTACCGACATTTGTAACAGAAGAGATGATGCAGGCTTTTTTCGAAACCCAGCAGGAGAGCGGGATTCCGGTATCATCCGGAATCGCACAGCTTATCGTAGAATCCGGATTCGGTTCTTATGGACCGGGAGGGGAGGAAGGACAGGGTATGTCACAACTGGCATATGAATACAAGAACCTGTTTGGAATCAAATATTTTTCCGGCGATCAGTTTGCGTCCGGAGGCGTCAATATGTCAACCGGAGAAGAGACAAGTGCTGGAAATATTCCCATTGATGCGGATTTTGCAGTGTATCCGGACTATCAGTCTTGTATCAAGCAACGGGCATGGATGTTAAGGCGTTCTCCCTATGAACCACACCTTTCCCCCTATTTAAACAGAAATGATGGAAGTTATAGCAAAGAAGAAGCACAACATTTCGTGGAAGGGATACGTGCTGCAGGATGGGCTACGGCACAAGCTTATGTGGATCACTGTTTCAGTGTCATGGAACGATATAATTTGTATCAGTTCGATAATATGACATGGGAACAGTACCAGGAGAGTATGGCAGGTGGTGGATCCTATGATGGAACAGTCACTCCGCTGATGCAGACCATCGTAGACATTGCAAAAAATAATGGAAGTACCTATCCCTGTACACCAGATATGTGTGCAGCATGGGTGACTGGCGTTTATCAAGTTGCCGGTGTAAGTGCGATTCCATATGGCGATGCGATTGATATGTGGAACACATATCAGAATACCGGCTCTACTAGCATGGACAATATCCCTCCGGGGGCAATCGTGTGTGGCAGTGGCTCCGGATACATGGGGTCATTATATGGTCATGTGGGGATTTATATTGGAGATGGAATGGTAGCAAACAATGTGGGGCGTTTTTCCATTGAATCATTATCAAACTGGATCTCATGGCAGACGGCAACCTGTCAGGGGCATACCGGATGGATTGGATGGATTTACCCAGGCGGTGTGCCGAAGTAGGAAAGGAGAAGTAATGTCAGAAAGAAGAAAAAATGTAACAAAGGGAATCATCGTTGTGGGGATCATGTTACTGTTATTGTCTACGATGTTTTTGTCACCAAAACTGGAAGAAACGGTGCAAAGAAATGCAGACAAAGTACAGGAAGAAAATAAGATAGAAAGCGGTGAAGAGGATGAGCAGAAGCAGACATGGTCTGGCGAGCAGGTACAGGGAAAGTCTGATAATCTGAAGGAAAAGAATCGCCAAGAAAAAGTAGAAGCCGATGCGAAAGAAAGAGAGGAAAAAATAGATAGTGTGACTGTGACATATGAGCGAACGGGAGATGCTGCAGGAGTTGAGATAATCCGGGAAAATGAAGACAATTTGAAAGTATTTCTTGCGGAGAAAGGTTCGGGAAATGGGGTGAAGCAAGGAGGTGAAAGTCAGTATTCAGAAATTCAGGCAACAATCAAAAATGTAGTAGATAAAGGTGGATATGTGACTTTTGTATGTAATTTCAAGGGAACGGATGTGTCTATGGTTTACTATAAAGATTCCGGACAATTCGCATTTCAGGAAGCAGATCTTGAACCGGGGAGGACAAACAACTATCAGGTTGTAGGTGAGGATAATAAGGAGAAACTTGATTGTTGAAATGTGTTTCGTATAAGTGAGAAGCGTGATATAATTTTATATAAATTATCAGGTTTGTGAGGATAATTCGAATATTACTGAATCGATATATTTGTGAAATTAGAGATTAGGAGATAAAATGAGTGAAAGATATGGAAAGATAAAAAATGGCAAGTTGATATTAGCGCCACTGTTAATAAATAGGGATGATTCTATTATAGTTCAGAACAATGCGTTGTATATTGAAAAAGGGTACAAAAAATTATTGTATACAACACCACCAGAGAATAGAGAAGGGTATAATTTAGTAAATGACTGGGAGGAACAACAGGATTTAATAGTGCAAAAATGGGATTATAAGGAAATTGGTGACGACTATTCTGGTGAATTGTTAGTTGCAGTTAGAAAGTTTAATTGGAGTGTTAGTGATTTAAAACGTGAGATTAAAGCAAATTATGATTCTAATGAAAAATGCAAAGAGGATTTATTAAAAAGAAATAGACTTATTAAATTAATATACGAACATAAAAAAGAGGAAATTACAACAGGACAATTGTTAGAACACTTATCTGTGTTTGATTTAGATTTGGGACGGTTCTTCGATTGGCTTCAAATGAAAGAAACTCTAGAAAAGATGAATTATATTATAATAGAAGGATGTTTATTTTATATTTCTGATGAATTAAAAGATTTTGAAGCTAAGGCGTTTATGGAGACAGAATTAACAAAGTTGTCAGATAAACAACGTAAAATTTTTAATAAGAACATGATTATGCCGCAGTACTTTAAAAGGAATTTATCAATGCTGCATTCTTATGAAACCCATAGTACAAATAGTAATAGAATAATGTATAATATGTCATTCATATATTTATTTACATTATTTGATGAAGTGCTTTTGAAAATTATTCGTATAATATGTATGCATGAAAAAAAATGGCTGATTAGTAATGGAAATCTGTCAGCTGAAGAAATACTGAAATGCGATACAACAGATGAACTGCATATGTTGCTCGTAGAGAAAAAGGTAAATGAATTAGCATGGGGAAGTTACTCTGACAAGTTAACTTTTTTACAGGATAGAGGTATAAAAATTGATACAGAGCATATAAAATTATTTAACGATATAATTTTGTATTTATCTATAAGACGAAATGTCTTAGTTCATAATGAGGGGATTTGGAATCAGGCCGCAAAAAACTTGCTAAAAGGAACAGATTACTATCAAAAAGTTGCAGTAGACAAATCGATTGAACGTACTTATGAAAGTTTTGAAGAAGCATGTGATTATATCGAATCAGCAATTACGTATCTTTATAATCAGTTGTGTGATAAGTTTAGGTTTTTACATAAGTACAACTTTCTAAAAAATGATAACAGTTAGTTCAATTATCTAACGGGTATTATATTAATTGAGGAAATTGTTAGTTTATATATGCAAATAATTTAAAAAATTCCAAATTGTGTGAACGATACCCCCCCCAGTTTGTAGAACAAATTTATAATTACATCACTTGAAAAATGAATATGGTGCGAATTGAATTAGAAGAAAAAGTAAAATCCCAGTCTGTCGAGCTTGGAATTTGAATTTGCTAAAGGAGTGGAAAAGTGTAAAATTAAGAAATCAATAGATGATTATGGCAATAAATAAAAACGCTTGAAAAGAGATGGTGACAAATGAAGAGGCAACAAGAAGACTACTGGTTAATAAAAGAGTGGGCTCAGGAATTCCGTAATGGACTGGAATATATTCGCAATAATAGATTATATGGAAGTCTGAGAATGTTTGCTAATTTTCCTGATGATTGCTGTGGATATACAAGTGATTTGCTTGCTCAATATTTACTGGAAAAAGGAATTGATCGACTTCGTATCCAGTTCGTACGAAGTATATCTGATATAAATGATTATACACATTGTTGGTTGATGATAGATGAAGAATATTTTCTCGATATTACAGCAGATCAGTTTAATGGTAAAAAATACTTCAAAAAGTACGGAACCATAGAAGAATGCATTCTAGTAGAGAGAAATAGTGGATTTTACGAGGTGTTTGAAAAAAATAATGAATTCCTTCGTGATTTTGGAATTGATTCAAGATCTAATATGTATGAATTAGAGACAATTTATGAAGAAACATTAAAATATATTGCTTAAACCTGAATTATCATGAATAATTCAGGTTTAAGGTGGATTCTCTTTACATTAAATTTAATAGTGACGAAATTATGCAAACTATTCGTTTGATTTATCAAATGAATAGTATGTTTCTATGTTTAGCAAGAGATTCTAATCCACAACAAAAATCCAGCTTGAGAGTGCAAACCATTATGAATTTCGAAGGGAGAACGAGCCATGTATCAATATGAATATGAAACGGTAAGCTGTGATTTGGTTCTGGAAATATTTACAGCATTGAGGATTATCGCTCAATTATAAGCGAAAGAGCTAAAGAAGGATGGAGATATGTTGGATGTATACCTACAAAGCAACGAGGAACGGGACACATTCAAGAGATGGATCTAATTTTTGAGAAAGAATTATAAGAATAGAAGCAAAAAGAAGGAGCGTGCAAATGACCTATACAAATTGTATTACTGTTTACCGAGGCGATGAAATTCCCAAAACGCCCTACAAGAAGAAAAGAGATTGCTATCAGCAATTAAATGATTATATGCTGCAGGAAACTCCTCCAATTGGAAAAATCTGTGCAATTTATGGATTAAGAAGAACTGGAAAATCGGTCATGATGCTGCAGTGTATTGATGAAATGTCAGAAGTACAAAGAAGTAGGAGTGTATACTTGTTGTGTCAGCAGGGATGCGACATGTATCAACTGCGATTGATTCTGGATTCATTGCTGAAAGAAGGTATTCGGAATTTCTTTATCGATGAAATAACAGAAGTAGAAGATTTTCAAGTATATGGAAACATACTGTCAGATGGTTATACATTGAAGGGAGCTAAAATTGCAATTGCGGGAACGGATTCTTTGGGAATCCGACTTGCCGGGATGGATATTCTGTATGACCGGATGGTAATCATTCATACGTCACGGATTTCTTATGCTGAATTTTCACGGTTGCTGGATGGTAAGGGAATTGAGCAGTATATTGAGTACGGCGGAACCTTAACAGACAGTCAGTATAAGACGATACAGGCAAGAGATGATTATGTGAATACTGCAATCGTGACCAATATTTTACATTCACTGGAAAAGAATGAAGAGGTTCGTAATTATCATCCGGTATTGACAGAGCTATACGAGAATAAGGAATTGGTGTCTGTGCTTAATAAAATGATCAATAAGTACAGTTATTATGTTACATTGAAGGCAATCAATAAATGTTTTAAGAGTGCACCGTTATATTCTACTATTCATAATATGGATGGGCAGTTTGCAGTAGAAAACATTGATGCCGAGAAGGTAAATCTGGCAACAAAGAAGGCTCTTCATATAAGAGATCTAGATGAGATGGAAACAAGTTTGAAACCGGACGATTTGGACGAGTTGAAAACATATCTGAAGGAGTTGGATTTGTTTCTTCAGATTCCTTGTTATAAGTCCTTAACAAAAATGCAGCGAGGCAGAGATTTGGAAATTGTTACCCAGCCGGGAATGATTTACGCACATGCATCTGAACTAATGAAAGTTTTATCTGCAGATGAATATTGGAGCGAGACATGCGAGATTGATGATCGGAAAGAATTTAAAAAGCGGGCAGACAATTTTGTGAAAGGAATTCTTCTGGAAAACATTATTCTTTCTGAGACATATATTTGGCTGCAGAGTATCGACGCTGAGAGATATTATGTTTCGCAGCTGAGTACAATTCTCCCGGAAAGTATGCAGCAAGTGGAAGCAGATTTGATTATCGTTGATACAGAAACAGAGGAGGCACATCTGTTTGAAATCAAGTTTTCTGACCAGCAGGTGGAGGAGCAGACAAAACATTTACAGAATTCGGAATTTATAGCTTATGTAGATCGGAATTTTGGAAAAGTAAAATCAAGAACTGTAATTTACAACGGGGCAGATGTAGAAGCATTTGGTGTCAAATATCAGAATGCAGAAACATTTTTATGCCGAATTCATGAAATGAAACTGGACAAGAAAGTTGAACTTGAAAGGCTGATTGCATTCTCAGAGAATGTCAGCAGAACAACAGAAAAAAGTGTGAAGAAGATCAAAAAAGAAATGGGTCCGAAATTATAAATACAGATGACAAAGAGTGGCATATATGTGCTGCTCTTTCTGTTTTCTGTGGAGAATGCGGTAGATTATAATATGCAGATAATAACGGATACCATACCGAAAAAGGGTCTTAGGGAATTTTCCTAACAAGGATGTGAAATGTTAACATTTTGCGTATCTTGCAAATCGCAAGTAGGCGATTTAGATGGATAAGATGAGAAAAGATGTAAAAATGGAGTGGAAAAGATTTTGAAATGACAGACAAAATACTTATAAAAATGTATTGATAGAATATGAAGAAGGGGTGATGATACAGGTTTGAAAAACCAGTAAGACATCAATGAAATATTAGAGCCATTGTTGGAAGTATCATGAAAGAAGAAAGGAACATAGGATGAAAACAGAAAGAACACATCTTGCATCTAAAAAGCATCATAGGAAGCAAATAGATATGGAATGGGTATATAAAGAATTGGATGGAGGGAGAACAATCAAAAGTGTGGCAGCAGAACTGCAAATCAGTGTATCAACGTTGCGGCGAAGACATTCGGAATATCAACAACGCATCAAAACAGAGAATGCCAAAAAAGTGGAATATTTTGAAGGTTATGAAAATCAGGATCATACATTTGAGTTTTAAAAGGATTGGAAGAGAAATCAGCGTGAAAGAAAGTAGTTCGAACTCGCGTTGACAGAACAGGTGTACCTAAAGTAACCTAGATAGGAAAAAGCAGGTTTGCTATACTATAATTAGAAAAAATAAGGGAAACGAAAAAAAGAGTGTCGCTGTGGCATTCTTTTTTTGTTACCCATTTTAAGGAGATGATGAGAAAAATGGCGAAGCGGGAGTGCATTGTCGGTGTCCGTTTTGACGAGCAGGAACTGGATTTTTTGAAGAAAAGGGCACTGCAGGAGAAGAAGTATTGTTTCCGAAATGGCAGTGCGAATCTTCCCGGATATATCCGAAGCTGCATTTTAGAGCAGTCTGGATGGAAAAGGGAAACGTATGCAAAGGAGGTGAAGGAACTAACATATCAGATCCGGAAGGTCGGTGTGAATATCAACCAGGTAACTGCGAAAATCAACAGTGGATACCGAGAACGGGATGATGTCCGAATACTGCAGGAGAATCAAAATCAGATTGAGCAGAGATTGAAGGATTTATTGAAGAAACTGGAGGAAGAACATGGCCGTAACAAAACTGATGCATATCAAGCAGGGGAAGAGGGGTGGGGGAAGACATCTGTATAATTCCATACGGTATGTCTTGAATAAAAAGAAGACAAGAGATGGTCTTCTGGTTGGAGGAAACGTGGGAACCGAACCAGAAGATGTCCATCGGGTGATGATGGATACCAAAGCTGATTGGGATAAACCGGACGGCAGACAAGGGTATCATTTTGTCTTAAGCTTTAAGCCGGGAGAAACAGATGAGCAGACGGCATATGATGTGGTGTGGGAATTCTGTGAGGAATATCTAGGTGATAATTACGAGTATGTTTTTTCAATCCATAATGATCACGACCATCTGCATGGGCACATTGTATTCAATTCGGTGAATCGTGTGGATGGTTACAAGTACCGGTATGAGAAAGGAGACTGGGAAAAGTATATTCAACCGATTACAGACAGAATCTGTATCAGGCATGGACTGCAACCCCTGCAATTTGAAAATGAAAAGAAGGTGGGACGATCCTACGCAGAGTGGAAAGCGGAGAAGGGAGGAAAACCAAGCTGGAAGAAAATCATCCGGTCGGATATTGATTATGCGATTGGAAATGCAAAGAGTGAAGAACAGTTTCTGCAGATGATGAAGTCAGCGGGATATACCATCAGAAAAGGAATGTCCAGTATTCATGGAACCTACTATACCTTTTGTGCCCCGGGGCAAAGCAGAGGATGGAGAAGCTATAACTTAGGAGATGGATACTCCTATGCGGCAATCCAATCCCGGATGCAGAGGGAACAATATTCCTATGCTTACCCGCAAACTCCGAGAATCAAAGGCTGCAGTATGAAAAGACAATCCGTGTATCGAAGCGTTTCGGCATTTCAGAAAAAGCGTATTCGAAAAATTTACTTTATCACGTATCGCAGATGGAATTCAAAGAATCCGTATGTGGTAGATCAACAGGCGGTTCGAAAGAGTCTGCTTCATATTGACCGATTGATCGAAGATGTGAATTATCTGCTGCGTAGTGGAATACAGAGTTATGAGTCACTTTGCCAGAGAGAAACAGAAGTACTTGCATCAGAAAAAGAACTAAAAAATCAAAAGTACAGCACCACATTTCTCAAAGAGGATGAGCAGTATCAGGAGTACATCCAACTGAAAAAGCAATTGGATCACATTCCTGCGTGGGATGATCGGTTTGAAATGGTTCTGGATCGACTGGAAGTATTAGAGAAAGAGCTTCCGGAAGCGATGTTTCAAGAGAATGAACATAATACAGAGATCGAAGAGAAATTACAGCGGATCCGGGAAGAAAAGAGAATCATCCGGCACATCAAAAAGGAAGAACAGAGTGGGGATCTGATGGTAACACAATGGAATAGAAGCTCCACAAAGGCTATGGAGCCGAATCGAGATTTTATCACAAGGGAAGTATCAGAAGAAAGAAAAGGAGATGACAGCTTATGGAGGAAGAGTTGAAGAAAAATGAAGTGAAGGAGTTTCATATAAAATTTGCAAAATCATTGCGGACGGAACCAGAAATTGTAAACCAACTGCAGCAGATACCGGATGATTTAACACGCATGTGGCTGCTTGTATGTCTTGTGGATGGGATGGATAAAGATAAGATGCTGGAACTGGCAGGATCCAATATTTCTAAAGTACAAATTGAACGGAATGAATATCTGAAAGAGAAGTACATGAAATCCGATGTGCTGTACCAAACCGTTGGAAATCTGAAGAAACAGGTTGCCGAGGAATTGAAGGAGAGCCGGGCTGTCCGGAACTCCATTGAGCAGGGATTGGATGAAGCATGGAAGCAGCAGATGCAGACGCAGGCAGAGCTGATCGCATCCAAGGATGACATGATTGGAATGCTGCGAAAACAACTGGTGGATATGGAACGACAGCAACGGAAATTGAAAGAGGAACAGACAAAACAGAATCAAAAAATGCCGGAGGATGCATCGCAGAAGACTGAAAACAGATTGCAGAAAACTGCGAATATGAAAGAAAGGGCATCAGAAATGGAAAGGAGAAATGAAACAATGGAAGGAACAATGATGAATGGTATGGAGCTGCAGAGAAGACCGGAACCAAAACAGGGGTTAAAGCGTATGCTTGCATATAAGCGGAAAACAACAGATACGAAGAAATTTATCGAGGAATACATTCAGAATGATCGAATGAACGAGGAACAGAAGGAGTATTTGCTGCAGTGTCTGGAAGAGGGGCTGACGCTAAAGGAAATTGAAGCATTTGCTTCTGCAGATCTGCCTGTGGATATCATGCGTAGATTACGGAGATATTATGAGCAGCATACACAGGGCAATGGAAAGAAATGACAACAGAGGCACATGATAATTGCCCAATATAATCAGGAAATACAGAAACAAGAAAATTACATAGAAGAAAGGCACCAAGAGGTGTAGAGAGGACAGATTATATGAATAGAGAAGAATTTTTTAAATATGTGGAACAGAATATCAAATCACATCTTCCGATGGAGTATCAGGACGCTGACATTCGATTAGTTAGCGTAACGAAAACAAATTTAGGAGAGGTACATGGGATTAATTTATCCTGGAAGGGAGAAAACGTGGCTCCAACCTTCTATCTTGATAATCTCTATGAGAGTTACGCTCGCGATGGAGAGGACATCTTCCCGATTATGGAACATGTGGCAGATATGATTGTTCGAGAACGAGATCGTGTGATGCCGATGGATGTAAAAAGTACCGTGCATTCACTGGAAAATTATGAATTCGCAAAGCATAACTTAGCGATGAGGATTTGTGACTTTGAATCGAATCAAGAGTATTTACAGGATCATGTTTATACACGAAAAAATGATTTCGCTGTGACCTATCATGTGAAAGTTGCTGAAATGGAAGATGGTACATTTACCGCACCAGTTACAACACGCATGTTGGAAAATTGGGGGAAAACAGCAGAAGAACTTCATCAGGACGCATTGCAGGCGCAAATTCCTGAAAACAAACCAACCCTTCGAATGGTAGAAGATATTGTTATGAAAAGCATGGGCATGCGTTCTGAAGAACCGAGGAATTATCTGCAAGAAGATAAACTGCCAGAACTGGGTGAGAGCGGAATACAGTTATTGGTTTTGACCAATGAAAATACACTAAATGGTGCCGCAATGATGATGCATCAGGATGTATTGGATAAAATTGGTGAATTGCTGGGTCAGGATTATTATGTATTACCGTCATCGCTTCATGAGGTAATCATTACGTTAGCAGAAGAGAAAGATGTGCGGTCATTGCAAGAGATGGTGCATGAAATCAATGAGACGCAAGTAGATGCAGAAGATCTATTATCGGATAAAGTGCAGTTTTACGATACAACAACTCATGTTTTAGAGAATGCTATTGAACGAATGGAGCGGATGGAAACGCTGCAAATGGAACAGGAAAAACAGGCAGAGGTAAAAGCTCCGAGTTATCCGAAAAAAACTACTCCGGAACTGAGCCCAAGTTTTTAGCACATAGGATTTAGTGAAAAGCAGGACAGGCGGTGAAGTGAATGATTATTTTTATTGATGAAGATACAATAGAGCGGGAAGAGGTGGAAGATGACGAAGACGAAAGAGTATAGAGAACAGTTGGCAGAGGCATTTTTGCAGGTGTTAGAAGAGAAGCAGTTGGACTGGAAAAAGGAATGGCAAGGGTCTGGAGGGCAGATGCCGATGAATGTCAAAACCGGAAATGCTTATCGAGGAATCAATCGCTTGTATTTGACGCTAATCGCAATGCAGCGAGGGTATACAGATTGTCGGTGGGCAACGTTCAAGCAGATTCAGGAACAGGGATGGCGCTTGCAGGATGCAAAAGGACAAGGAATCAAGGTGGAATATTGGTTTCCATTTGATACAGAAGACAAAAAAGTACTGACGTGGCAAGCGTTTCATCAACTGCAAAGGGAAGGCGCAGTATTGGGAGAACGCTACCAACTGCGTGCAAAATATGCAACGGTATTTAATGGATCCTTGATTGAAGGAATTCCCAAACTTCCGGAACCAGAAGAAAATGAAATCCAACCGGATGAACTGATTCATAGATTGTCCCAAAATATGGAAGTAGACATTGTTCATGATGGTGGTGATCGGGCATTTTACAGACCGATGGAAGATAAGATTCATTTGCCGCTTCCGCAATACTTTGATTCCCCTTATGCATATGATTCCACCGCACTGCATGAACTGGCACATGCCACCGGGGCTGCGCATCGATTGAACCGCAATATAAAAAATGTATTTGGAACAGAAGACTATGCTTACGAGGAGCTGATTGCTGAAATCAGCTCCTGCTTTATGTCAGCTAACTTGCAGTTAGAACAAAGCAATGAACATATAGAGAATCACAAAGCCTATGTACAGAGCTGGATTGAGACAATCCGTGAAAAACCAGAGAGTCTGGTAAAAGCAGTACAACAGGCGGAAAAGGTAGCCTCCTATATGGAATACAAAGCAGAGCTGCTGACAAAAGAAGAGTATATTAAAAATGTTGGTTCCACAATGGAAGTAGGTGAAACAAAAGTGATGAAGCAAGAGAATAGTCAGGAAAGAAAAACACTGGAACAGGAGGAGAAAACCATGGATAAAATGATGGAAAAAGAAATCAATGAGATCAAAGAAATGTTGGCAGAAATCCGGGATGACGTTCGGTTTTTTAGAGATTTTATGCAGGAGTATCAGATTCCTGAGATGAGGCAGGAAGCAGAACAGCAGAAAGAACAACAGGTGAAAAATCAAAAGTGGGAACCGAAGGAATTGTCACTTCGAATATAATTGGAACTGGAGGGAGACTGGAAGATGGATACAAACAGAGAGATCGAAGAGGTTATGTTAAGCATCCGGAAAATGACCATGTTCATGGATCCGGTTATGAAACTGATGGGCGTCGGAACAATCATGCTTCTAACCCAGTTTGCAAGAATGAGAAAAGAGGGGAAGCTGACGAGACGAGAATTTCAGGATTTTCAGGAGTTTGCAAAATTGAGTGAAGGAAAATACAGTATTGTAAACATTCCCGTTGAATCTGCAGAAGGATACACATTTCTTGGAAAAAATGCATTCGATAAGGAGCTGAAAGAATTGGACAGACAGCAGATCCGGTATTATATTATGCCGGATCTGAACGAAGCGGACAGCTTTGTACAGCTTGCCATTTTAGATGAAGACAAGGAAAAGTTTGCTGCATGGAATGAGCGGTATCTGTTTCAAAAGATGCGTGGAGGGGAACATGAACTGAGAAGTCTGGATGCATTTACCAATGGTCGTACAAGTCTTGTAAGTCTGCCATTGGAAGGAAAAGACTCTGTATTTCGAGCGGATTTTCAGACACTTGAAATCAATTATGCAATACTCCCAGACCTGAGAGTAGGAGATGGACAGATCCAGCTGGTTATTGCAAACAACGATATGCAAAAGCTGGAACATTGGTTCAAACTGTATCAGCAGGATTGTTTCAAACATGGAGAGGACGTTCCGGACATGAATACAATTGATATGGAAACGTATAAAAAGACTGGCAATCTAACTCCGGAGGAATATATCAATACTGCAGATGATAAAATCAAAAAGATCAATCAAAAATATGACCGAGAGCCGGGAGCTGTTGAGCAGACGATGTTTGCAAAGGAAGCAATGCTGCAGAGTGACCAAACGGTGGCTTATACAGAATATGAATCCGATTTGCGTTACCAGAAATTTACGATAAATGAGGATACCTTAGTAAAGCCGGTGGCAGAGACACAGACCGGAAGAGTATTTTCTGAAAGCATGGATGAAAAGGGATTTTTTATCAGCAGGGTACCGGGAACAAAAGGAGCTGATCTGAATTATCTTGTGGTTCCCAAGGAGCAGGTGTTTTGGTCCGATGATAAAAAGACATATACAGCATTTCTGGAAAAGGCAGAGAAACCGATTGTACTGGATCGCAATTTTAATATCATTTCCGGAGAAAAAAGAAAGTATGCGGAAGAACTGTTCAATAGTCATTATAATCTGTCCGAAAAAGAGCAGAATATCACGCAATCCATCCGGAATAACCTGCCGAATCGGACCGCAAATAAATTGAAAGCACCTTCGGTTCCGATGAAAGTGAAGTAGGAGGCTGGGTGAATGGTAGATAAAAAAAGAACACCGTGGGGGATGTTATTGTGTATTCTTCTGCTCATGTGTCTTGGAACATATTTTTTGTGTGGCTTGTATCAGTTGGATGGTGTGACCATAGAAAATCTGCAGGAAAAATTGTTGTATATTCTGTTACATCCGTTCCATAACTGGTGGACGAAAAAGACATTGGGATTCATAGGATTAGCGTTTCTGGTATGGGTGATGTTTGTATCCTATTATCTGGATCAGTATCGGAACTATCAGTTTGGAATTGAAAATGGTTCTGAACAGTGGGGGGATATCAAGCAGTTAAGTAAATCGCTGCGGGATCCAAAAGAGGAAAAGAATACCTATCTCAGTAAAAATATTGCAGTATCAGATACACTGCTCTCAAACCGGAACATGCTGATTATCGGCGGTTCCGGTTCTTACAAAACCACTTCGGTTTTAACCCCCAACATTCTTCTGGCATCCGGGACAAATGTCATACTGGATATCAAGGGCGATTTGCTCCGAAAACATGGAAATTATCTGAAAGCTCATGGCGTAACCGTGAAATCCTTTAATCTGATTAATCCGGAAGAGTCGGATCGGTATAATCCAATGGCGTATCTGGAAAAGGAAACGGATGTGATTCGCCTTATTACTAATATGCAAGCAAGTGTTAAACCACCAGACTCTGCGAAAGGAGATCCGTTCTGGGACGATGGAGTAGCGTTGTATCTGCAGGCAATGTTCTTCCACGAGTGGTTACAGGCAAAAGAGGAAGACCGACAACCGACTCTGAATAACATACTAAAGTTGGTAAATATGGAAACAAAGAAAGTGGCGGATGAAAAAGGGGAAAATGAAACAACTCAACTGCAGATGGAGATGGACAGGCTAGCAGGAATCCATGGGGAGGATTATCCTCCGGTCCGTGATTACCGGAAGTTAAAGGAAGGGGCTGCAGAAACAGTCCGTTCTATTATCATTATGGTAAATGCAATGCTGCGATTATGTGAGACTGCAGCACTAAAACGTTTATTTGAAGCAGATGACATAGACATTCCGAGTCTGGGACTGGGCATAGACCATAATCCAGATAAAAAAACAGCATTGTTTCTGGTGATGCCGGATAATGACCAGTCCTTTAACTTTTTGATTTCCATGTTTTATACACAGTTGTTCGATGTGTTGCTGCGGATTGCAGATCATAAATGCTATGGACAACTCCCCATCCATGTCCGACTCTGGGCAGATGAATTCTATGCTGGACCGAAACCGAATAACACCGAAGTATTGATGGGAACCATTCGAAGCAGAAATATGTCCATTGTTCCGGTGCTGCAGTCCATTTCCCAGATTAAGGCAATCTTTCCCAATGAGAAGTGGGAGATATTCTTGGATAACTGTGCGACCGTGGTATACCTTGGTTCAGGACCTGCATCCTTTTCTACTCATGAATATATATCCAAGCTGTTGGGAGAGATGACGATTGATACAAGAACAGATGGTGTTACAACAGGGACACATGGCAATTCCAGTAGGAATAACGCAAAAGCAGGGAGAGGACTCATGACCCCGGGAGAAGTACGCAGGATGAGCAGGAAGAATTGTATCCTGTTTATCGAAGGTCAGTATCCGATCTTTGACAAAAAAGCAATTCCATTTAATACACCACGATGGAAAGAGTCCGAACAGCTGGCAGGGAAAGAGGGGTACAAACATCCGGTTCAGGTTGTTTATAACAAAAAGACAATGACTTACAAGACGTTACAGCCGAAAGCGGATATTCAGTTTTTAGGAAAGGATGAGCTAAAGTTCTATAAAGAGGCAGAGAAGACAAATTCTCAGATTAAAGTATTTGAGATGGATGAAGAGGACTTCTTGTATCTGAATTGGAATAAGGAGAAGAGACTGACTGAAAAGGAAATCATGAATCTGGCGCAGCAAGTGAAGCAGCAGACACAGGAAATGCATGAAAATAATTCAAGGGAAGAGTTGCAGGGAGAGAATGACAAAGAGAAGGATTGGAATCTGTCGAGCTCTTTATATGACTGTATTTTACGTTATGCAGATCAATTGTCGGAAGCACAGCTTAATGAAATTCTGTTGGGGATGGAGAATGGATTGAGTGAAGAGCAGGTGAAGTCTTATTTTAAACTATCTGTAGAGAAAATGAATCAGTATAGAAGGGCGTATCAGTTTGGTGCATTGTGAAAAATATAGCTTTTCATTTAAGAGCTTTTTGAACTGGAAATTAATACAGGATGTATAAATTCTTAAATGATTATACCTAAAGACAGTAAAGCGGGAATTTTAGGACATGGTTAATGAAAAAAGATATAGTATGATATGGATATAGCTAAGTGTTGGCTATATTAATATTAGCCCATAGCAAAATAAAGAAAGCGAGGATTGGATAATGAAAAAAGATAGTAATATCATTAAATCCAAATTAACAGAAGAAGAATTGGCAACTATCCGAGGAGGAGCGGGAACAATTTGGGTTTGCGATGAGGCGATGCCATCGTATATAAAGAAAAAACCAAATAGCTGTGCGTACTATGCATGGATGTGGAGTCATTGCTATCAAGCAACGTATTGTCCACCAACAACATGGAATGTATGTTATTAATCGATTCTAGGAGATAAAAAATTAAATAGTATCAAGTTGTATTAATTAAAGAAACTATGGGCTAATATAAAGGGAGTGATTGGATGAATAAAGAAATCTGGAATAATATTGAAAAAATGTCAACAGATGTGCAAAATGAATTAACTTATTTATTAAAAGACGAAAGAGCGACTTCTGAAATATTAAAAACTGCTGACCGTACAATAAAGGTGTCAGTATGTATAATGACCTTTAATGAAGAAAGAGTAATAAAAAGGTGTATTGATAGTGTGATAAATTTTGCAGATGAAATAATAATTATAGATACAGGGTCTACAGATAAAACAAGAGAGATAATAGAGAAAAACTTTCCTAATATACATATATATTCAGAAACCGTTTGTGAAAATTTCTCGAAAATAAGAAATAGAATGACTGAAATTGCAAAAAATGATTGGATATTTCAAATAGATGCCGATGAGTATTTAGGGGCAGATGCGGGAAAAATCATTTGTCAATATATAGCTCTTCTAGAGCACATTGATATTGTTCCTAAAATAATTAGTCCCATTTTAACGAATCATGATGGAACTATAATTGATAATACGAGACGGATTTATAAAAAGAATGAGTATCTAAAATATTTTGGAAGAGTACATGAGGAGTTGCGATATAAAAATATAGCTAAAACCCCTTATTTTATAATAAAAGTAAACTATTTTCATGATGGATACAAGGAAGAAATAATTAAAGAAAAACAGAAATATAAGAGAAATATTTTTCTTTTAAATAAAATGATTGAAGAGGAAAAAAAAGCTCGATGGTATTACTTTTTAGCACGCGAAAAAATATATGCTCGAGATAAAATAGAGGATATAAAACAAGTGTTAGATGAGGGACTAGAGATAGCATTAGTTGACGGAAATGAATATTTACTTGGCTTGACAGAGCTATACTTTCAAATTCCATCTCTATTTATAGATTATAAAAAAATAGAAAAATATGTGAAGTATTGTTTGCTTTTGTTTTCTAATAACCTTGACTGTTATTATTATGATCTATTTGTAGAAGTACTTAAGCATCAACAAAGTTTATACTTACGTGCAAAAGAACAATTAGAATTGACTTCCAATATGGAAATGTTAACTTTAATTGATGGGGAGGGAGATAATTATTTTTGGATATTAGGATATATATTTTGGATGTGCAATAGAACTGATTTAACTCGGCTGATGTGGGGGAAAATAAATACACCGGAATATAAGTATAAAATAAGAATGTTTAAAGAAAATGTTAATGATTTTTTGAGATACAAATTTCCAGATGAAGAAGTTTAATAAGATTTTAGTTAGCTGACATTATTATACAACAAGATATAAGTATGAGGTGAACAATGGTAAGAAAAAAGAGATACATAATAGTTTTGATTTTTATATTTTGCTTACTTGTATTACTAGGTGCATTACGAAGAATAAAGGGGGATTCGAAAGTTAATAACTCAAATTCATATACAAAATTATATGAATTTCTTCCGTCAATGCCGATAGAGGTACTTGAAGATAAAATGAAAAAGGGGGAGTCGTTATGTGTGTTCTTTATGAGCGCTGACTGTCCGGATTGTCTAAATATAGAAGATACAGTAATTAATATTATAAGTAATCAAAGCAAGAAAAAGGATATATATTTTGTTAATTTATATTGGCTCAGAAATGAAAATAAAGATAAGTATCTAATGCTAAAAAAGGAATGGGGGTTTAGTCAAATCCCTAATTTTTACATGATTGAGAATGGAGAAATAATTGATAGTATAGAGTGGACACAACAGGGAATGCCGCGGTCAAAAATAATAAATTGGATGAAAAAAAATAAGATTCTATTATAAAAAATATTATTTGTAATTATTGGGTAAAGGGGGATTAAAAATATATTAATACTGAAGAATGTCGGGGAAGATATTACATTTCAGATAATTAATGGAAGATAAGGTGATAAAATACTTGAAAATTAAGGATATATATGCTGATAAAGAAGTCAGGTTTAATGACTTCTTGAAAAGAATATCTATGGGAAAGACATTGTTTTGTAAGATAAGTGAAAAAAACAGAAAGTGTTAGAATAAATAATTATTTGTAATCGAAACAGATATGAATAATTGGATAAACATGAATATATCTAAAATAAAAGGGAGGTTAAAGTAATGTGGGGACGCATTACATGATAAAATGAAAAAAATATTATTTATCGCAGTTGTACTCATAATAGTTGTAACAGGAATGATATGTGTTTATGACGGTGAGGAAAATAGAGCGGCTTATAAAAATATTAAAGAAATAAATTCTGAAAATTATAAACAGAAAATAGAAGAAAGGGAGAATTTCATTTTATATGTTTATTCCGATAGTTGTAAATATTGTGATAAATTCAAAAGAGTTTTTGCGGATATGTTATTAAAGAATAATAATATGTGCTATGAGATAGAGTATTTAGAGAATAAAGACGTACTTGATGAAAAAATTGGAGAAAAGAACCAAGGCACGCCAGCAGTATATTTTTATATAAATGGAGAAATCAAGGATTATTTCATTGGAACTCAGGATTCCTCCGTTATGTCTGATTATTTGCAAAAATATGATTTGTTAAAAGAAATAGAATTAGGGGGTGAATAACATTAAACGAATTGCGTTTATAGAACAAATGGAAAAACAAGAGTGTGGAATGGCATGTTTATCAATGTTGATGAAATATTATGATTTTAACATTTCATTGACAGAATTAAGATGTAAATATGGAATACCTAAAACAGGAGTATCATTTCAAAATATGCTCAAAATATGTGAAGATTATAATATCAATGCGGGGGCATATAGGATTGAAAAAGAAGATATAGTAAGAATACAAGAACCATGCATAATACAATGGAATAAAAATACACATTTTGTAATTCTATATAAAATATCGAAAAAACAGGTCCGTATTATAGATCCTTCCATTGGTGAGTTTCAAATATCTTTACAGGAATTTTTGCAGAAATACAATTATAATGTGTTTATGATTGAGTCTAAAGGTATAAAGATAGGTACTTTGAAGAAAAGAGTCTCCTATAACAAAGCTGCTGAGTTGATAAAAAATAATATAGAGCTTTTTTCGGCGTTGTTTCTTTTTTCTATTGCAATCATTGTGGTTGGCCTTATTCCAACTTATATCCTTGGGAAATTAATTGATCAATTACTAAATGAAAGTAGAATTGAGGCAAAGGAGCTTTATCTGGCTACAATTATACCTATTCTCTTATTGGTACTTCATTATCTTAAACTTCAAATTTCTGTTGCATTAAATAACAGGGTAGAATGGGGGTTACTTTCAAATTATATGAGAAGATTTTTGAGAGCACCCATTAAATTCTTTGAAAATCGAAATCGAGGAGATTTGATTGGCAGGTTTGATATGATAACACAATTAAGTGATTTTTATACAACAGAATTAGTTACAGTTGTGCTTAATGGTGTTATGATTCTTTTTTATTTGTATGTATTATTTAGTTATTCTTTTATTTTGGGAAGTGTTATTGTTTTATGGAATTTGATTAGCCTTCTGATCATTGGACTATTAATAAATGAATCTTATAATTTGTCCAAAAAAACGCTTTTGTATCGTATTAATATGAAAAATTTATTTACAGAAGAAGTAACGTTAGCTAAAAGTATCAAAATTCATTCATTAGAATATGAACAATATGATCGATGGAGAAGGCTATTTGAAAAGATAGTAAATATAAAAAGAATGAGTGGAAAATTACGAGGTGGTCTGACGTCTATTTTGATGGCATGGCAAATAGCTCAAACATTTATTGTTTTTTATATGGGAAGTAGGTATGTGATAAATAGAACTATGAGTTTTGGGACTCTGTATTTTATAATAATGATATCAGGGATGATATCAGAGCCGTTAATTTCTATATGCTCGGTTGTACTAGATTACATAGACATTTCAACATTGTTCCAAAGAATTGAGGATACGGAAAATACTGTTGCTGAAAGCATTTTTTCAGTAGAGGATAATTTTCGGTATAAGTTGTACGGAAAATTATCTTTTAAAGAAGTGTCCTTTTCATATTCAAGCTTTGAGCCTAATATTTTGAACAATATTTCCTTTGAGATATTACCAAATGAAATTGCAATGATAAAAGGTGTTTCTGGTGTCGGAAAGAGTACAATTATCAAATTATTGTTAGGAATTGAAAAACCATCGAAAGGGGAAATATTCATTGATGATATTCCGTTAGAAGATTTTGATAAAAAAGTGTTACGGAATAGTATAGCTGTAATAAGTCAAGAAGATACACTTTTTAATACTACGATTCTGCAAAATATTGTTATGGATGAAGAAATGGATAATGAGAAATTTCAGAGGACGCTTGAGAATACCGATTTATTAAAGTTACTTTCAGAATTACCAGAAGGAGAGAATACACCTATACTTGAAAACGGAAACGGGTTTTCTAAAGGACAAGTTCAACGGATATTAATTGCACGCGCATTATATAAGAATGCACCGATTTTAATTATGGATGAGGCAACAAGTTCATTAGACAAAAAGGCTTCTGATTACATAATGAATAAAATTGAACAAATGAATTGTACACGAATTATTATTACACATCATAGTAGCAACGTGGAGTTTGACAAGATATTTAAAATTGAGAGTGATAGCATAAGTGAAATAAGTGTGGTTAAATAGTTGAGACGGGAAAATAATCTATGTTAAAAAGCATATATTTTATGTGGAAGGGGCGATTGTATAATTTGTTTTCTCAATTTATAGTTTTAACATTATGTAGAATATTTGGTTTTGAAAAATTTATAACAATATTTATTTTTATGTAACATAAAGATATAAAAATACGTCTATTAATTATAGGCCTATAAAATAAGAAGGTCAGGGGGAATTCTATAAGTTCTAATAAACGACTATTTACGACATGATTCATTGTTTTTTGTAGAGGTAAAATATTATGTATGTAGTTTGTTGCAAAACAGACTTTGGGATAGACACTCAATCTTCTTGCAAAATTATCGAATGTGGCAAATTAAGATCTACATTTACCGAATCCGTTGATTTGGCAATCACCTACAAATGTGACCTACAACATTCTGTATCTTAGTTTTGCACTAAACCTAGGTCATAAAAGACAGACACTAAATGGAATTACATTGTAAATGGAAAAAGAGGTGGAAAATGGACATTGTTGATTTATATAAGAACTGCTATAAAGAACTATATAATTATGTATATGCGATAACACTTAATATCTATGATACTGAAGATATTGTACAGTATACTTTTTTTAAAGCATTTAAAGGATTAAAAAAGTTTAGAGGCGACTCTAGTATAAAAACATGGTTATTTAAAATTGCTCGAAATGAGTGTGCAAACTATTATCGTAAAAATCCAAAATGTGATGATATAGAGGGGGTAGTCGTATATATTGAAAGAGATATGGAGAAACAGCTTTGCTTGAAAGAAGAAATAGAAGATGTTATAGAATTTATTTTAAAGGAAAATGAGCCGATAAGAAGTTTATTGATTTTAAGACTGATAGAGGAACGTTCGTTTAAAAATATTTCGGATATATTAGATAAGTCAGAAGTATGGTGTAGAGTTACTTTTTACAGAACGAAAAAAAAATTAATAGATTTGTTAGAAAATGAAATGATATAATGTCTCAGTCTAAAGTTTTATAATAAGATTTTTTTACCGTATAACTTAAGGAGGTCACGATATGAATAAACAAGAATGCAAAATAGTACAAGATTTATTACCATTATATATTGATAATCTTGTAGAAGAGGATACTAAACTATATATAGAGCAACATCTGGAAGTTTGCGATGAATGTAATGACATACAAAGAAGAATGCGAGAGGGGGTATCAGTTCAAATACTTAATAAGGGAAATGGTGCTGAAAAGAACATTATAAAATATATTGCAAAAATAATGATATGGTATATGTTATGTCCATTAGGTGTGATTTTTCTAATAGTATTAGGAGGGGGAACTGCTTTAAGGATTTATGAAGGCGTACTAATTCTAATAGCACTATCTTGCATTGGGTCAGAAGTTTTTTATAAGAGTACTTGGTGGGATCCGGAATGTATTAAATTACAAGAAGAAATCAAGAAGGAAGAAAAGAAGAAAAGAGGTGAATATTATGTAAGACCCATTCTTATTGGATTACCAGCTATACTCACAATTTTAGTATTAAATATCCCTCGTATTACACATTATGTATCAATGATGATGTAAGTGGATGAAAATTATTAAATGTAGAAATGTGTGAAAACTGTTCTATGTTTAGTTATAAATATAAAGGAACAAGTGTAAGTTACGGTTATTTCGTAAGTGATTTTATTTCGGGGTGGATTTAATCCACTCCGTTTCTGGTTTTAATTGTAGCTAGAAAACGCAAGTATTTTGCTCTATTCCGAATGGAAATTCAGCAGCTTCATCGGTGCATCAGTGTTTTACATTATGAGGAGCTTACAATTATGCAAGCAAAACGGTAAACGCCAAATAAAAGCACGGTACACTTAAAAATTACCCCAGCTTGCCCTTGCGAGGTGGAGTAATTCACTATAATTCACATGCGATTTTTGAGAGGTTGGAGTTTTCACTCCAAGGTGCAAGATTGCTTCCTTGTTGTTGGTTTGTAAGATTATCTGTTTCTATCTGGCTAAAGAGTTCTAAAAGCGTTTCATAGGTCAAATCCGAGAATTTAGTATTACTTGCAACTATGTATTTTATATCTAATGTGAATCGCATTAACAACAGAGACCCCTGTTTAAATGAGTTGATCGTATTCACACTCAGGCCTCTTCTATAAGGTAAATAAGTTTCAAAGTAATCTTTAAAAGAGACATTCGCCTACTCATAAAAACTCTAATCTGGGAATAAGTCTCCGACGAAGGATTCAAACTTTGTGAGAGTATCCTCAAAATAATTTGAATATTCTTGTGTCTCGAAATCGCAAATCCGGAAATTTGGAAATCGGAGTTCCGGTACTCGGAAATCGCCTTTTTTGTGCTTGGTTACTTGTCCATTTCTATGGGGATATTAGTCAAGGCCTTGCCGCATCTGCGGTGCGTAGCAGCCTTTACTAATATTCTCATAGAAATTATATTTAGGTATGCACAAAAGTGAAGCCAAAAAGTGATTTCCATATCGCCGGACAGCCGATGGAATCTCATCCGGAATATTCATAATTACCACCATATTTTAAGTATTTCTCGGTGTAATATAAACTGGCATGATCTAAATATGTTGATAGAAATGGAATAGATTCGCTAGGGCTAATGCCACTTCTTTCATTTTTATTAAAAAGTTTACTGCAAAAGTATGTAAGGTCTAAATTACTGGCTTACCAGATGGAGTAGGTATCCGACAGGCACGTTTACGCAGCATACTAACTGTATTATAAAAACAACTGGAAGAACTCCCCATGATCATGACACCAAGCGACATCTGTTAGACAGACTGCCGTGTTTATATTCTATTACCAAATCATCCATCCAGGGAACGTCCTAGAGGGTATTTGTCACTCATAATGAAACCTCCAATGGAAGTGAATTCCTACTTCCCATCAAAAGTGATGGATTAAAAATCTATCTGCTATCGTTATGAATGATAAAGTGATAAATTCATTATAGGTTGATAACAATAATTGATTGTCGTGAAATCATCAGACTAAAAAGTCTGGAGTTTAGAAATGTTGCGATTGCGAACAACGTGTGTTGTTCACGCAACACAGTTTCTGAAGTGATTAAGATTGCAAAAACACATTCTTAGATATTATCTATCCATAATCCACTATCTTGCTTGACGGTTACTATGTATTGAATAAAAGGCTTTGAATTGGTCGGATTCGAGAAAATGTTTAGTATGAATAATTATCCTGAATTATTCATGGAACAATATCTGAACTGATAACTGTACGATGAAATTAAAAATGCTCCATGCAGTCATAACATCGCTCAATTTCTCTGTCAAAAGGGCGCAAAGTCCCTATCGCAGAGTTCAGAGCAATTGTTAAACTGTCAAGGTTCGTTAATAGGTGCTATTCCAGCTGTACATTTAGCTTGCCGATATTAAAAATTGTCTTATAGAATTCACTCTTATAAGGGCAACTACTGCAAAGCTTGAATGTGATATATCTTGCTGAACGAACTACTTTTACAGCAATCTTCAGCAGTTTTAAACAGACGGTATCAATACGTTGCTTTCGCATATTTGCTGATAACGCCAATCGTCTAAACCAATTAAATATGTTATACGCAA
>CAKSAJ010000009.1 GCA_934435195.1 uncultured Schaedlerella sp.
CAAGCTGAGGAATAGATCTTGGAAAATGTACATTTTTATTTTCCACTTTTTGATCATTTTTATATTGACATTTACATGGGAGCATAGAATCCGACAGAAAAGGGGAACAGGTAAAAGCCAATCAGGAGCTGATCCTTAGAAGTCACTGGGGGTTGTATTATTATTGGGCGATAAAATATTTACTTTATTATTGTCCGGAAATACCTATTGTAATACCGACTATCGATTTGATATTGAATTTTTTAGAAGCAGATCAAATACTTTATACGCTTATATATCCGGAAAAAATTTAAAGGATGAGTATGAAAAGAGATATAGAAATCGCGGAAATACGGAAGGATTTCGGGACATATTTATTGGTCAATGGGAATTTAGAATAGAGGAATTGGGACAGAAAAACAGTTCTTTGGCAAAGCATATAGTACTTCAGGAAGGGCAGTATCTGTCAGATGTGATAAATTGTGTAAGTGGATGTGATGTGTACAAGGCGAAACAGATTGAGAAATTCAGGCAAAAATTGTACCAGTTGCAAAATAATACATTGAAAGGCATTACAGTTAAAGAGGAAAATTTGGATTCTCTGGATGATGAAGAGATTAGTGCAGTTTTTTATTTGAAGCCTATCTGTGAGGATGATATTGTTACGGATTTTGTTTGGATTTCTTCGAAAAGACAATTATGTAAATTATTAGAACAATATAAGCATGATGATTTTCGTACAATCCCAGAATTGTTATTTTTAAAATTAAGTTATACAGAGTCTGGTATCAGATGTATAGAGACAACAAGATAAGTTTCCGCTTTGTTTTGGAGATAATGACTACAATGCAATGATAATATTTCCGAAAGAATTGATTTGTGCGGATTTATAAACTAATCAATATAGTACAATCTCAACATAAAAGGAAGAAGGGGGAACTGATTATGGAGCATGAAAGAAAACAGAAAAAATTTTGATTGTAAAGTACCTTTGGTGCCAGGCACAATAAACTCTTAACACGGAGAAAAAGCTTTATAGGATGCATCAAAGATTTCGATATAGGTTTGATTATTGCGATATTTTCAATATGGATTTATCTCTAGCTGAGTGGTTATATTCTCACATGCGGATGTATAAAGACAATAGTGTTCACGATGATACCCAGAACGCGGTTATCTTTGAAGGAAAAGAGTACACAGTAGAGGAGGCAGTGGACTGGATCATAGAAAAGACGGGAGTATTCTTAAGACACAGCTATTATATCGATACGCATTTTGATTACATAACAGAGCATCCAATCCTGGGAAAGCTGATTTGCAGGATTAATCCGGCTACAAGGTCATATCGGCAGGAATATAAGAAGAAATACGAAGGTGAATTTGACCGCTTTGAGGATGACAAATACATAACAGAAGAGGAGTTTATTAAAGCAGCGAAACTATTTGTAGAAATAATGGGATATTGCTGGCTATAAGGAGGTATGTGCTATGGGAATTAAGCATTATAAGTTTCAACCGAATGAGTATGTTTTGGTGATGAAGAACGGAAAGATCGTAAATCAAGGTGTGGGACTATCGTTTTTCTGTAATACGTTAAATACGGGAATGTCGGTAGTTCCCACGGTGTCATTTGACACATTCTTTGCTTTTGATGATGTGATGACTTCGGACTTTCAGAGTATCAATATTCAGGGAGATATTTCATATATTATCCGTGACTATGAAAAGGTGGCCGGGATGATCGACTTTTCGTACACGGACGAAACAGAGTACGAGAATAAAAGGGTAGAGGCTAAGCAGGTCATGGGAAAGCGGATCACAAACTTGGCAAAGACAGCAGCATCCAAGTTTGTAAATGGCAGAGATGTAAAGGAGGTTATTCATTCCCATGAAGAACTTGCCGCATTTCTTACGCAGGAGATGACATTAAACGAGGCTATTAAGGAACTGGGATTAGAGGTTGTCACAGTATCCATCCTGGCGGTTTCGCCTTCCTTAGATATGAAAAAGGCATTAGAGGCGGCTACAAGAGAGAAAATCTTCCAACAGCAGGATGATGCGATCTACGAGAGAAGAAATGCAGCGATAGATCAGGAACGGATCATTAAGGAAAATGAACTGAACTCTGAGATAAAGGTTGCTGAGAAGGAACATACCAATCAGATGCTAAGACATAAAAATACCTTGGAAGAAGTGGGGCTTGAGAGCAAGGTTACGAAAGAAAGGGCGGATGCTAAAGCCTATGCCAATGAAGTTGCACTGGGAGCGTTTAGTTCCGTTGACAAAGATGTACTATTGGCGATTCTCTTATCCGGAATTGATAGTAAAACTTTGATCGCAAAAGCCTTCAACAGCCTTGCGGAAAACTCGGATAAGATTGGCAATCTGAGTATTTCGCCGGATCTACTGGAAACACTCACATCTGCTAGCGGCAGTAAGCGTATTTGATTATATGATTCTGGCGGATTCCATATCGGATTCGCCGGAGAAGGGGGATAAATGAATAAAAATGCAAATAAGATCGTTCTTGTGACACAGAAGAGCCGCCTTCAGGAACTTCTGTACAAATACAATACAAAGGCACAGGCTAGGTTTCATATAGAGCATATGGGGGCGGACTTTTCCGATTATGAGTTGGAAGATGAGACATATCAGAAGTCACTATCCTTGGTAAAACAGATCGCCGACAGATACGCAAGGGTTACCGTGGTTGATAGGGAGTTTGTTCCCAATATGGTATTTGGTAAAGATGACATTGTGATCACTGTCGGTAGAGACGGCTTGGTTTGCAATACAATGAAGTATTTAAGCAGACAGAAGATAATCGGTGTCAATCCCGATCCGACGAGGTGGGATGGGATACTGCTTCCTTTCGAGGCAGGAGAACTCGAAACAATAATCCCAAAGACGATAGAGGGTGACTGTGATGTGAAAACGGTTACTATGGCAAAGGCTGTGACCAATGATGGACAGGAAATGCTTGCGGTAAACGATTTCTTCATTGGACCAAAATCTCATACATCGGCACGATATGATCTAACTACGCGTCATGACATGGGAAGAGTCGTAACAGAATCCCAGTCTTCATCCGGTATTATCATCTCGACCGGGATCGGACAGTCGGGATGGTATAAGTCCGTAATGGCACAAGCTCAGGCAGCATGTGGGCTGTTTGGATTTGATGATGGTTGTGAATACAACGCGGTTGGATGGGATGAAAAGAAGCTGAGTTTTGTCGTTAGAGAACCATTCCCGTCAAATACCACTGGCGCCTCCATCGTATTTGGAATGCTTAAGGAAGGAGATCTGTTCAAGGTATTGTCCAAAATGCCGGAAAACGGTGTGATTTTTTCAGATGGAATGGAAGCTGATGCTATAAAGTTTAATGCCGGTGTTGAAGTAAGCATTGAGGTTGCAGAAACAAAAGGATTTCTTGTGAGGGAATAATATGACCTATAAGACGTTTGACTTACAAGATTTGGATGAAGAGTTTTTTGATGAGCGAAAGGATGTTTTTTATGATGAATTTGTTTGAGTTCTTTGAGAACTGGTATCCAAATACTTCAATTGTTATTGAAACAAATAAGGGTGAAATATTTAATGGTTTAGCAAAAGATACTCCTTCAGAATTACAGCGTAAATACTGGGTAAAAGCGGGACAGGTTAGAAATTCTGAAGGAAGAATGATTATACCAGTTGAGCATGAGGAGGAAATTAATCAGCGACTTGAAGAACGAAATAGCATAAGTTTTGATGCTGTTTTGCAGAATATATTAAATGATATTAAAATCAATGCTTCTATAAAAAAAGCTTTTGACGTAGTAGTGAGAAGCGCTAATGACTATTGTTATTACAGAAATTGGGATAGTTTTCCGATTGAAGCATTGGGACAAAGAAATAAAGAACGTTCTATGAGTCACGACATATTTATTGCAGATATCAATTCGTTGTCTGCTTTGGTAGAAGAGGCAACAGGAAGGCGATTAGTCCCATGGAGGGTGGCACTAGGGGATGACAGCGTTGTATTAGGTGATTTTGCAGAATATATTATTGAACATTGGAAAAAATTGACTAAAAGACTTGAATTTATGGAGGCAATAAAGTGGGCTCAGGATCATCAAGGACAGGTTTTCTATTTAATGGAACATTCAAAGGATAGTCTTAACGCTAAGATACAATTAATGAATCAGTTTTCATTTTCGAAATTTCAGGCTCAGGCCATTATTGATATGTGTGTGAGATTGTTTTCTGAAGATGAAAAAAAGAAAATTGAAAATGAGTTACAAGATTTACTTGAACAGATAAATTGTTTCCCAGAACTTTAAATAGAAAAAATTGTAGGAGAGAAAGTACCTTTGGTACCAGGCACAATAAACTCTTAACACGGATTTATAAACTAATCAATATAGTACAATCTCAACATAAAAGGAAGAAGGGGGGAATGATTATGGAGCATGAAAGAAAACAGAAAAAAATTTTGATTGAAAACTTTATGGAACAACACAAGAAAAGAAAAAGTATCAAGAACATGTCAGAAATTATATCGTATTTAAAACTACATAACCTATATTTTAAAACGGATCAGGCGGATGGTATACCGAGAATAACGATGGTTTTTAAGAATTGTGACAGATGCCCGAATTATATCACAGAGGGGTGTATCTGGTTTTACGAGGAGTTTATGGAAGTAAGAGTTTATTATTCGAAATTGGGTGCAGAGATCTGCCAAAAGTCGGAATATCTGTCTGAATTATACAGATTATTGAATTATATAAATGCCAGATTATGGGTACGTGTTTCAGATGGTCTGGAAGATGCATTATATCAATCTCAATATCTAATATCGCCAAGATTTTATGTTACTGAAGATGAAATGCAAGATATTACAGCTACAATGCTTATTCCTTATACACATTTTGAACTGGATATGCTGGAGATGAACGATTTTATTACAGCAGCGCTCCCAGACTTGTTAGATGGGTTAAGTATGCCAGTGTTTCTTTTGCTTGAAGGAAGGGTAACCGTAGAAGAAGCTATAGACATGGTAAGGTTAGAATTTCTTGGGGAAAGAGGTGGGATGTGAAATATATTAAGAATAAAAACATACAGATAACTTTTACAATAAAGGAAGAATTGTACTTCCGATTCAAGACATTATGTAAGGGAGAAAAGAAAAATCCAGCAACTGTTTTAAAGGAATTTATAAAAAAATATGTAGATGAACAAGAAAAAGAGAATTATGTCGATTAAGCATTAGATGTGCTGATATATAGAATGTTCAAAACGGTATAATCAGTTACAGATAAAAAGTGGATGCTGTTTATAAAATTATGAAGGGAGCAATTAGGTTGGAAAGATAACAAAAAAATTGAACTTTCAAATATGCCACGCCCATCACAACTCTATCGCCAGTAGAGATTGGGCGCATGGTCGTAAGAGGAATGAATGAGCAAATACAGAGGTTATTTCAAGAGGAGAACCTGTTAGAGTTCACCCGAGCGGAGACGCAAGGATGGTGTTAGTTGACACCAAGAGTTTTTTATTCGGTCATGGCACTTTGAAAATATCGTTGCAGACTGAAAATCATCTTAACGGATGGTTGAGTGTAGTAATACATTTGTGAACGATTTGTTGATGTTTCGATAGGCAGCCTCGATGCAGAGGAAGAACGGTTGATGCCTCACCCGAAAGGTGATGATTTTACACAGCCGAAACCGATAACACATCAAGCCGCATGGGCGATGCTGCATGAACGCCCGGATATATGTGAAAAGCATATATGGAATCAAATCACAAGTGAGTAGCTAAAGGCAAGATATCGCAACGGCGACCAGGCTTGTGGATGGTGAAAGCTAGACAGGTCTACATCAGTAAGGATTCTGCCTGCAGTAGAGAAATCTATATGCAGGGTCCACAGAGTATAAGGCTTATCGACGGATAAGACAAGAGGGATACCTCGACAAGATATTCTGTGCTAACATTTGTAGCTGCAAAGGTATTTTTGGGGTCCTCGGGTGACCGAGGGTATATTTGAGAGTTCAATTTTAAAAGACGTTTCTGTTTTTTATTATAGTTGGATTGGTGGCAGAGGAAGGTGAGAAGAATTGGAGCGAAAACTTAGTTTGGATTTAGAAATACCCAAATATCTTAAACGAAAAAATGATATATCTAAAGCCAATAAGAAGTCAAAACACAAGCATCAATATGAAGAATGTCTAATTAGATATAAATGGAATTGGGAAGAAAACAAAATTCACACAGCACTCAACAGCTATTGTACTATCTGTGGGAAGATCAATGATAAAATGAAAAATTCTATTGTAATAGATTATATGCAAAAAGTAGATACACCAGTGGGTAAATGTTATATACAGATTTCAGAAGATGTATTATATGACATATATCATGGAAGATTACCAGTGTTTTTTGTAGAAGATATATGTAATGACAAATATGTGAATTTAGGATAAATGGTGATTATTTATGAATACAGGAAGAGAAAGAGAAACAAAAAGATTAAAATTATTACCAGGAGTCAATAAACGAGACTCCAAACCATTTTTGAAAATGCTACGAGAAGATGGTAATTTTCAAGAATTTTGCGGAGTAGAATTTTCGGAGAAAAACCTATCTAAGTTTGCAACGTATTTTGAAAGGACTGGGCAGGAAGAATGTATCTATTCCATTTTCCCAAAAGATTCTATAGAAGAATTTATCGGTTATGTAGGATTTCATCGTGAGCTGAATGGAGATTATGAAATAGAATTCTATATAGCCAAAAACTACAGAAAAAATGGATATTGTGAAGAGGCTTGTAAGGCAGTAATAAAAACAATATTTGGAGAAGGAGTGTCAGTAGATCATAATCAGATCACGGTAGATAGATTGTATGCGACAACACTTGCAGAGAATACGCCTGCAGTAGAACTGTTGAAAAAGATAGGCTTTCACAGAGATAATCCAAAAGATGGATCACTTATAGTAAAGCAGGGATTTGTGGATGAAGATAAGAAAATTTATATATGTCCCATCACTAAGTTGGTTGTTGAAAAAGATTTATTTTTCACAGACCTTGCGTTGAATCGATGATGCACTATATAAATAATAAAGGAGAAACAAGCATGATTACAAATGAAGTATTTGCTATATCAAATAAGCCGGGAGAAGTAACGCTGAAAGGCTTTAATTATATAAAAGATAGGCTTCCTGATGATTTTGAGATTTGTTTGATTGTTGAAAAAGATGGGCGTCTAAGTGCTGGTTGGTGGGATACAGGGTTATGGAGTACTGATCACGGGAAAATACCTGGAAGTTTCAGACAAAGTCGAGGAGGAGTTTTAGAATTTGATAGTGTGTTGGCATGGTTACCGATAGAGAAAACTGAGATAGATATAAAAGAATTATGGTGGAACCCGGAATATCGTCTTATATCTATTATTTATGACAGTATTATGGTATTTGCAAAGGATGCAGATGACTATTTGACAATGGAGTATTATGGTGGAGACAAAGGAAAAATCATTTTTCATATGGATGTACAGACTGGCAATATTTTAGAAACCGATAAAGACGAAATATATTACCTCCAATCAACGTTGAGAGCCTGGTACAACGATATGAGGGAAAAACTGTTGGAAGGCTATCAAAATGGGAAATTCACAATTTTGCCGGAATGGGATGAGCAGGGATAAGCATGTAATGTGGGATGCATGCTTCCCTATATGAATTATACACCGCGAACTTTAGCGGAAATTCTGGCAGGAGTAGAAGTGGAAACTTAAGGCAATGATGTACAATAATTTTAATACTAAACGTATATAAGAAACAGAAAAAGTTTTATCTTAAAAGCATAATTAGAAAGAATTTGGCAGCTAATCGGATTTACTTCTTTGGGAGTTTGTTGTCGTGGGTTCGACTCCCACCAGAACTTTAAAAGTTCTGTAGCTCAGTTGGTAGAGCACAGATTTAATCCGATAATATCGCCAAAAGGATGCCGACAGCTATTGTTACTTACTTCAAATTAGGTGTATTTGAGTGGCAAGATCAGTCGGCATTGATTAAAGTATAGTAGTAGAAAGAGGTGCGGGCATGAAAGAAATATACAAAGACTATTTGTTTGAAAAGCATATTCTTGTCAGTGATGAAGAGACAGAAGAAAAGCATGTTTTTGAAACCTTGTTTGCAATGGCACATTTCTTTGGCGTAAAAATTACAAAGGGCAGGGAGCTTGTGCATTGCGGAATGGTAAAAGAACTATCAAAAAGATTTGGAGAAAATGTTCCGAAACCGTTTTATAGAGGATTCCCTCAGAGTGTCCGAAATCTTTCTACAGAGGAATTATTATTTGATCAGCTTGCACATTATTTTAATACGTACGGGCTTGGCAATTTTGAAGAGCCGGGGCAGTCTATGTTTGAAAAAAATTTTGAACGTGCGGCTTTTCAGGAAGAGACAGAAGTACAGGAATTTGTGATACAAACGGAGGAAGAAGCAGAAGAAACGGTACGAGTGATTGTGAAGGATTTATTATCAGGTTCGCGACCATTGAGTGAGAGGCAGTATACGCTTGTACTTACATTTATTCGTGACCATCTTGAAAATATTCCGGATATCGTATCAAAGAATACTTGTGTAAGACTTTTAATTGACACGAAAAATCTTTCACTGGCAGACAGTTTGCATCTGTCAGATGTTATGAAAATAGTAGATGAATTAAACTATCGGTATTATCACAATGATAATCCGAAAAAACTGAATTTTAAAAATCAGGATAGAAAATTCTTAACGGCACTACTGGACAGAATGTTTCGAGGTGACAGGTGCGATATTTGTACATGTTATGAAAAGAAGCAGCTATGGAATGGGTTCTTACATCATATTCATTATCAGCCGAAAAACGAAGAGGCGGAAATATTTGTACATGCCATGAGAACGAAAGGCAATGAGTCTGTATACAGTGAGTTTGAAAAGCTGATGCAGGAAAACAGATATCAGCAAGCAGCAGAGTTATTGCGGGAAAAGAAAGGAACATCTGCATTGCTTCGAAATATGGATTATATTATCAGCCGTATGGATCGAGAAGATGAGCAAACATTCCTTTCGGAATTCCCAGAGGATTGCAGTACATTGATTTTGCTGCAATTATTGTTTAGATATGAAGGAGTGCAGAGAAAGGACGAACGTATTTTCAAGTTTACACAGCATAATCTCATGAAGGTTCATTATGAAACACCAGAGGAGAGTGAGAAATGTCAAAGCAGGCTTACGGAAGAGCAGGTAAAAGAAGTTGGGAAAATGATTCGTTCAAAACTTTCTGAGAAACTTAGAAATCGACTTGGAAAGGTATATATTGAACCTTCCATGAAAAATTATACACTTCCATTAGCAGAAAATACTTCGCAAGGAGGATTGGGTGTTCTTTCTAAAGGAAGCAGGATTCCAATAGACGAGGGGAAAAAGCTAAGGGCATTTACCTATTGGGAGAAGGTGAACGATATTGATCTTTCGGTATTTGCACTTACAGAAGATGGTAATCGGAGAGAATTTTCCTGGAGAACGATGTCGAGACACCAGTCAGGAGCAATTACCTATTCTGGTGATGAAACAAGCGGTTATCTGGGAGGTTCTGAATACTTTGATATCAATCTTCCGGAATTCAAGGCACGGTATTCTGAATATCGATATTTGATTTTTTGCGATAACGTTTATTCTGGGAAAAACTTTAATGAATGCTTTTGTAAGGCAGGGTATATGCTGAGAGATTGGGATGATAGTGGACAAGTATATGAACCTAAGACAGTAAAATCGGCATATCTTGTGAATTGTGAGAGTACCTTTGCATATCTGTTTGGAATCGATCTTTTCACGAATGAATTTGTCTGGCTTAATGTAGCAAAAAATAGTAAATCAAGGGTGGCTGGAGATACAAATCTCTCATTCTTGACAGATTATTTTCATCTTACAGATGTTATGAATATGTATGATTTCTTTTCTATGATGGCAGAAAAAATTGTTGAAAATCCTATGGAAGCAGATGTGGTGGTAACAGATCATGAAGTAAAATGTACTGAAGAAGCCCAGATAATAAGAGAATATGATTTCGAAAAAATCCGGATGTTAATGGAAGATGCAAAATAACTGCGGAGGACAAGTATGAAATTTGAAGATAGAGTACAGTTAAAATTATCAGATTTGACAGAAGAATTATTTGAGAAAATTGTTGCCTATGGGTTTTATGCGCCATCTGGAATGGGTGGACCAGGGTGCGTGATTATGATTGCTGAAGATGGTAGATCTTATCAATTTTACGGACCTGAGTTAAATAATCTTAACTATCATAGAGAATGGGCTTCTTTATTTCCAGTGTTAAATCAGTGTGATACAAGACAATGGAAGTTAGCAGAAAATGTGTCATGTACAAAGTTATTTGTGCGAAATGATATTTATGATTTGTTCATGGAAAATCTTCCAACTTCGGAGAAGATGATTTATTATCGCTGGGAGGACTCTTGCATAAAAGCTACGTTACTTTTGCATGCCAGGACAGAGGATGAAATAGAAAAAATCAACTGGAGATATGAACTGCGTACACCTCTTTTTGAAAAAGATGATTTGGTGGAGTTTTATTTCGATAATGGAAAGAAAAAGACAAAACGCAAAGGCGTTATTGCAGGAACAGATATTTACAGGATACATGGGAAAATTGAAACAATTGAATATGACATTTTGGTGGAGGATTATGAAAACTATAGAAAAAAGTGTTTATATAAGCATATTGATGAGAATCATATAAAAGCCACACCGGGAAAATTATTGATTCTTTCTGGATTTTCAGGAGTTGGAAAAGGGACTGTTATACAACAATTATTAACAGAATATCCTGAAAAGTATGTCGTATCTGTATCAGCTACAACAAGAAAGCCAAGGAAAGGTGAAGTGGATGGAAAATCTTATTATTTTAAGAAGCGAGAAGAATTCGAAGATTTGATAAAGAAGAATGAATTTCTTGAATTTGCTGAGTATGCCGGAGAATATTATGGAACACTTAAAAAGGATGTTTACAAGAATTATTTTAAGGGAAAAAATGTAATAATTGAGATTGATTCGCAGGGAGCGAGACAGATTAGAGAAAAACAAAATATTCAGTCGGTATTTTTGATTCCACCATCATTTGAAGAATTATTACATCGATTAAAAAATAGAGGCACTGAGAGCAAAGAATCCATTCACAGAAGGTTAAAGCAGGCATTGGATGAAATAGAACATATTGAAGAATATGGAGTTCTCCTTGTAAATGATAGTGTAGAAGGTACGGTTTTTGTGATCGATGCTCTTTTTCATCCGGTTTTAAAAAATGCCAGTGGAATGAATGAACGAGAGCTGAAGATAGCAAGAGAGATTCGGGAAGGGATTATAAAATATTTGTCTGACGAGGAAGGAAAATAATTAAAAGAGGATAGCTTCAGGGAAGCAAAACGTGAAGAATTTAAGAATTGATAAAGAGATATATTTGCGACTTTTCCAGGTTCGGTAGAACAGGAATTGTGTATGGAGGAAGTAAGATGTTTGAGATAGTTCCATCTCAATGGATGAAAAAATGTTTTGAAGAAATTGATTTTGCATTTACAGATTTTCAGAAGGCTACCTTAATCTGGAATGCACCAGGCAGACTCAGGCAGGAAATTTTAGATGCCTTGGAGGAGCTGTCGGAAGACACGAGAGATGAAACTCTAAGAAGACAAATTAACGAACGGCTGAATTATGAAAAAAAGACATTTGAAACATTTATCCATAATCAGTCCGGAAAATATGTCTATGTTATCGAAGATCTGGAATATGAAAAGGGTGGATTTTTCTCTGATTATAATAGAGCTTTAAAATATGCAAAAAAATATATGCAGATATATGAATTGAAATGTCGGATAAGTAAGCAGTTGATTGTAGATACAGATGCAGATGAAATTGTACGCAATCCGTGGCGAGGAAATCCAAATCTGGGTTTTGAGACGGAAGAATACTGCGCATATGACGGTACTGCGGTAGCAGCCGTTACTTTAAATATGAGTGGAGAAATAGAACGATTCAGTTCTTACGAGCTTCCAGAAGAAGAAAAAATTGTAGATAGCTATCAAGTGGAACGATTCGAATATCATTTCATAAAAATGCCTTGTCCATTACAAGTTGGTACACCGGTAAAAGATATAAGGAATGGTTCCTATTATGTTTTGGTAGAGGGAGAAGCGGATTGGGATCGATATCTGGAGCGTATAGAAGAAAAAAATTGGTATGTTGATTTTTCAGATATACAGACGATTTGTTGTAAACTAACAGAATCAGGAATCTGGTCACATGAGCATATTAATCCGTTGTATCTCGAAGTAGAATTTCCAACATGTATAGAAGATGATCCCAAAAGACAGGTTTTGAGATCCGCAATGGAAGCGTTGGGAGAGTATTTGAGCCATAAAAGCAATGGAAAAGAATTTTGCCCAGATTTGATTCTAAAATATGCCAGAAAATATGCTGAAGTATGCCGGGAAAAAAGCTTATCAGAAAAGATGCTGGAAGAAGCTAAAAAGCCAGAAGATATTATGTTGTAGACGTTGGGATAAAAAGAAAATTTATCGAATATGGAGACGGTATATTATGAGTCGAAGCTATAAACATACACCAGTTTATAAAGGGGATAAAGATCGATTTGCTAAAAAGCTGGCAAATAGAAGAATTCGTCGAAGATCAAAATTGAATCCTAATGATGGTCAGAGCGGAAAATCAAACCATTATCGGAAAGAAAATGAATCATGGGATATATGCGATTACCGTTATTGGGGAGAGCCTATCTGGAGAGAAGAATCTTGTCTTAATCTTAGAGATTATCCGAATCTGTGGCAAAAATGTTATAGGAGAAAATAAGAAAATGCATTATGTCGTTAGTGATATTCATAATGATTATCAAAAGTTTTGTGAATTATTAAAGGTGATTGAATTTTCCAAAGAGGACAAGCTGTTCATCTTAGGAGATTCGTTTTATGTATGAGGTAAAGGAGAGCAGATGGGAAGAGAAGATTTGATAAAAATATTTGAAAATACAGTATGGATGTGTGAAACTAATCATAAGTTGAAGGACAAGATTAAAAATTCTATGGCATGTAACAGAGTAATTTCTGAGAAAAATGCAGATGCTATTTTGCAGAATCTTACACATGAACGCGAAAAAGGAAAAGAAGCTGAGATTATCGTTTCAAAGAAAAGAAGTTTTGAGGCAGCTTCGGCATATAGGGGGAAACATATCAGTGTGCTAAATTTTGCTTCAGCAACCAATCCGGGTGGCGGGGTGACAAAAGGGGCCAGTGCTCAGGAAGAATGCTTATGTAGAATCAGTACGTTGTATAAATGTATATCAGCAAGTGAGATTACAGAAGCATTTCATAAAAAACACAGATATACATTGAAAACAGGAAAGATGAATTCTTTTTATAATGATGATTGCATACAAACGTGCGACGTGACGGTATTTAAGAGCGATACTGCCAAACCGGTTCTTTTATCGGAAGAAGACTGGTTTGATGTGGATGTAATTAGCTGTGCAGCACCAAATCTGAGATACATGTCACAGCATGATAAAAACTGGAAAAAGAATGTTACAGATAAAAAGTTGTTTGATATATATAAGAAGAGAATAAATCGCGTCTTAGACATAGCAAGTTGCGCGAAATCGGACGTTATTATTTTGGGGGCTTTTGGATGTGGAGCCTTTGCAAATTCACCGGAGCTGGTTGCGAAAGCAATGCATGTAGCAATTGACGAACATAAATATGACTTTGAAACCATTGAATTAGCTATTTACTGTTCGCCGAGAGACACATCAAATTATGAGGTGTTTGCAAAAGAATTTTCTGCTTAATAGAAAGAATGGCAATCATGAGATGATCTTCGAAAAGTAGTTTTCAACGGAGGAAAAGAGTGTGAGATATTATGGTTTTGAATTGGGTACAAATACAGAAAAGATTAAGGAAAATGCAAAAATCGAACTCAGACACTATGGTTACGACAATGTACTCGAATCTATCAACTCGTATATGTATCAGAATATGAAAAATAACAGGATGTTTTTAGTGTATCGGGAAGAGGACAATCTGATTTCTGCAATCTTCTCTTTCGATGAACAGAAGCTGAATTTTCAAAATGTATATGAAGGTATTCTTGAAATGTTGCGAGATATATTTGGAATAAAAAGGATTCATGCAGATCCGTATGAAATTACGATGCATCAGTTCCTGGAATGTATTCTTGAATGTAAAAGAAGAAGATATTTTGACTATTCTAATCGAATCATGGAATCGTCGAATCTATGGAGCTATTATTATGCCTTTATGAATGATGCAAGTGCATTTCCTTATGATTTTAAGGAACGCATTATCTCTGAGCAGGAGTGTGATACCTGTAGTATCTACCATCAGGATTTTGTAGAGGAACTGAGGAATATAAAGGAGCATGCAAATCTATCTGAATACAGTGGAAATATGGTTCATTATGTGATATCCAGTCATAGTGTTGAAGCAGCAGGTGAAATGACAGAACTACTTGTGCAGAATTTGCGAAAAGCGAATCGAATCAACAGCAGAAGAATGGAAATCGTAAGTGAAATAGAACCTAATCTGTTCAGGAAAAACAACTATCTTGAAGAAATTATCGAAAACAGTTATGGCGGAGTGATTGTCTTAGATTTATCTGAAAAGTTTGGGTGTGATCCGGTTGATTATGTAATGGCAAGTCAATATCTGGAGAAACTTATAAAGAAGTATCGGAACCAATGCCTGTTTGTATTTACATATGATATGGATCATCCGGGATTTGCCTATTATCTCTTGCCACAGTTAAAAAGATATATGATGACGATTATGTTAAGAGAAGGAACAGGGGATAGAAAAGCAGCGGTCGATTATATGCAGAGGTTGATTGAAAAATCCGAATATTCAAAATATGCAGGACAGGCACAGGAGTTTATGGCATTGTTCCCAGGACATAAATTTTCGCAGACAGATGTATTGAGGGCTTATGAGCAGTTTGAATCATGGTGTCTGAATAAAAATATATTGAAAGCATATAACTACAATCTTTCAGAAGATTTTCTGTTAGACAGAGATGAAAATGAAGCATCCGCTTATGAAAAGTTAAATAACATGATTGGTCTGAAAATTGTAAAAGAGCAGATTGATAAGATTATTAAGGCGGATGTTGTTGAAAAGGAACGAAAAAAAAGAAAAGGAAATGATTATTATACCAGTTCGATGCATATGATTTTTAGTGGGAATCCTGGAAGTGCCAAAACTACAGTTGCGAAATTATTTGCGGGAATTACAAAAGAAAAAGGCATTTTAAAAAGTGGTGCATTTGTCGAGCGTGGAGGAATGGATCTGGATGGAATAGGATGTGTAATTGCTATCAGAGAAGCATTTCTGGCAGCGAGAGGAGGCGTTTTATTCATAGATGAAGCGTACGCTATGAAGAGTGACACAGCTATTACAGTGCTGCTTCAGGAAATGGAAAATCAAAGGGAAGATGTAATTGTTATTCTTGCAGGATACAATGAAAAAATGAAAGCATTCATGAAGAGAAATGAAGGGCTGAAAAGCCGAATCCCATATTGGATTGATTTTCCGGATTATACGGCAGAGGAACTTACAGATATCTTTAAGCTGATGATCCATGAAAAAGGATTCTGTGTGACAGATGACGCAATCAAAGAGGCGCATTATATCTTTGAAAAAGTTAGAAATGTCGATGATTTTGGGAATGGAAGATACGTACGTAATTTGATGGAACGTGCGGTTAGACAGCAATCCGTAAGATTACTTTCACAAAGAAGAGATCTGAGTGATATTCAAAAGGATGAACTCTTTCAGATTACGAAAGAGGATATCCAGATGCTTGGAGAGGGAGAAAAGAAGGAGAGAAAACCGGGAATGGCTAGAAAAGAATTAGATGATATGATCGGTTTAGCTTCTGTTAAAACAGTGATTCATAAAGCGATTGCCAAACATAAGATAAACAAGCTTTGTATGGAGAAAGGTCTTCGAATGGAAAAATCTTCTTTACATATGGTCTTTACAGGAAATCCGGGGACAGCTAAAACCACAGTAGCCAGGCTATTTGCAGAAATTATGAAAGATGAGAAAGTATTATCGACAGGCGTGTTTGTAGAAGTGGGGCGCGCAGATCTTGTCGGTGATCATGTAGGCGCTACAGCACCATTAGTTAAGAAAAAGTTTAAAGAAGCACAAGGCGGAGTCCTTTTTATTGATGAGGCTTATTCACTGTGTGACGGCTATGAGAATGGATTTGGCGATGAGGCAATTAATACGATCGTTCAGGAGATGGAAAATCACAGGGATAATGTTATTGTAATCTTTGCCGGTTATCCGGAACCAATGAAAGCGTTTTTTGACAGGAATCCAGGGATGCGTTCCAGAATTGCATTTTGTGTAGAATTTGCTGATTATACAACAGAAGAACTCTGTGAGATTACAAAATTGATGCTTTCAAGAAAACAAATGACAATCACAGAGGCAGGGATGAAAAAGTTAAAAAAGAATTTCGAGAGCGTAAAAGAAAGCAGAGATTATGGAAATGGAAGATTTGCAAGAAAAATGTTGGAAGAAGCAGAGATGAATCTGGCAGAAAGAATATGTCAGATGGACGAGACAGAAATTACAACAGAAATGCTGACTACCATTGAAGAAAGCGATATTCCAGATGTTCCATTGGAAGAAAGAAGACAGATAAAGAAGATTGGATTTGCATGTTAAGTGATACCGGAAACGGTAAAATTTGGAGTGTGTTAGGGGCTTCTTAGGAACGAAAGGAGATGATTGGCATAGCTACTTATGTTGTTTCGGATATTCATGGAGAGTACGAATTGTTTATCAGCTTGCTGGAGGAAATCCGGTTGAAAGAGACAGATACGTTGTATGTTCTTGGAGATATTCTGGACAGAGGTCCGCATCCGATTCAGATTATTCTGAAGATTATGGAAATGCCAAATGTAGTATGTCTGACAGGAAATCATGAGCTTATGGCATTAGAGTGTATGGAATTTTTGATGCAGGAAATCACGAAGATTTCTATCGAAAAAGTCGATGAAAAAATGTTGGAGAATCTTGTGAACTGGCAGCACAACGGCAGCAAGTCAACCATTGATGAGTTTCGGACATTGAGCCGGGAAATGCAATATGAAGTGATTGATTTTATAAAAGACTTTATGATTTACGAAGAACTGACAGTTAATGGAAAAAACTATTTATTAGTTCACGGAGGACTTGGAAATTACTATCCGGGAAAAGATATTGAAGAATATTCCCTAAAAGAATTGATATGGGACAGGGCTGAGTATGATATCCAATATTTTGAAGATACCTATGTGGTAACAGGACATACACCGACACAGGGAATTCTGGGAAATCCTAAACCAGGTTATATATATAAAGCAAATCATCATATTGCGATTGACTGTGGGTGTAATCGAAGCGATGGACGGTTAGCAGCAGTTTGCCTGGAGACAGGGCAGGAATATTATGTTGAGAAATCTTGAAAATAAGGCGGAAAAACGAAATGATTGACTTACAATATGCGAAGAAAGCGTTTGAAAACTATTTGAATGATTATGACCAAAAAAATGAAAAGATAAAGTTGAAGATTGTGCATACTTATGGAGTGATGGAATGCAGTAAAAAAATTACAGAAGATATGAAACTGCCCGCAGAAGATTGTGAGCTCGCTCAGATTATTGGATTGTTGCATGATATTGGAAGATTTGAACAATTAAAATGTTACAACAGTTTTGAACCGGGAACGATGGACCACGCAGCATTCGGTGTGAAAATTTTATTTGAGAAGAGACTGATTCGGTGTTTTGTCAAAGAAGATAAGTGGGATGAAATTATTAAAACAGCAATTGGACATCATAGTGATTACTGCTTAAAAGGAATTACGAATAAGCGAGAATTGATGCATGCTCAAATCATACGTGATGCAGATAAACTTGACAATTGCAGAGTGAAGCTCGAAACAGCAATTGATATTCTCATGGGAGTTACTGCAGAACAGGTAGGAATGTCAGAAATTACGCCAGAAGTTATGCGACAATTCAAAAATCATAAATCAGTTCTATTAGAGACAAGAAAGACAAAGATGGATTATTGGATATCTTATCTTGCATATTTTTATGATATAAATTTTAAAGCGACATACGAAAGAATAAGAGATAACCATTATGTGGATAAAATTATAGGAAGGATTCCGTATACAAATCCAGATACTGGAAAACAGATGGAACAAATAAGAAACGAAATGAATCTATATATTCAAAACGCTATAAATGAGAATGGAAATTACAGATTAATAAATTGAGATTTTGAAGGCGGTTTACAATTTTCAGCATAGCGAACAGAAGATGAATAATATATGTAAGGTGGTAGGAAATGGCTTATTATATAACAGGAGATTGTCATGCAGATTTTGAAAAGCTAATCTGGTTGGCAAGATTTAATAAAAAACTTGGAAAAGAGGATGTAATCATATTATTGGGAGATGTCGGATTAAACTATTTTGGAGCTGACAAAGATCGGGAGAATAAAAAAATACTTGCGGATTTTCCTAATTATTTTCTGTGCGTGCATGGAAATCATGAGGAAAGACCTTATCATATACAAACTTACAGAACACAAATCTGGCATGGAGGAGAGGTATATTATGAGCCGGAATTTCCGAATATAGTATTTGCAAAAGATGGAGAAATTTATGATTTTGATGGAAAAAAAGCGATTGCAATCGGTGGGGCATACAGTCACGATAAAGAATATCGACTTTTAACAGGTCTTCCGTGGTTCCCGGACGAACAACCAAACGACGAAGTAAAAAGTCGAGTAGAAAATAAATTGAATGAAGTAGATTGGAAAATAGATTATGTGTTTTCTCATACTTGCCCGTTAGTATATAGACCGAGTCAGGAGAGCGTAATAAATTTCGAGAAGATAGATCTGTCAACAGAGGAATGGATGGATGAAATTGCAAAGAAATTAGATTATTCGCAATGGTATTTTGGACATTATCATGACAATATTCAATATATAGATGCTCAACTACTGTATGAAGAAATCAAAGAATTAGGAGAACCAGATTCTGTTCAGAAAGTAGGAAGACCAAGGTACAGAGTAGGAGAAACGGTGTATTTTACCTATGGAAAAGAGAACGCAAGGGAAGGCTACGGAACTGTTGAATGGGTTGATGATTATGGAACATTGGGACAAGAGAAAGAAGTTTCTTATGATATTGTGGGAATTCCATGTGAACTACCGGGAGAGAAAACGTTGTTTAAGCATATAAGAGAATCTAAAATACAGAGTATTGATGAGATGGAAATTGTGAAAATTGAGAGGGAGGAATACAATGAGTACAATAAAAATTACAGGTAAAGTTAATAGTGCGATTTGTTATGCAAAAGTGGTTGAAGAGGAGGCTCTTGATCAAATTAAACGTATGTGTGATTCTCCGATGTCGGAAGGTTCTAAAATTCGTATTATGCCAGACGTTCATTCAGGTAAAGGCTGTACGATTGGAACAACAATGACTATTACAGATAAAGTCGTTCCTAATGTAGTTGGTGTTGATATTGGGTGTGGGATGCTTACAGTAAATCTTGGAAAAATTGATATTGATTTTAAAAAGTTGGACGAAGTCGCGCATTATATTCCGTCAGGGATGAATGTGTGGAAACCAGATGACAAAGTACCAAATTTTCTCCCGTGGGATAAAACAACAGAAGTATTCGATATAACAAATTTAGCATGTTACGATGAACTACAGAATGTAGACAGGCTGAATCGTTCTCTCGGAACACTGGGCTCCGGAAATCATTTTATAGAGGTTGATGAATCCAGTAAAGGCGAAAAGTACCTGATTATCCATACGGGGTCAAGAAATATAGGGAAACAGGTTGCTGAAATATATCAAAGAAAAGCAATTGAACTTGCACGTAGCAGAGGGGATGACCTACCGGATGAGTTGTGTTATTTAGACGGAGTTTATCTGAAAGATTATCTGCATGATATTGAAATATGTCAGAATTATGCAAAACGAAACAGAGTCAAAATATCTGAGATTATTTATAGCATGACAGGAATACCAGGTGGAATGGCTTTTCATACCATTCACAATTATATTAATACAAAAGAAATGATTTTGCGTAAAGGAGCTATTGCGGCACATGAGGGAGAAAAAGTGTTAATTCCTATCAACATGCGGGATGGAAGTATACTGGCTGTTGGAAAAGGAAATCCCGAATGGAATTATTCAGCACCTCATGGAGCTGGAAGGATTATGTCGCGAAGGAAAGCTAAGAAAGATTTGAAACTTGATGATTATATAAAGGCGATGGAAGGAATCTATACGACATCTGTAAATGAAAATACATTGGATGAAGCACCGATGGCTTATAAAGGAGCAGAGGATATCATCGAAATGATCAAAGAGTCAGTGGATATAATTGATATATTAAAACCGATTTATAACTTTAAGAGTGGTGAGTGATTTGAAAAATTAATTAGTGGGGCGAAATAATGGGAAACTGTGTATATTTGATCGGAATAATTTACCCCTATGGGGAACTTATTATTATGGGGATTTATACAGAGGAGAGACGATTGATGAGATTAAATCGATTGTGCAGGGAGAGTGATGTGTAATGAATTATTATATTAGTGATTTGCATTTGTTTCATGAAAATTCGATTAAGTTTGATGAAAGACCATTTGAAAGTCTGGATGAAATGCATGAGACGATCAAGAAACGATGGAATAGCAAAATAACAAATGGAGACAGAGTATTTATTCTTGGAGACATAAGTTTTAGAGGCAAAAATGAAGATTTGATCGCTTATATTTCTACATTGAAGGGTCAAAAAATACTTGTGAAGGGAAATCATGATGATGTGTCGGATTACAGATACCATCAGCTTTTTGCGGAAGTTTGTGATTACAAAGAAATTCATGATTCAGCTAATGGGGAAAATTATAATCTCGTTTTAAGCCATTATCCGATTTTTAGTTGGAAAAGAATGGGAAAAGGATTCATTTTATTGTATGGTCATACACACGATAGTATTGAAGATACTTATTATCAAAGTTGTTTGATGAAAATGGTGGATAATGACTGCAGACATGTGTATAAAACGGAAGTTACAGCAATAAATGTGGGATGCATGAAACCTTGGATGGATTATGAGCCCAGAACGTTAGCAGAATTATTGTCCTATAGAAAGTGAAATAATTGAAAATCAGACAAAGTATGTCGAATTTTTTGTATAATCCAGGTAGAAACAAGAAAGTAAATAGGGGGTTCATATGAAAACAAATATCACGAGAAAAGATAATAAAAAGTTTGTAAGAGGTAATAAGATTTATATTTTTAATGTTCCCGCTGCATATCAGGAAATAATTCAGAAGAAAGTGTCAACATCACAATTAGCAATAAAACTGGAGCTTGTAGATGAAAAAAAGAAGCAGACAAAAGGAAAAGAACGAACAGCTGCACGCATAAAATCATATCTCCGTGGAAATGATGAGTCGATCGGAATTAATACAATTCAATTATTGGGGCTTGCATGCAAAGGAGATAAAATGGCATTTCTTCAAGAACTTGATATGGAAATAAAAAAAGTATCTTAGGATGGAAATTATTTCAATATCTTAATAATTTTTAAAATTTGCAATTTGGTTTCAGGAGAACAAGCATGTAATTCATGTAAAATCTCCTGATCAAGTGGCGCAGATGCATCATTATATTCGTCAGAGAGAATATAATCAACAGTGATGTCAAGTGCGTTACAAATCTGAACAAGTGTTGAAAGAGAAACTTTCACGCGGTTATTTTCAATATTGCTGATATGACTGACATTTACATCTGCAATATTAGCGACATATTCCTGTGTAAGCTGTTTGGAAATACGAGTATCTTTTATTTTTTTTGCAATTCGAGAAAAATCAAGTTCTTTCATAATCTATAATCTCCATAATTTATATATTTCTCTAATTGTAATGTTTTTATAGTAATAGTATAATGTTCTATAAATATAAAAAATATAGCTATAAGCAAAAAAGGAGGAAAATATGAAGAAGAAAATTATTTTGTGTTTAGCTATGGTATTTGCATTTATTTGTATGTGTACGGGATGCAATAGTGTAGCGAAGGAAAAGGAGATTAAAGAAGATTTAGAACAGTACACACAGGAAAATTTTCTAAGAGAAGGAGAAAAAATTGACAAAGTAGTTATTGAAAAAAGAATTACAAAAAAGAAAGAAAAGAGTGATCAGGTCTGGTGTACTGTCACCTCAAAGGACTTGAAAGCCGCGTATGAGAAGAAAGTCATTTTGATATATCATTTGTACAATTCAGATGGCTGGATATTGGATGAAATTTATGATGATCCGTCAGGTGAAGAAATTATAAAGCCGTTGGTGGGGGTTGATGAAGAAAAAATCACAAGTTCTTTAGTTGGAGAGAGTCTTACAGTGGAAGATGAATCCTGGAATATCGAGGAAGGAGAAATTAAATCTGTTAAAATAAAAAAAGAACAGACAGATTTAGAAAAGGGAACAGAAAATTTAACTGCTGAGATTGAATTTGCTTCGGATGTAGAAACGGTAAATGCTACGGTAGAATTGAGCTATGAATTTGATAAAGAATGGGAATTAAAATCTGTAAAAGAGAAAGGAACAGCAAAGACAAAGGAAAATGCTGAGACAGCGCTTAAAACAGATGATGAATCAATAATTAGTTTACTGGATGGTCAGACGATTAGTATATTGCCATATAAGGAGGATGGCGGAGTGCATATATATTCGCCATCGGATATACAAGACGTAATTATTGCAAAAGATGAGATTTCCGATTTGAAAATCGAATCACAAAAGAAATCAAATAAAGGAAAAAATCAAAATATAGTATGTAGCTTTGTATGGAGTAAAGCAAAGGCTGTATTTCAGGTGACTGCAGAGATTGCATATTATTATGAAGGTGAATGGCAGAAAAATGTGAATAGTCTGAAACCAGAGTTGAAATCAATTGACAGTATGATGGGGGTGTGGAGTGGAACATATACTGGGGCTCCATATTCCGGTACAGCAGAATTGAATATTACAAGCATAGATGGAACTACGATAACAGGTGTATATAGTTATACTCCGGAGACAATTGATCGATATTCACATGCAGGAAGCTATAGTGTATCGGGAACAATTGATACATCTACTCTTATCATGAAGCTTAAGGCTGGTGATTGGGTGGAAAAACCGGATAAACCGCTTTCAACAGAAAAAATTGATATTACGGCAACGTATTGTATAAATGATGATGAAATAAGAGGCGTTGGACAAAAGGACAATCCTTTTAAAGTAAAAAAACAGTAAATTTAAATTGAAGCAAAAGAGAAAAGGGAAACTATTTTGAAAAAGAATAAATTACATAAGTGGATAATTTTAATTATTGTGTTAGTGCTGCTTGTAATAACAGCAGGTATATTTTATTTGAAAAATACGAATGACAAGAAAAAATCGGGAAACGAAACTGTTGTAAAAGACAATGTTCGTGTTATAACAAAGGACAGTGACATAACAAAGAGCATTTTGTCTGTTGAAGAGAATAGAATCGTATTCAGTGAAAATCCCAAATATAAAAAAGGGGATGTTATTACAGCAGGTATAATACCGGATGCAAAAGACGGATTTATCAGAAGAGTAACGGAAGTAAAAAAAGAAGGCAGTAAATATATCATAGAAACAGAACCGGCATATTTGACAGATGTTTTTGAAAAAGCACATATTGTAAAAAATTATAAATTGACAGAAGATGGATTAGAAAAAGGACATCCGGATGTTAAACAGGAAGAATCGAGAGTAAGTATGCAGAAAGTATCTTATGATAATACGAAAATTGTGAGAGATACAAGCTCTACTGCGAAGCTGGTAGATATGGCGGATTCGGAAGACGATGAAGATGAGGAATCAGAAGATGACGGGTATATGTTTGGAGCTTCTTTTGATGAAGAGATAGAAAATATTCACATTAGTGGAGAAGCAGGATTTGATATATGGCTGGAGCTTAGATTGGACATTGATAATGGTAAGGTTCAATTTGGAATAGCTGTACGTGATAAAACAGGTGCGTCACTGCATTTAGCATATGGTTCAGATTTACAAAAAGAAATAGAAAAGGTCATTTACGAGAAAGAGCTTCCTAATTTTACATTTGATGTGGCAGGAGTACCAATTGTGGTAACAAATGATCTGGCGGTTGTATTGAATGGAAATGTGAAAGTAGAAGGATCTATGAGTCTGGATTATCAGATATCTTCAGAAAATACGCATGGATTTTTATATGACAGCAGAAAAAGTAAAGTGGAAGAGATAAATGAGCATACAGATAATTCGGATGGAGTGCACTGGACCACGGTACAAGTTTCTGGAGAAAGCTCAGCAGATATAGCAATTCATTTGACCACACAGTTATATGGTTGTACAGGAATGGATTTCTCAGGAGGAATTTCTGGAAAAGCAGAGGGAGAGGCTAAAGTGACAACGAATCCAGATCTTGCAGGATACGCAGGAAAGTTAGATTTATCTATTACGCCGAAGGTATCAGGAACGCTGGTTGTTTCAGTGCCTATTATTGACGAAAAATTAGTAGAGCAGCCACTTTTTGCAAAAGAATTAAAACCATTCTGGGAAAAACATTGGAAATCCAGCAGCGAGTGGAAAAAAGATATGGAATGGACGGAAACAGGCGAAAAAGGAACGATAGATGAGGAAGGAAATGTTGGAGTTACATATACGACTCGATATGGCGAAGTAAATGCAATTACTTGTCCGAAGTTTCAATTTAATATTCCGTCAGGATGGAGCGTGACAACAGAAGAAGTTGGAGATGGGACAACTCCGGTTGAAGAAAATGTTGTTATAGCAAATGATAGAAATGTTACTGTGTCATATTGGTCGTGTTCAAGAGCATTGGGCGCAGCAATGCGAATGGTGGAAAAGTCAGATGTCACAAAAGTGGCGGATTCGCAATTTGTGCCATCATATCCAGCCGGAACAAATACAGATTTTTCATATTTAGGTCCATTTGTAGTTGCAAAAGTAAAGGCTAAAGCAACAATGGATATGCAACTAGATTCTGATTATACAGAAATTGACGGAGGAACATTTTATGCTGTTGTTCCGGAATCATATCTCGGTGAGCATGAATATGTAAAACAGGTAGGAGATATTGATGAATTTTCATTTGATTATCCAAGACCACATGCTTTTATAGCGGAATCACCGGATGGGAAATTTACAGAAAAGGAAGAAAAAGAAGTAATAGAAATTTTGAAAAGTTTTAGAGTTGCGGAATAGTTTCATTCATCATTTGTTCTAGAACTGTAAAAAATGCTGCCGTGTCAAAATTTTTATTGATGCATATAATAATATAAGTGATATATGCAGGAGTGACACGATGCGCGTATGTGAATTACGAGAAAAAGAAGTAATTAATACCTGCGATTGTAAGGTGTTAGGATGTGTAGTAGATATAGATTTTGACTTGTGCAGTGGACAGATAGAAGCAATTATCGTTCCCGGACCCGGAAAAGTATGTGGGATATTTGGCGTGGACTCGGAATATATTATCCCATTTGCATGTATCAGGAAAATCGGACCCGATATTATATTAGTGGAGATTCAGAAAGAAAAGTTTTTGAAGAAAATATAGCAGATAAGAGAGTTTTGATTTCTTTCACGTAAATCGAAACTCTCTTATCTATTTTGGGGTTATGTAGGCCAAGCCACAAAGTCTAATGGAATATGTATCTAATAAGGGGAGAATGAAAGTCTGAAAAATTATTCTCCAGAAACCTTACAGCAACTGTCTCTTTCTATCAAATGATGTGGCACGATAATCTTTGTCGCAACCAATCCCGGATTTTCAATATGATTAATAATCTGCGAGGCTGCTTCAATTCCCAGCTGGCATGAATTGATGTCAATGGATGTGAGCTGTGGAGAAGTCAGTCTTGCAAATAATGAATTATTAAAGGAGATGATTGATAAATCTTCCGGAATCGACAGTTTGTTCTGCAGACATACTCGTTCCAGAGAAACAGCAAGAATATCATCACTTACTACAATTGCGGTTGGGGGTTCGGATTGTAATAATAACGCAGAAATTTCTTTGGTATTATTCTGTGATACATTTGCAACTTCTACACAGTATTCAGGTCGCATCGGAAGCCCATGTTTTGCGAGTGCGAGCTGGTAACCGGATTTTCTGTCAGCAGAGAAAATGAGATTGCTGTCAGAACCCAGATATGCAATTCGACGATGACCGAGCTGGTAGAGGTATTCAGTTGCTTCCTGCCCTGCCAGCAGATTATCATTATCAATATAGATACTCTGATTTGTGTATTGTGTAGCTTTTCCAATCAGACTGTATAGCAATCCTTCATTAAATAAATAGTCGATAACAGGATCATCTTTTCTGGAATACAGAACGATAAACGCATCTACTTTACCACTTCTCGACATAGAGCGGACTGCCTGCAATATTTCGTCTTCGTCTTGTCCGGTTACAATCGTTGTCATATATTGTTTTTGGTTACAGTAATGACTGACACCGCGAACTGCTTCAAGATAAAATGAGTTTTCGTATACTTCACGTGCAGACGCAGGAAGGATAATCCCTATTGTTCGTGAATTTTGAGAAGCAAGGTTACTAGCCTGGAAATTTGGTTCATACCCAAGCTCGATCATTGCTTTTCGAACCTTTTCTTTTGTTTCATTGCTGATAGAAGGGTTATTTTTACAGGTTCTGGATACTGTAGAAGGAGATACCCCTGCCAAAGCTGCAACATCTTTAATTGTCACTGTCATAAATAAAGCCTTTCATTTTTATGTATAAGTTATAAATAGTATTTTAAAGAAAGAAAATACTAATGTCAAATGCATTGCATAAGAAATTGCATAAGTTATGCAAAAGGAGTGGAAATAAAAAGACGGAAATGTTGAGCAATAGTAACAAAAACATAGATATTAAATTGTGTGATATTTCAAAAACAACAAAAATGAAACTAGAAAAATGCACAAAAACAAGCATGGTAAATTGTGGAAAAAAGAGAAAGCGATGCAATATTAGAAAATAGAATTGAAATATCATGAAACTCTGATTATAATTAATGCAAACGGTTGCACAAAACAATGCAAACAAAAGCAGAAGCGTGCAATAAAAAATAATATAGAGTAAAGGAAACACAGGGGAGGTTTAAAAGTGAGTAATCAAGAGAAACAAAATGTACTGACAACTGTTCTGGCTCCGTTAACCGGTAAGGCAGTTTCACTATCAGAAGTCCCGGATCCGGTATTTGCGGAGAAAGTTATCGGGGATGGAATAGCAATCATACCGGAAGATGGGAAAATTGTAAGTCCGGTGGACGGAGAAATTTCATCAATTGCTGAAACCGGTCATGCATACGGATTTACAGCGGATAATGGTCTCGAGGTTTTGGTGCACGTAGGACTTGAAACGGTATCTCTGAAGGGGGAATGTTTTAAGGTTTACGCAAAAGCAGGCGATAAAGTAAAGGCCGGTGATCTGATAGCTGAGGTGGATTTGAATCTTCTGAAAGAAAAAGGACTTAATTCCATCAGCCCTGTTCTGATTTGTTCTGACTTGGAAGAAAAAGAAATTTTATATACAGAGGGAAATGTAAAAGCAGGAGAATCTGTAGTACTGACAGTGAAGGACAAAAAAGAGGAAATAGCACAAGATACGCAGAATAGCACAGAAACATCAGATGTCAAGGCAGATAAATCAGAGAAGAATACAGTAGATAAAGAAACTTCAAAGAAGAAAGAAAAGAAGAAATTCAACTTCAATTTTGATCTTCTTCAGAAGCTTGGAAAAGTATTGATGACGGTTATTGCAGTTATGCCGGCAGCAGGTCTGATGATCAGTATAGGAAAACTGGTGCAGATGGCAGGCGGAGATATTTCATTTATCTTGACGGTCGGAAGTACGATGGAGAACATCGGATGGGCAGTTATTAATAACTTACATATTCTATTTGCAGTAGCAATCGGTGGTTCCTGGGCAAAAGAAAGAGCAGGCGGTGCATTTGCAGCAGTAATTACATTTATCTTAATTAATCAGATAACGGGTTCAATATTCGGAGTTACTTCTGCAATGTTAAATGATCCGGATGCAATAACACATACATTGTTCGGAAAAGAAATTTTAGTAAATGGATATTTTACTTCTGTATTGGGAGTTCCGGCACTGAACATGGGTGTGTTTGTCGGAATTATTTCAGGATTTGCCGGAGGAATAATCTATAATAAGTATTACAACTATCGTAAATTACCGGACGCGTTGTCATTTTTTAATGGAAAACGTTTTGTACCAATGGTTTGTATTGCATGGTCAGTAATTATTTCGTTAATCTTAGCAGTAATCTGGCCTGTAGTACAGTCAGGAATCAATGCATTTGGTGTGTGGATCGCAAATTCATCTTCTACATCACCAATCCTGGCACCTTTTATCTATGGAACGTTGGAACGTCTGTTACTTCCATTTGGATTACATCATATGCTGACAATTCCAATGAACTATACTTCATTTGGCGGAACTTACACAATTGCAACCGGAATCAATGCCGGAAAACAGGTATTTGGACAGGATCCGCTGTGGCTTGCATGGGTAACAGATTTGATTAATTACAAAGATGCAGGACAGCTTGATGCATACAAGAATTTGCTTACAACTGTTACACCGGCACGTTTCAAAGTTGGCCAGATGATAGGAGCAACCGGATTGTTACTTGGTGTAGCACTTGCTATGTATCGTCGAGTTGACGCAGACAAGAAAGATAAATATCGTTCTATGTTTATCTCAACTGTATTGGCAGTATTCTTGACAGGTGTTACAGAACCATTGGAATTTATGTTTATGTTCTGTGCATTGCCATTATACATTGTATATGCAGTTTTACAGGGATGTGCATTTGCAATGTCAGGAATCATTCATTTACGAGTTCATTCATTTGGAAATCTGGAGTTTATTACCAGAATCCCAATGTGTTTAAGAGCCGGACTTGCAGGGGATGTCATTAACTTTATAATTTGTGTTGTGGTATTCTTTGTGATTGGATATTTTGTTGCATATTTTATGATTGGTAAATTCCATTACGCAACACCTGGAAGACTTGGTAATTATATGGATGAAAATGCAGATGCGGACGATACAAATACATCAGAAGGAGCAAATGCGAAAAAAGGAGCGGCTGACAGCCAGGCAGAAAGAATTATTACACTTCTCGGCGGTCGGGAAAATATAGTTCTTGTAGATGCTTGTATGACAAGATTACGTGTAACGGTAAAAGAGTTGGATAAAGTCGCAGAACTTCCGGCATGGAAGTCAGAGGGCGCACTGGGGCTGATTAAGAAGGATAATGGAATTCAGGCAGTGTACGGACCAAAAGCAGATGTATTAAAATCAGATATTAATGATATTTTATAAAAATGAGATGCGAGGGGATTATATCCCTCGCATCAAATACGTGAAAGCGAGAGTAAAGGATAGTAATTAGGAGCGGATAAAAATGAAATTCATGACATTGAATACGCATAGTTTAGTGGAAAACAATTATACGCAGAAGAAGGAACAATTCATAAAAATGTTAGAGAAAGAGCAGCCGGATATCGTTGCATTACAAGAAGTAAATCAATCTGCAAGTGCAGGTATTATTCCGGATGTTATGTTGGCAGGCTATACAAGATGTATGGAATTCGGACTTCCTGTAAGAGAGGACAATCATGCGAAAGCAGTAGTGGAGAAACTTCGGGAAAACGGATCGTATTATTATTGGACATGGATTTCGGCTAAACTTGGATATGGGAAATATGATGAAGGAATGGCATTGTTGTCGAGAAAACCGATTGCAAGAGTGCGACAATATCTCATCAGTCAGGTAGATGATTATGCAAACTGGAAGACGAGAAAAATACTTGGAATTCAGACCAAAGACAGTGATGACTGGTATTTTACTGTACATATGGGATGGTGGAATGACGAGGAAGAGCCATTGCGAAAACAGTGGAAAACAATGCAACAGGTACTTAGTGATGCAGAATTTGCAGAAAGTACGATATGGCTTATGGGAGATTTCAACAGTCTGGATCATGTAAAAGGAGAAGGTTACGAACTAATTTGTAACAGTGGATGGAAGGATACATATGTATTAGCAGAAGAAAAGGACGACGGCATTACGGTGGAAGAAGAAATTGATGGCTGGCGTGAATCCGATGGCAGAAGCAATCTGAAAAATGAAAAGAGACTGGATTATATTTTCTGCAATCAGGAGAAACAAGTTCATTCATCAAAGGTTGTGTGTAATGGAAAGGTTTATCCGGTTGTATCCGATCATTATGGAGTCATGATAGAAGTTTAATTGCAGGTTTTAAAAGAAAGGAAGATTAAAAATGAATGAAAGAGCTGCAGGTATTTTAATGCCAATCAGTAGTTTGCCATCGGAATATGGCATTGGATGTTTTTCGAAAAGTGCGTATGAATTTGTAGATTGGTTGAAGGAAGCCGGACAGAGTTACTGGCAGATACTTCCGCTTGGTCCGACCAGTTACGGGGATTCGCCGTATCAGTCTTTCTCTACATTTGCAGGAAATCCATATTTTATCAGTCTGGATGAGCTGATTGAGGAAAAAGTGCTGACTCGTGCAGAGTGCGATAAAGTAAATTGGGGAACAACAAAAAATAAAGTAGATTATGAGAAAATTTATAAAGGGCGTTATCCATTGCTTCGAAAAGCATACGAGAGAAGTAATATCAGCGAGAATCCAGACTACCAGAAATTTGTTGCAGAAAATAACTGGTGGCTGGCAGATTATGCATTATTTATGGCAGTAAAGGCAAGATTTGATGATGTAGAGTGGACGAAGTGGGCAGAGGATATCAGACTTCGTTGGAATAATGCAATGGATTATTACAGGGAAGAGCTTTATTACGATATCGAATTTCAACAGTATATGCAGTTTAAATTTCATGAACAATGGATGAAGCTGAAGAATTATGCGAATAGCAAAGGAATTAAAATTATTGGAGACATTCCGATTTATGTTGCGATGGATAGTGCTGATGCATGGGCACATCCAGAACTGTTTCAGTTAGATTCTGAAAATGTTCCGGTAGCAGTAGCAGGATGCCCGCCGGATGGATTTTCGGCAACAGGACAGTTGTGGGGAAATCCGTTATATCGATGGGATTATCATAGAAGTACCGGTTACGAATGGTGGATTTCAAGACTTCGCTATGTGTTCAACATGTATGATGTCGTACGTATTGATCATTTCCGTGGGTTTGACGAATACTTTTCTATTCCGTATGAAGCAGAAAATGCAATTGGCGGACATTGGGAAAAAGGACCGGGAATTGACTTGTTCCGTAAAGTAGAGCAGGCACTTGGATGGAAACCGGTCATTGCAGAAGATTTGGGTTATGTAACGGATTCTGTACGAGATATGGTAAGAGACAGTGGATTTCCTGGAATGAAAGTTCTGGAGTTTGCATTTGATTCCAGAGATTCCGGATGTGCGAATGATTATTTGCCACATAATTATCCGGTAAATAGTGTCGCATATACAGGAACTCATGATAACGAGACAATCGTTGGATGGTGGAGCAGTATCACGAAGGATGAACAGAAACTTGCAAGAGAATATCTTTGTGATCAGGCAACACCGGACAAGGAATTATACAAGTCTTTCATTAGCCTGATTATGAGAAGTAGTGCAAAACTTTGTGTGATTCCGATGCAGGATTATTTGGGACTGGATAACAAGAGCCGTATCAATACGCCATCGACAGTTGGAAAGAACTGGAAATGGAGAATTAACACAAGACAATTGTCTGTTAAGCTGCAGAAAGAGATTTATGGAATGGCACTGAGATATGGAAGGATGAATTGGAACGATTCTATATAATTTTTTTAACAATAACATAAACGCTTTTATTGCATAAGACAGGAAAATCCGGTTGCCGTCTCCCTTCTTTATAGAGTATGATAGTAACATAAATGTTTGTTCTTGGATAAAGAGGAAAAGAAGGGGGATGTGACTTATCAATTTTACAAAAATATACTGTCGTATATATCAAAATTGTATGAAGGCTGCAATGTATATAATTCCCTGGCGTATGCCAAAGATATTAAAGGGTGCGGGATCTATTTGTCAGCTTCCGGAGTTTTTAAAGAAAAAGAAGCTATCCAATATTTTAATTGTGACAGGACCTAACATTTATAAACGAGGGCTGCTGGATGAATTAGAAAAAGGATTGCAGCAGGAAAATTTGTCATATTATATTTTTGATGACGTTTCACAAAATCCGATAGATACGGAAGTAGAGCGCGGCGTAGAGATATTTAAGCGAGAAAAGTGCAGTTGTATTGTTGCAGTAGGTGGTGGTTCTCCAATGGATTGTGCAAAAGCAATCGGTGCGAGAATAGCACGTCCAAGGAAATCAATAAGACAATTGCAGGCGGCATTTTATGCAGGAAGAGCATTTACAAGAGGGAGTGTAGGATATGTTCATGCCATAGGCCATACGTTAAGTGGGCTGTATAATGTCCCTCATGGATTGGCGATGGCGATGTTACTTCCGCTGGTTATGAGAGCATATGGAAGTGTTGTGCATGAAAAATTAGCGGAGCTATGTGATGTTTGCGGTATTGAAGCAGAGGATGTCAGCGTACAGTCAAAGGCAGAAGCATTTCTTCAATGGATTGATGAGATGAACGAAAAGATGGGGATTCCAAAATATCTGGATATGATTCAGAAAAAGGATATTTCAAAGATTGCCAGGTGGGCAGAGAAAGAGGGGAATCCTTTGTATCCGGTGCCGGTTGTGTGGACAAAATCAGAGTTTAGCCGATTTGCAAATCAGTTATATGATGAAAGCAAAGAAAATATGTAAATAAAAGAACCATACATAAGAAACGAAGTTGCAAATGCTTCTTTATAGGCGGTATGTCATGGCAGTTGAGTCATACGTTCTATATCTTATGTATGGTTTATATAAGGGCAAAAATTTTGGGTTTATACTTACTAAATTATTTGATAAAGCTTACATGTTTGCAGATCTCTTCGATCGCTTTTTCTTTTCTTTCATTGAAAACAACTTTGTTTTCTTCAAAGAGATTACGTCCTTCTGTATCAATAGATACGATCAAAGGTCCGAACTCTTTTACACGGCAGTGCCAGAGTGTCTCAGGCATTCCAAGATCACGCCACTGAGCATCAACGATTTCTTCAACCTCTGTAGCGGCAACTACGGCATTTCCGGCAGGAAATACACAGTGGATAGCGCCAAATTCTTTACATGCACGTTCTGTGTTTTCTTTCATACCACCTTTACCGATGATTACACGTACTCCTGATTCCTTTACAAATTCATATTCGAATTTTTCCATACGCATACTTGTTGTTGGTCCTACAGAAACCATTTCAAATTTATCATTTTCCAGAGGACGGATGATTGGTCCGGCATGGAAAATAGCTGCATCTTTTACATCAACTGGAAGTTCTCTTCCTTCCTCAACAAGACGTCTGTGAGCAACGTCACGGCATGTTGTCATGCTTCCGTTCAGATAAATGATATCTCCAACATGGATATCTGCGAGGTCTTCAGCAGAGATTGGTGTAGTTAAAATTTTCTTTCCATCTTTCATTTCTAACATTATAAAGTCACCCCCGAATGTGTTGTGATTGTGTAGTTAAGATCCTTATCGAAAATGATGTGTCCACGTCTGTGTGACCAGCAACCAACGTTTACAGCAACACCGATTGTGGATGGATGTCTTGCTGTATTTTCAATATGTACACCCATAACAGAGTATTTTCCACCCATTCCCTGAGGTCCAAGGCCGATAGAGTTGATTCCGTCTTCTAAAAGTTTTTCCATAGAAGCAGCACGTTCATTTTCATTATGGCTTCCAAGTGGTCTCATAAGAGCTTTCTTAGAGAGTAATGCAGCAGTTTCTACTGAAGTTGCAACACCAACACCTACAAGAAGTGGAGGACATGCATTCAGTCCGTATGATGTCATAACATCGAGGACAAATTTTGTGACTCCTTCATAACCTTCACCTGGCATAAGAACCATTGCTTTACCTGGAAGTGTACATCCGCCACCTGCCATGTAAGAATAAATTTCGCATTTATCACTGTTTGGTACGATATCCCAAAATACAGTTGGAGTTCCTTTTCCTACATTTTTACCTGTGTTATATTCATCAAAAGTTTCAACACTGTTATGGCGAAGAGGTGCCTCAAAAGTAGCTTTTACAACAGCTTCTTTTAATAAACCTTCCAGTTCGTTGATAAGTGGGAAGTTTGTTCCACATTTTACCCAGAACTGTAACACACCAGTATCCTGACAGCTTGGTCTGTTGAGTTCCTGTGCGAGAACCTGATTCTTCTGCATTGTCTGATAGATTACTTTTGAAAGTGGACTATCCTCTTTTTCCGCAAGTTCATTAATTTTTGCTTTGATGTCATCTGGGAGTACTTTACCGATATATGAAACGAAATTCGCCATATAAGTGGTAAGCTGCTCAACCTGTGCTTGTTTATCCATTGTTTTGCCTCCTTGAATAAAAAAATTAAAAAGTTAAAGTGTTACGAAAGTAATTAATTGATATTTTCGGTGATATATCACGGGAAAAATGGAAATGCAATCGGAAGAATGATCATGCTGACAATTGTTGCGATGATGATCAATGGGAATCCGGATTTTACATAGTCCATAAATTTGTATCCACCGGCGCCGACTACCATTGTGTTGGCTGGCATACCGATTGGTGTTGCATATGCGCAGGAACCACCGATTACACATGCCATCAATACGGCTCTTGGATCTGCTCCCATACCTTGTGCGATAGAGAGACATATAGGAACCATCAGTGCGGTTGTTGCTGTGTTTGACATAAAGTTTGTCATGATACAGCACAGCAGGAATACTACAAATGTTAATACATACGGAGAAGGATTTGCTCCAAGAGCTCCGATTACTTTATTTGCAATTACTTCACCGGCACCTGTTTCTTGTAGTGCAGATGCAAGAGAAAGTGTACCTCCGAACAGGAAGATGGTTTTTAAATCAATAGAATTTAATGCATCTTTTTCAGAAATAACACCTGTGAGAATCAGAAGCAGTGCTCCGATTCCACCAGAGATACAAAGCTTAATGCCGATTTTACTCTCGAAGATCATTGCAAGTAATGTAAGTACCAAAATGATTAAAGAAAGCCATTGTTTCCATTTTGGAACATTGCTGAAATCTTTTGTAGTGTCAAAGGCACCATCATCTTTTACATCATGACTTGGCAGCAGTTTATATCCAATTGTTGCATAAAAAACAATTCCTGCTATAAGAATAGGTAATCCAACGATTGCATATTCAAAAAAGCCAAACTGAAGATTCATTTCTTCCAGTGCACTTTGTGCAATCAGGTTTCCCGGAGCACCGATCAGTGAAAGGTTACCGCCCATGGCAGCTGCAAATACAAGTGGCATTAAAAGTCTGGATCTTTTGTATCCGGATTTTGCTGCAATTCCGATTACAACCGGAATGAGTACGGCGGCTGTACCAGTGTTGGAAAGAACACCGCTCATTAAACCTACAATTACCATGATTGCAATAATCAGCATTCGTTCTGATTTAGCAAATTTTGTAACAATGCCACCGACTTTATTAGCCATACCGGTTTCAAATAATGCACCGCCTACGATAAACATTGCTACGAAGAGAATTACATTGCTGTCAATGAATCCTGCAAAGGCTGTCTTTATGTCTAAAACCCCAGTTACTACTAAGCCGATACAGACAATCATCGATGTTACTCCAAGCGGAATCTTTTCTAGTACAAACATGATTACCGCAAATAGGAGAAACAGAAGAGTTATTGTTGAGGGACTCATATGTTTTCCTCCAATCCTTTATTAACTTTTTCTTTTGTGACTGATTAATTCAGTCATGTTACACCAAAAAGTAATTTACTTCCGGCCGTTTGGATTACTTGTTTGTTATGACTGTATTATAGAAAATGTTTCGGGAAATGTACATTTGGAAAAAAATATGGTACTATAAGAAAAAACTATGGAAGAACTGGAAAAACAAAGAATATTGAATAGTGTTCGAGAATGATTTCCCATTATAAAACAAGAAAAGAAATCAAGTGCAGAAGGAGGGGATGCACGATGAAATTAACTCAGTTGGAATATTTTTGTGTGGCGGCAAGATATCATAATATTACTAAAGCAGCGAAGGAATTATTTGTAACGCAGCCATCAGTGTCAAATGCAATTAAATCATTGGAAGAAGAATTTGGAGTTAATTTATTTTATAGACACAATAATAAATTGACATTAACACCGGAAGGAGAAAAATTTTATAAGAGCGCAGAAGAGTTGCTTGCCCATGCAGATGCGGTTACTTCTGAATTTTATGAATTAAGAAAACAAGTGACTCCTATCAGAATCGGAATTCCGCCGATGCTTGGAACAATTTATTTGCCTGATATGTATCTTTCATTGCGAGAAGAATTTCCGGAAGTGGATTTCCGATTATATGAATATGGTTCAATCAAAGCATGTGAGCTTGTGCTGGATGAGAAATTGGATCTGGCGATTGTGAATGCAGAGCAGACAGCAATTGATAAATGTAATCTGCATGTAATTGATACAGAGGATTTGTTATTTTGTGTTTCAAAAGATCATCCTCTTGCAAATCAAAGTACGATTCTTCTAACAATGTTGGCAGAGGAACCATTGATTTTGTTTAATACAGATTCTGTTCAGGTCATGACACTGACAAGACAATTTAAAGCAGCCGGTGTAAATCCACATGTTATTTTAAATACCAGTCAAGTGACAACATTGATCAATATGATTAAGTCAGAACGAATAGGTTCATTTTTATATCGCTCAATGCTGGAAGACCATCCGGATCTTGTTGGAATCCCGGTATTCCCATCGATTGAACAGCGAATAGGAGTAATCTGGAGAAAAGGGAAATATCAAAATGCAATGACGGAGAAGGTCATTAATTATTTAAAGAAATATTAAGCGCAGGATGAATTACCCTGCGCTTAAATCCCGTATTTATTATTCAGCAGCTTCCTCATCTGCTTCTTCAGCAGCATCGGCAGCAGATACGTGAACCTCTGTAATTGTAACGACAGTAGCTTCAGCATCCGTCATCAGATCGACGTCTTTGTCCTGAGCAATTGGCAGATCGCATACACGAACTGTATCGCCAACCTTTAACTCTCCGACATCAACTTCAACTTTTTCTACCAGTGCAGCAGGAAGTGCTTTGAATGAAATCTCATGCAGCATCTGCTGTGGAACACCGGCAGCAAGTTTCTCAAGATTAATCAGATGTATTTCAGCAGTAGAGTGAACTTTTTCATTACTTACTAATGCCTGAAAATCAATCTCATCGACATAACCTTTCAATGGGTTATAATCGACCTCTTTAATAAGTGCATCATAAGTCTGTCCGTCAACTTCGAGCATTACCTGACCACCTTTTCCTTCGTCTTTTAGAAGCTGGTCAACGGCACGTTTGTCCATCTGCAATGGAATGGATTCTGTCATCTCGCGACCGAACAGATTACCGGTTACAAATCCTTCGCGTCTAAGTTTTTTGGCTTTTGTTGTCATGTTTCTTTTTTCAGCTTTTAAAGTATTCATTTATCTTTTCCTCCAAATACTGAATCACGCTTAGCAGCCTTCAACTTTTTTCTATAAGTAGGTTTTGTTAAGTTCTATTTCCTTGTTACAGTTTTATTATAGCACCGCGTGTCAAGGGGAAAACGTGGAAAACTGTGAAGAAAATGTGAAAAATCAAATATGATTTTGTGAACTCTGTGAATAATTAAAAATAACTTACAAGAGGAGTCGGAAAACTTTTGTTTTATCTAAAATATAGATAGAACAGATCATAAATAAATGTGCCAGTAAAGTACTGACAATTACTCCATTTGATGTGAGTAGGAATCCACTGTAAAACCCGAACCAGCAAATGAAACCAGAATATGCTCCCATTAATATCAGTAGAGGAAGTTGTTGAACAAAACCATGTATCGTACTTAAAAAATCGTGCATTGTAAAATCGAAGTATATAAAACGACCGACTGCGAGTGTAATAAAATACATCATGAGTGAATCATAGTTATCATCATTGTAAATGAATTTGATGTATAGCAAAATCAATATAATATAGAAGGTTGAAACCAGACGTATGGAAGCCTTCTGATCGGAATCAAGTTCTTCCAGAGGAACAAGTACAATATCAAGCCATCCGTTTAGGATGACAGAGAAGCAGAGAAACAACAACAACAATAAATCCTGGTATTTTTCCCAATACACAGAGACTGCAGGAATTCGCTCATCAAGAATATAGTATAATGATAAAAAGATGAGAATTGAAGTGCTGGCAAATACCATTTCAAAAAAACTTTCAATAATAGTGAGTTCTTTCGCCTGATGTTCGCGATTTAAACGACGTATTTTACGAGTAGTTAAAGAATCATCTTGCAATTTTTTTTGCATTTGCAATTTAGCAATGCATAGGACAATTGTAATTACAATGATAAGTCCCAGAAGAGAAGCTAGCAGGTAGACTCCAATATTTTTGAAATTAAAATAATGTGTAGCATAGTATGTATTCATGAAAATTCCACCTTTCGTAAGTATTATAACACAGTCGTGCAAATACAGATGTGAAACTTTTTTGTACTTGCTTGTAAGTTATTTTAATTCGGATAAAAATTTTTCTACCTCAACCGGAATTCGCTCAGCTCTCCAGGCAAGAAGAATTTCTGTCGAGAGGTTCGTATCTTTAATAGAATAAGCATAAAGACAGGGGTTGAGTTCTCTCATGGAAGAAGGGAGAATTGCAACCCCTAAACCATGTTCAGCCAAAGTTATGGCGGTTCTGGCGTCTTCACATTCACAGTATATGTCACAAGTTAATCCATTGTCTTCAAAAGCAGATATAATGTATTTGCGATAGCGATGAGAAAGTATCAAGGATTTTTGCGATAGCTCTTTTAATGAAATATTTGTATATCCAATATCAAAAAAGCCAGGGATTGCCATTGCTACCAAATTTTCCTGTAATAAAACTCTGGTGTTACATTCATTTAATACAATCGGCGTTCTAAGTGTGGTAATATCTACCAGTCCATTTTCCAATTCATTTTTCAAAGCAAATGTAGAACCTTCATGTATATCAAAGTGAATATCAGGATATTTTGAAGCAAATCGAACTAAGTAATCAGACATAATGGAAACACTGGAAGGTGTCAGACCAATATGGAGAGTAGTAGACTGGCTTGCTTTAATTACTTCACGTTTGGCGATATCCGTCATAGTAAGCAGACTGGTGGCTCTGGCATAGAGCACTTTACCGGCTTCGGTCAGAGTAATTCTTTTTGTACCTCTGATAAAAAGCTGTACTTGTAATTCGTCTTCCAGCATTTTCATCTGATAGCTTAATGGTGGTTGTGTCATGTGCAGGGATCTGGCGGCAGCACTGACATTTCCTTCTTCTACGATTGCACGAAAGTATTCTAATTGTTTGATCTCCATATATTTTCTCCTATTGAAAAAGCTATACATAAAATGTTGTATTATCATATAAAAACAATATTTTTTATATATTTTAATTCGTGGTATACTTGGAGTCAAGGCAAGAAAGCAAAAAAGGAATGAGAATATGAAACGAATTGATTTTGAACACGGAACAATTACAGGAAATATTTTAGGCGCGGCATTACCGATGCTGGTGGCGCAGATATTGAGTCTCTTGTATAATATCGTGGATCGAATTTACATTGCCAGAATTCCAGAAGTCGGAACAACAGCACTTGGAGCGGTGGGCTTATGTTTTCCAATTATTGTGATTATTACAGCATTCAGTAACTTGTTCGGAAGTGGCGGTGCCCCTTTATTTTCCATTAATAGAGGAAAAGGCAACACAAAAAAAGCTGAAACCATTATGAATACATCATTTTCAATGCTATGCATTTGCGGAGTGGTATTGATGGTGATTGGCATGTTGTTTGCAAGTCCGATTCTGGTATTATTTGGTGCATCAGAGGAAGGTTTGTCTTATGCATATCCATATATGATGATTTATCTGATAGGAACAGTGCCATCCATGATTGCAACAGGAATGAATCCGTTTATTAATGCACAAGGGTATGCAACATCAGGTATGCTGTCTGTAACAATTGGAGCAGTTGCCAATTTAATTTTGGATCCATTATTTATATTTGGATTGCATTTGGGGATAAAAGGAGCTGCAATTGCAACGATTATTTCACAGACTTTATCAGCAGTATATGTATTTTATTTTTTAAGAAAGAAATCGGAGCTAAAAGTTCGGATGCTCTCTAAGGCAGAATGGAAAGTATGTGGAGCAGATGCAAAAAATATCGTGAGTCTTGGTAGTGCAGGATTTATTATGCAGCTGACAAATAGTTTAGTAACAATATGTTGCAACAGTGTACTGTCAGGTATCGGAGGAGATGTGTATATATCAGTGATGACAATTGTGTCAAGTATCCGGCAGATGGTAGAGACACCGATTTATGCTATGAATGAAGGTACTTCCCCAATTTTAAGCTACAATTATGGAGCACAGCGTCCGAAACGTGTTAGAAAAGCGATTAGAGTAATGACTTGCATGATTCTTATTTATACGGCAATCATGTGGAGTGTGATTATTTTTGCACCGGAATTTTTAATCGGAATTTTCAGTTCGGATAAAGAATTACTGACAGATGCAGTAGGAGCATTGAAGCTGTATTTTGCAGCATTTATATTTATGGATCTGCAATATATTGGACAGACGGTATTTAAATCATTAAATAAAAAGAAACAGGCAATCTTCTTTTCGTTACTTAGAAAAGTATTTATAGTCGTGCCATTAACATATTTGTTTCCATATACATTTCACATGGGAACACGAGGTGTGTTTTTAGCAGAACCGATATCAAATGTAATTGGAGGAAGTTTGTGTTTTGTTACAATGCTGGCAATTGTAATGCCGGAGTTAAAGAGAATGAAGGAGAAAAATTATGAGTGAGTTGGATGTGATTCAAGGTTTTTTTAAGCAGGAGCAGAAAGAAAAAATTGATAAATATCGTATTTTAAATGAAGATGTTGTAAAGGGACAAATCCTTTTTACAGGGTCATCATTGATGGAACAATTTCCGATAAATGAATTGTTAATGACTGAGAAAATGGATTGTATTATTTACAACCGCGGAGTTGGCGGGTTCACAACAGATGATATGTTAGAAAACATGGATGTCCAGGTGTTTGGTACAGAGCCGTCTAAGATTTTTATTAATATTGGAACAAATGATATTAGTAATCCGTCGATTTCTTTTGAGGAAGCACTTGCACATACCATAACAAATTATGAAAAGATTTTAAAACAGATTAAAGAAAGATTGCCGGAAACAAAGGTGTATATGATGGCATATTATCCTGTTAAAGAGGATGTTTCGATTCCGGATGGACCTTGGGGAGAAACAATGTTTAAAAATCGAAATAATACAAATATACCGATAGCTAATGAAGCAGTCAAAAAACTGGCTGATAAATTTGGCTATACATATATTGATGTGAATAATGGATTGACAGATGCAAATGGAAATTTAAAAGAGGAGTATACGATAGAAGGTGTACATATGTATGCAAATGCGTATAGGTGTGTTTTAGAAAATCTTAAGCAGTATCTATAAGTTGGAGAGCAGGTTGGGGAGAGCCGGTTGGGGACGGGGTTAATGGCTTTTTTGCAAGCAAAAAAGCCATTAACCCCGTCCCCAACCGGCTCTCCCCAACTGGCTCCTAAATTACCATTCCAATCACATGCACGATCCATGCAGCAACCCAGGCAATCACACACTGCCAGATTACAACGCCGACTGCCCATCTGCTGCCAAGTTCTCTTTTGACAGAAGCAATTGCGGCTACACATGGTGTATACAACAAACTAAATACAAGGATGGAGGCAGCGGTTGCTGACGATAATACTGTGCTGATACTTCCTCCAAACAATACACCTAATGTTGATACAACACTTTCTTTGGCCATAAATCCGCTGATCAATGCAGTACAAATGCGCCAGTCTCCCATGCCGAGCGGTTTGAATAATGGTACAAGCCATCCGGCGATAACAGCCAGCATACTGTCTGCGGAATCATTTACCAGATTCAAATGAACGTTAAAGCTTTGCAGGAACCATACGACAATTGTTGCCAATAAAATTACAGTAAATGCACGCTGAAGGAAATCTTTTGCTTTTTCCCATAATAATTGCATTACATTTTTTGCTCCTGGTAAGCGGTAATTTGGCAGTTCCATTACAAATGGGACTGGTTCTCCTTTAAATAATGTTCCATTGTATAGAAGTGCTATCAGGATTCCGACTACAATGCCTAACAGATATAAGCCTGCCATGATAAATCCACCTTTTCCCGGAAAAAATACGCTTACAAAAAAGGAATAAATTGGCAATTTTGCAGTACAGCTCATGAAAGGAGTCAGCAAAATCGTCATTTTACGATCTCGCTCACTTGTCAATGTGCGAGTTGCCATAACTGCCGGAACTGTACAGCCAAAGCCGATAAGCATTGGAACAATGCTTCGTCCGGAAAGTCCAATTTTACGTAATAATTTGTCCATTACAAATGCAACACGTGCTATATAGCCACTGTCTTCCATCAAAGAAAGGAAGAAGAACAAGGTCACAATGATCGGAAGGAAACTTAGTACGCTTCCAACACCTGTAAAGATTCCATCGATTACAAGGCTGTGGATTGCACTGTTGACATGCCCTGCGGTTAATGCTGCATCTACAAGAGCTGAAATTTTATTAATACCAAACTCCAATATTCCTTGCAGCCACGCACCGATTACGTTAAATGTTAAGTAAAATACAAGTACCATGATTCCGATAAAACAAGGAATCGCTGTATATTTTCCGGTTAGGATACGGTCAATCTTTTCGCTTCGGATACGTTCTTTGCTTTCTTTAGGTTTTATAACAGTCTGTTCGCATAAACGCTCGATAAAGTCAAATCGCATATCCGCAATCGCAGCACTTCTATCTACTTCACGCTCTGTTTCCATTTGTTGAACGATATGTTCCAACATTTCTGTTTCGTTCTGGTCTAATTTCAATTTCTCTAAAATCAGTGGATCGCCCTCAATTGCTTTTGTCGCCGCAAAACGTACAGGAATATCTGCAGCTTCTGCATGATCTTCAATCAAATGAATGACTGCGTGAATACATCGATGCACAGAGCCATCATGGTCTGTCTTATCACAGAAATCCTGCCTGAGCGGATGCTCCTGATATTTTGCAATATGAATCGCATGCTTTATCAGCTCATTTACCCCTTCGTTTTTAGCGGCTGAAATAGGAACTACCGGAACACCTAATAAGGCTTCCATTCCATTTACATCGATCGCACCTTGATTTCCGATTACTTCATCCATCATATTCAATGCGACAACCATAGGAATGTCCATTTCAAGTAGTTGCATTGTTAAATATAAATTTCGCTCAATATTTGTGGCATCCAAAATATTAATAATTGCCTTCGGTTTTTCATCCAATACAAAATTACGGGAAACAATTTCTTCACTGCTGTATGGTGACATAGAATAAATTCCAGGTAAATCGGTAACTTCCGTATTTGGATATCCTTTTATTGAACCGGACTTTCGATCTACCGTTACCCCCGGGAAGTTTCCTACATGCTGGTTAGAACCGGTCAGTTGATTAAACAAGGTTGTCTTTCCACAATTCTGATTTCCAACTAATGCATAAGTCAGCATTGTGCCATCGGGCAATGGGTTTTCATCTTCTTTAGAATGGTATTTTCCTTCTTCACCGAGTCCAGGGTGTGCTGAATCTTTAACACTTTCAATTCGTTTATGCTTCTGGCTTCTTTCTTTGATTTCTTCAATTTCTATTTGAGCCGCCTCTGCAAGTCGAAGTGTCAGCTCATATCCATGAATCTGAAGTTCCATCGGGTCTCCCATCGGAGCCAGCTTTACTACGGTTACTTCTGCTCCCGGAATCATTCCCATATCAAGGAAATGCTGACGAAGTGCACCTTCGCCGCCGACATTTTTAATGACTGCGCTCTTACCAATTTCTAGTTCTTTTAACGTCATAGCTTATGTTCATCCTTTAATTTAGTTAGTTACTGATAACTTTTTCTCAATTATATCATCTTTTTTCTAAAAGTGAACTGATTTTTGATAATTTTTCTCATTTGCATACTGATATTTTTATTCTTTACTTATCAGAACGACCTTGTTTTAAATCATATTTATGGTAAAATTTTTTATAAATAAAAATTTTACAGGAGGCATAAAGATGTCTTTTATCAGCGTGTTTGATGTTATGGGGCCAAATATGATCGGACCTTCCAGTTCACATACAGCAGGTGCTGCACGTATTGCATTTCTTGCTCAAAAAATGATAACAGGTCCCTTAAAGCGTATTGAATTTATCCTTTATGGATCATTTGCAAAAACTTATCAAGGACATGGTACGGATCGTGCACTTCTCGGAGGGATTATGGGATTTTCTACCGATGATATGCGTATCCGCAATTCGTTTGAAATAGCAACAGAAAAAGGGTTAGAATATATATTTACACCGAACGAAGAAGAAACCGATATTCATCCAAATACAGTGGATATCATTATGTTGAATGAGGCAGGTCAGCAAATGACGATCCGAGGCGAATCACTCGGCGGCGGGAAAGTCCGCATTTCCAAAATTAATCAAGTTGATGTAGACTTCACAGGTGAGTACAGTGCAGCTATTGTTATTCAGAAAGATGTTCCGGGAGTAGTTGCTTATATTACAAAATGTCTCAGTGACAGGCAGGTGAATATTGCTTTTATGAGACTTTTCCGTGAGTCTAAAGGTCATACCGCATATACGATTGTGGAATCAGATGGTATACTCCCGGAAGATATTGCAGATACAATCCGGCAGAATAAACATGTACAAGACGTTATGGTTGTACAGATGTAATATAAATCAAGGAGAATAACAGTATGGACTTTAAAAATGCAAAAGAACTTCTTATATTATGCGAAGAACAAAATTTACCGATCTCCGAGATTATGCGTCAAAGGGAAATTCAGGTTGGAGAACGTGATGCTGTGGAAACAGATAAAAAAATGACCCGCGTCCTTGAGATTATGAAGGAGGCAGCATGTTCTCCTATACAACATCCAATCAAATCAATGGGAGGTCTTATCGGAGGAGAATCAAAAAAACTCTCAGAACACTTTGCAAGCGGGAATGGATTATGTGGAGAACTATTGGAAAAAGCTATGATCTATGCCATGGCAACATTGGAGACAAATGCGTCTATGGGCTTGATCGTTGCATCCCCTACTGCAGGGTCAGCTGGTATTGTGCCGGGACTTCTTCTGGCATTTCAAAAAGTACATGGAATATCAGACGAAGCAATTCGTCAGGTTTTGTTTAATGCAGGTGCCGTCGGTTATCTTGCCATGCGAAATGCAACGGTTGCCGGTGCTGTCGGCGGCTGCCAGGCAGAGGTCGGGATCGCATCAGCTATGGCTGCTTCAGCAGCAGTTGAATTAATGGGCGGAACACCAAAACAATGTCTGGATGCAGCATCTACGGTTCTTATGAACATGTTAGGTCTGGTCTGTGATCCTGTCGGAGGGCTTGTAGAATATCCATGCCAGAATCGTAACGCAGCAGGGGTTGCCAATGCACTCATTGCTACAGAAATGGCTCTTGCAGGTGTACCACAGCTTATTCCTTTCGATGAGATGCTCGAGGCGATGTATAAGGTTGGGAAACGGCTCCCGGCAGAACTAAGGGAAACGGCTTTGGGTGGTTGTGCGGCAACACCATCAGCATGCGAAGCATGTCATTTATGTAATTAATTATTCAAATAGGAGGAATTCATATGAAGACAATAACTTTGAACAACACAAACTTAAGCATTCCTGAAATAGGCATGGGATGTATGCGAATTGTAGAATTAGAAAATGCAGATGCAGTGAAAAGCTGGGTAGATACTGCATTAGAACATGGGATAAACTTTTTTGACCATGCAGATATTTATGGAAAAGGAAGATGTGAAGAATTATTTGGACAGGTATTGACTCCATCGTTGAGAGAAAAGATAATCCTTCAGTCAAAATGTTCTATCCGACCGGGGATAGCCTTTGATTTTTCGAAAGAACATATTTTAAATTCCGTAGATGGGATTTTAAAACGTTTAAATACGGAGTATCTTGATATCTTATTATTGCATCGTCCGGACACTTTGATGGAACCAGAGGAAGTTGCAGATGCATTTCGTATATTAAAAGAAAATGGAAAAGTACGTCATTTCGGAGTGAGCAATCAGACACCAATGCAGATGGAGCTTCTTAGTAAATATTGTGATGAGCCATTACTTATTAACCAGTTGCAGCTTAGTATCGCACATTGTCCGATGATCAATTCCGGAATCAATGCAAATATGTATAATGATAGTGGAATCAATCGTGATGGAGGTGTTTTGGAGTATTGCCGTTTAAAAGATATTACAATTCAGGCCTGGTCTCCGTTCCAATATGGTATGTTTGAAGGAATCTTTTTAGGAAATGAAAAATTTGCAGAATTAAACAAGGTAATTGATGATCTTGCAGAAAAATATAATGTGACAAACAGTGCAATCGCTGTTGCATGGATATTGCGTCATCCGGCAGGAATCCAGACAATTGTTGGGACTACAAACAAAGACAGGATTGCACAGATCAGTAAAGCTTCCGAGATACGTCTTACAAGAGAAGAGTGGTATGCATTGTACATGGCAGCAGGAAATAAATTGCCGTAAATCTTAAAGAGAGGATTTTGAGCGTTCATGATTGAAAATTATAGCAAAATCCTATGACTTATGTTAGACTTTCGTTATAAGAATTTACATTATAAAAGATAGAAAAAAGAAATAACAGGAAGGCGGAGTAAAGAGATGAAATGTCCATATTGTGGTCATCCGGATACAAAGGTAATAGATTCCAGACCGGCAGAAGAAAATAATGCAATTCGAAGAAGGAGAGCATGCGATGTCTGTGGAAAAAGATTTACGACTTATGAGAAAGTAGAGACGATCCCATTAATTGTGATCAAAAAAGATAATAACCGTGAACAGTATAATCGTACTAAAATTGAAAATGGTATACTTCATGCATGCTATAAACGTCCGGTGCCGGCAGAACGAATTAAAGAGACGGTAGATGCAATCGAGCTTGCAATCTTCAAGCGAGAAGAAAAAGAGATACCAAGTCAGGAAATCGGCGAGATCGTAATGGAAAAATTAAAAGATCTCGATCCCGTTGCGTATGTAAGATTCGCATCGGTGTATCGTCAATTTAAAGATGTTAATACATTTATGGATGAGCTTAAGATGTTCTTAGAGTAATTAAGATGAACATATTAGAAGGAGCAGTGATAGTATGGGTGAAGTAAGAAAACATATTGTATTTCAAGGCAGGGTACAAGGTGTTGGATTTCGATATACTGCAAAGTATATGGCCCAGTCTCTTGGCTTAGTCGGATGGGTACAGAATGAATGGGACGGAACCGTTACAATGGAAGTACAGGGACGAGAAAATCTTATCAATAAATTGCTGGTCGGATTAAATCATGGGCGCTATATTGAAATCGAATGGATGGATGCGAAAGAGATTCCATTGGAAAAAGAATCCGGTTTTCGTGTGAGGTAAAAAGATATGCGTCAAAATGAAGCATTAGAGAAAAAAACACTTGGTCAAAAAACAGAAGACAGACTGATGAAATATATTCTGGATCGTCCAATTCAAATCGGAGAGAAGATTCCGAATGAGTATGCACTTACAGAGTTGTTTGATGTTGGGCGAAGCACGATCAGAGAAGCTGTGAAAGGGCTGGTGTCAAGAGGGGTTCTGGAAGTCCGGCGAGGAGACGGAACTTATGTAATCAGCACCAGTTATATGGAAAATGATGTGCTGGGATTTGGCAGAATCCGAGATAAATATCAGCTGGCTTTGGATTTGTTTGAGGTTCGATTAATGATCGAACCGGAAGTTGTGACATGGGCTTGCAAAAGAGCGACAGAGGAGCAGATCGATAAGGCAGAACAACTTTGTGACGAGATAGAAAAACTTTATAATCAGGGTGTGGATCACATTTATAAAGATATCGAATTTCATTGTTTTCTTGCCAAACTAAGTGGAAATGTAGTAGTAGAACGATTATTGCCGGTTATAAATACAGCAGTGGTGACATTTGCAAATATAACATATCGTAGTTTGAAAAATGAAACGCTCACAACACACAGGGCAATTGTGAAAGCATTGCGTACAAGAGATGCAGTTGGAGCAAGATGTGCGATGATCATGCATCTTACTTATAACAGACAGGTGATTATGGAACTTTTAGAAGAAAGAAATAAAAATACATCTGATGTTTAAAATAAAAGGAAAACGTATAGTAAAGTATAATAGTGAAAATATACAAAAATAGTGCTGTTTTTATTATGAACAGCATTATTTTTTTGCACTTTTTGTGAAAAATAAAGTATATACATCACATGTATTGAAAGAAAAACAAGGGTTGTTATAATGAAGTCAAGTTCAGATAAGACGTCAGATTTGAAAAGCTGAAAAGGATATTTACAGGAAAAAATTAAGTGATGAAAATTAGAGGAGGAAGATGAAATGAGCGAATTTGCAGCATCACCGGAACGTTTGATCATAGGAGCGTTGCTTGGATTTGCAGTATTATTATTTTTAATCATTAAAGTGAAGATACAACCATTTATAGCAATTATGTCATCAGCACTGATCATTGGACTGGCGGTTGGAATGCCGTTTGACATGATTACAGACACAATTGCAGAAGGAGTGGGGACAACACTTCAGACAATCGCTATTTTGATTGGTTTAGGATCCATGTTTGGAGCTATTTTACAGGTGTCAGGAGGCGTAGAGGTTATCGCAGATACCTTACTTAAAGTATTTGGTGAGAAAAAAGCACCATGGGCACTTGGAATTACAGGATTAATTGTAGGAATGCCAGTGTTTTTTGAATCAGGATTATTGATTTTAATCCCGGTTGCATTTGGAATTGCAAGAAAAACAAAAAAATCTGTATTCTGTTATTCAATTCCGTTATTGGCAGGTCTGGCAATCGGACATGCATTTGTACCACCGACACCGGGACCGGTTCTTGTAGCGGAAATGTTAAATGTAGAACTTAGTTATGTAATCATGCTTGGAATCATCATTGGAATTCCTGCAATGATCTTAGCAGGACCAGTCTTTGGTAAATTTGCCGGAAATAAATTCCACTGTGAAGTACCGACATCTTATCTTGAAAACGAAAAAGAAGCACATGAGAAAGAAAATGGAAAAAGACCAAACTTCTTCTTGATTGTCAGCATTATTTTGTTACCACTGTTTTTGATCATTTTAAATACATTATCATCAGTGATTCCATTTATGAAACCGGTACAGCCTGTACTTGAGTTCTTAGGAACACCGGTAATCGCATTACTCTTATCTACAATTTGTGCAATGCTGTTTTTAGGATTACCTGGAGGATTCGGAATTACAGAAATTACAACAGTAATGACAAATTCATTACATTCTTGCGGAAATATCATTTTGTTAATTTCAGGTGGCGGAATGTTGAGATTTATTCTTCAGAATTCCGGTATTGGAGAAGTATTTGGAAATTTCGTAGGTTCATTGCCATTACCGATGGTGCTGGTAGCATTCCTTGTAGCAGCGGTTGTAAGAATTTCTGTTGGTTCAGCAACGGTTTCAATGACGATGGCGGCAGGAATTATCGCATCTATGCCGATGGTGGCAAATTTAACACAGCTTCAGCTTGCTACACTCACAATCGCTATCGCAGCAGGCGGAACAGCATTCAGTCATGTAAATGATTCTGGATTCTGGCTTTCAAAGTCATTATTTGAGGTAGATGAAAAGACAAATTTGAAAACATGGACAGTAATGGAAACAATTGTTGGATTAGTCGGAATCGTAGGAGCTACAATTGTATGGTTTATTGTTTCATAGAAATGTTGTAAAAAATTGTAACAGTTGATAATAGAAAAAATGGGTAGCAGAACAGAAATACCCAGGATAGGAGAATATATCATGGAATTAAAGAGTCAGGAAATGCGTAAATTAGCACCAGAGTTAGATCCTCTTCGTATTGGTACAGGTTGGAAAAAAGAGGATTTGGATAAAGTACAGGTAATGGTAGAAAGCACATATGGAGACAGCCATCCTGGAAGTGGTCATTTAAATATTTTAGTAGAAGAAGTAAGAGCAGGTGTTGCTGAAGAAGGGGGATTCGGAGCAAGATATTTCTGTACAGATATCTGTGATGGAGAAAGTCAGGGAACTGACGGAATCAACTATAGTCTGGCAAGCCGAGAGATGATTGCAAATATGATCGAGATCCATGCAAATGCAACACCATTTGATGCAGGTGTATATCTTTCAAGCTGTGATAAAGGAGTACCGGGAAATCTGATGGGACTTGCACGTGTGAACATTCCGTCTGTTGTTGTTCCGGGAGGAACAATGAATGCAGGACCAGAGATGCTTACATTAGAGCAGCTTGGAATGTACAGCGCAAAATATGAACGTGGAGAGATTGATCAGGAAAAACTGGATTGGGCAAAATGTAATGCATGTCCAAGCTGCGGTGCATGTTCATTTATCGGAACTGCATCTACAATGCAGATTATGGCTGAGGCGCTTGGTCTGGCTTTACCAGGAAGCGCATTGATGCCTGCAACCAGTCCGGATCTGCTTGCATTTGCAAGAGAGGCAGGACGTCAGGCAGTGCGACTGGCAACAATGGAACATATGCTTCCATCTGATATTGTAACGATGGACAGTTTCGAAAATGCAATTCTGGTTCACGCAGCAATTTCAGGAAGTACAAACTGCTTATTGCATCTTCCGGCAATCGCTCATGAATTTGGAATTGAAATCACAGGAGATACATTTGACAGATTGCATAGAAATGCAAGATATCTGTTAGATATCCGTCCGGCAGGAAAATGGCCTGCAGAGTGCTTCTATTATGCCGGTGGTGTGCCTGCAATCATGGAAGAAATCAAAGAACATCTGCACCTGGACGTTATGACTGTGACAGGTAAAACACTTGGAGAAAATCTTGAGGAATTAAAGAAGAATGGCTTTTATGAAAAATGTGATAAATGGCTGCAGGAATTTAACAAGCGTTACAATGTGAATGTAACAAAAGAGGACATTATCCGTCCATATGATAAAGCAATCGGAACAGATGGAAGTATCGCTGTTCTTCGAGGAAACCTTGCACCGGAAGGCGCTGTAATTAAACACACAGCATGCCCGAAAGAAATGTTCAAATCCGTGCTTAGAGCAAGACCATTTGACAGCGAAGAAGAATGTCTGGATGCAGTATTAAAACACAAAGTACAAAAAGGAGATGCTGTATTTATCCGATATGAAGGACCAAAAGGAAGCGGAATGCCGGAAATGTTCTATACATCAGAAGCAATCAGCAGTGATGCAGAGCTTGGAAGAAGTATTGCATTGATCACAGACGGTAGATTCTCAGGTGCGTCTACAGGACCAGTGATCGGACATTGTAGTCCGGAAGCGGTTGAAGGCGGTCCGATTGCACTTGTTGAAGAAGGCGACTTAATTGAAATTGATGTGATGGAGAGAAAACTCAACATTATCGGAGTTGCAGGCGAAAGAAAGACGATGGAAGAAATCGATGAGATCCTGAAAGAACGTCGCAAGAACTGGAAACCGAAAGAAATGAAATATAAAACAGGTGTTTTAAGAATGTTCAGCCAGCATGCAACAAGTCCTATGAAAGGTGCATACCTTGATTTTTAAATAAGAATTGTTTCTGAGGAAGATACCTTTGTGGATAAAAGAAAGGAAACGAATGAAATAGGTGGAGTCTATGAGAAAAATAAAAAAACATCGATTTATTACGATGGGGGAAATCTTACTTAGATTGACTCCCCCTGATTATGAGGAAATAAGACAGGCAGGCAGTTTTGATGTCAGATATGGAGGGAGTGAGGCAAATGTTGCCTTATCCCTCGCAAATTTAGGTGTTGATGCATCTTTCTTTACAATCGTTCCGGACAATAGTCTTGGGAAAAGTGCAATTCAAATGTTGAAAATGAATGATGTAAATTGTAAATCTGTGATTTATTCAACAGCAGAGGAAACACCGACACATCGCCTGGGAACATATTATTTGGAAGCCGGATATGGAATTCGTCCAAGTAAAGTTATTTATGACAGAAAAAATAGTGCGATCACAGAGTATGATTTTGATAAAATTGATTTTGAAAAATTATTAGATGGTTACACATGGCTTCATTTAAGCGGAATTACGCCTGCACTTGGAGAAAAATGTCAGGGCATCATTTTAAAATGCATGGAAATTGCAAAAGAAAAAGATATAGTAGTCAGCTTTGATGGAAACTTTAGAAGTACACTTTGGAACTGGGAAGAGGCAAGAGCATTTTGTACGAAATGTCTTCCATATATAGATGTTTTGTTTGGAATTGAGCCATATCATTTATGGAAAGATGTGAATAACCATGAACTGGGAGATGCGAAAGATGGCTTATCTTTGCAGCCGAATCTGGAAGAACAAGATGAGGTGTTTCAGAAATTCTGTCAGCAGTATCCAAATTTAAAATGTATTGCAAGACATGTAAGATACGCACATAGTTGCAGCGAAAACAGTCTGAAAGCATATTTGTGGTTAGATGGAAAGACTTACGAAAGCAATCAATTGCGTTTTCAGATTTTAGACCGTGTCGGTGGTGGGGATGCCTTTGTAAGTGGAATCATATATGCACTTATGAATGGATATTCGCCGGAAGATACAGCGAATTTTGGTGTTGCAGCAAGTGCTGTAAAACATACGATCCATGGTGATGGTAATATTACAGATGATGTTTCATTAATTAAACATGTGATGCAGATGAATTTTGATATTAAAAGATAATGTGAGAAAGGAAAAGTGAGAAATGAAAGAGTTATATGAGCAGTTTCATAAACTGGGTGTAGTGCCGGTAGTTGTTTTGGATGAAGTGAAAGATGCAGTTCCACTTGCAAAAGCACTGGTAGAGGGGGGACTTCCTTGTGCGGAAGTTACATTCCGTACAGAAGCGGCAGCAGAGTCCATTAAAGTAATGACACAGGCTTATCCGGAAATGTTAGTCGGAGCCGGTACAGTATTGACTACAGAACAGGTAGATGAAGCAGTAGCAGCCGGTGCAAAATTTATTGTAAGTCCAGGCTTTGATCCAGAAGTTGTAGATTACTGTCTTGCGAAAAACATCCCTATCCTTCCGGGATGCGTAACGCCGTCAGAAGTTGCACAGGCAGTAAAACGTGGTTTAAAAGTTGTGAAATTCTTCCCGGCAGAACAAGCCGGCGGACTTGCTATGATCAAAGCAATGGCGGCTCCATATCATCAGTTGAAATTTATGCCGACAGGTGGAATTAATCCAAATAATTTAAAAGAATATCTTGCATTTGATAAGATACTCTGCTGTGGCGGAAGCTGGATGGTAAAAGGAGAACTTGTAAAATCAGGTGACTTTGAGAAAATCAAGGAGCTTACAAGAGAAGCGAAGAATATGGCAACTGCCTAGGATTCCTTAAAGATACAACACTCTATAAGAATAGACTATGTAAACCAGTGACTTGAAGTCGGACTTGTCCGATAAAGAGGAACGGGAGAGCATAGTCTATTCTTATGTTACTGTTCACAGCATAGCTGTAAACAGTAACGCATCTCGCCATTTAGAATCGTCTGCGACGATGGGCGAGATGCATTCAGGCCAAAACGTGCATCCTCAGAGCTAATCAGCAGGGTGATTAGCTCTGGTCTGAACAGTAACATTTTTCTATATAATTATATTCATTGAAATGAAATCAATAGCGAGTTACAATTTGACAAATTCACTGTGAGGTGAGTATAGTAGTAGACAGAGTAATCACTATAAACATAATTATAAGGAGCAACGAACATGATACGATTTAATAATGACTACAATCAGGGAGCGCATCCTGCAATTTTATCGGCACTTCAGCAGACAAATGAGACTTCCTATGCCGGTTATGGTGAAGATGAGTGGTGTGAGGCAGCAAGAAAAGAAATCCGCAAATATCTTGGAGAAGCAGACAATGAAATTTACTTCATGATTGGCGGAACACAGGTGAATTATACGGTTATTACAGCAGCACTTCGTCCGTACCAGAGTGTGATCAGTGCGGATTGCGGACACATAAATAACCATGAGGCAGGTTCGATTGAGCATACGGGACACAAAGTGCTGCTTGTTCCGGCTGAAAATGGAAAATTAACAGCAAAATCAATCGCAGATGAGGCGGCAAAATATTATGAGCATGGAGAGGCTGAATATCTGACTCAGCCGAAGATGGTATTTCTTTCATCCCCATCAGAGTTTGGAACTACATATAAGAAAGAAGAATTGATTGAAATCCGTAAAGTGTGCGATAAATATGGAATGTATCTGTATGTTGACGGAGCAAGAATGGGATACTGGCTTACTTCTGATGAATGTGATGTGACACTTGCCGATCTGGCAGAGCTGGCAGATTTATTTTACATAGGCGGAACAAAATGTGGTGCTTTATTAGGAGAGGCACTTGTGATCATAAATCCTAAGTTGAGAGATCACTTTAAGACATATATGAAGCAAAGCGGTGGAGTTTTAGCAAAAGGATGGCTTTTAGGGCTTCAGTTTTATGAATTATTTAAAGATGGTTTATATTTTGAAATTACAAAGAAGGCAAATGAATTTGCAATGATGATGAAAGCGGCTTTTGAGAAGGCTGGAATGTCTTTTTATATTGAAAGTGGTACAAATCAGCAGTTTGTGATTTTGACAAAAGCACAGGCGGAGAAGCTGGCTGAAAAATTTGTGTTTGAATTCAGTCATGATGTAGATGACAATCATGTGTGCGTGCGTTTCTGCACAAGCTGGAGTACGACAGAGGAAGACATAAAAACATTGGTAGATGAGCTAAATACAATGATTTAGCTTTATCTCAATCGAGAAGACTCCCACCTCTTTCAGGTGGTGAGTAACTGCTCGACTTAAATCTTATCATTCGGAAAATTTTGTGTTATACTTTTTAAAGAAATTATGTTTGGGGATGTCCCAGCATCTTTTACGAATTAAGAAATGGAGAAAAGAATATGTCATTAGAGAAAAATTTAGCATATATCGGGGAGCAGCTAAAATCACTTACAGCAATTGCCAGTCCGACAGGATTTACAAAAAAGGCAACAGAGTATCTTTGCGAACAGTTTCAGAAGATGGGGTATGAGCCGGAACTCTCTAATAAAGGAAATATAAATGTAGTACTTGGAGGGGAAGGAAGTCCATTGGTTTTGACAGCACACTTAGATACGCTTGGAGCAATGGTTCGTTCAATTAAGGAGAACGGTCGTCTCCGACCAACTACACTTGGAGGACATCAGTGGAATACAGCAGACGGTGAAAATTGTATGGTATTTACACGCGATGGAAAAATGTATACAGGTGTTGTCTTAAATACAGAGCCATCAGCGCATGTTGCAGACGAAAATATTGAAAGAAAAGAAGAAAATATGGAGATTCTTCTGGATGAAAATGTGAATGATAAAGCAGGAGTAAAAGCCCTTGGAATCCAGGTTGGGGATATTATTGCAATGGATCCACGTACAGTTATTACAGAAAGTGGTTATATAAAAAGCCGTTTTCTGGATGATAAGCTTTCCGTGGCAATACTTCTTGGAGTTGCACGCGCGATAAAAGAAGAGGGATGGAAATTAAATCGCAAGGTCTCATTGCTTTTCACAGTATATGAAGAAGTAGGACACGGCGGAAGCTTTATTCCGGCCGACACAGAAGAGATGATTTCTGTAGATATGGGATGTGTTGGGGCAGATCTTGAATGTACAGAGCGTATGGTATCAATCTGTGCAAAGGATTCACGTGGCCCTTATAACTATGATCTGGTCACTACGTTATCAGAAATTGCAAAAGAAGAAGGTCTGGATTATGCAATTGATGTTTATCCACACTATGGCTCAGATGTAGAGGCTGCACTTGCAGGAGGATACGATATCCGACATGGTCTTATCGGACCGGGAGTATACGCTTCACATAATTATGAGCGTTCTCATATGGACGGAGTTATGAATTCCTATAAGTTGCTTGAAAAATATTTGACGAGATAGAGGGAGTGCTATTTTGTTCATTAAGTAGCGATAAGGCAACACACGAAAACAAATAGGATACATTTCTGTTCAGATTTAAATCGGAGGGAAATACATAAAGGCGTAGATTTTGGTTAAATACAATAAACTTGAACTCAAACTCACTGCTTCGCAGTTCAAACACGTTCGTTCAAGTTTATTAACCCCAAAATCTACGCCTTAAGTATTTCCAACTCCTCTATCATATTCACTGAAATGTATCCTATTTGTTTTCAGTTTGTACGTTATCGCATGCTTGATGAACGAAAGAGCAGAACTTTGCTGGACAAGCGTTGCGGATATATCTGCGATAATGGATTTTCAGAAATTGAAGATGCATAATTTTGAAGGGGAGTATCTGCAAGTCATAGAAAGAGCTGGTTGAAGATGCAAAATTTTGATAGAAAGCATCCGCAGGTCATAGAAAACGTGGGATGCAGATGTAAAATTTGAAAAGGAAGTATCCTCAAGTCCTAGAAAAGGAAAGATGTAGATGCAATTGTACATGTCAGGCAGGATGAAAAGTATCTGCAAGTTTAAAGAAAAGCAAGTTGCGGATACATCGGTCCTAAAAAGAGCATCTGCAACAATGGATATCAAGACAGTGCAGATACATCAGCCTAAAAAAGAGCATCTGCAACAGCGAATAAGCGAGATGTGCAGATACATGAGGTGCCAGAAAAGTGAATCTTTCTGGCATCCTATCTATTTCAATCACGATACACCAAAAAGCAAGAAAAGACTATGCAATCCAGCGAATTGGAGTCGGGCTTGCCCGACGAAGCTGAGCAGGAGTGCATAGTCTTTTTCTTGCTTTGAGGCTGTCGTGAACTAAATAGAAATTAAGCAAGAATTTCCTCTGCCAGTTTTTCCATTGCTTCAACATCAGCATCTTTCATAGTAGATTTAATTGTAACAGTCTGCTCGCAGAGAGCTACATTTTTCAATGTCTCAACAATACCTTTCATTGTTTTTGCAGCAGATGGTGCCCAAGAACCATTCTCAATGATTCCGACCTTACGGTTCTGATATGTTTTGTGTGACAGGCGATTTAAGAAGTCTTCCATAGGAGGGAAAACACCTGCATCATAAGATGAAGCGGCAAGAATCAGCTTGTCATAACGGAATGCATCTTCAATTGCTTCAGCCATATCGTCTCTTGTTAAATCAGTAAAAGCAACTTTTTTAGCACCTTTTGCTTTTAAAATTTCAACCATCTTTTCAGCAGCTTTCTTTGTATTGCCATGGATAGAAGCACATGCTACAAGTACTCCGTCATCTTCAGCTTTGTAACTGCTCCATGTATTATATTTATCCAGATAGTAACCAAGATCCTCTTTAAGGATTGGTCCATGTAATGGACAGATTGTCTGGATATCAAGTGTTGCAGCTTTTTTAAGTAAAGTCTGAACAGGTGCTCCGTATTTTCCAACGATATTAAAGTAATATCTTCTTGCTTCACATGTCCAGTCTTCATCGGCTGAAAGAGCACCAAATTTACCAAATCCATCAGCAGAGAAGAGAACTTTCTCAGTAGCTTCATATTCCACCATAACTTCAGGCCAGTGAACCATTGGTGCCATAAAGAACTGCAATTTGTGAGCACCCAGTTCTAATGTCTCACCTTCTTTTACAACAACACAGCGCTCATCCAATCCTGCAATGTCAAAGAACTGAGGAAGCATAGCCTTAGCTTTGGCACTGAGAACCAGTTTGGCTTCTGGATATTTTTCAGCAAACAACTGAATATTGGAAGAGTGGTCAGGCTCCAGATGAGAAACTACAAGATAATCTGGAGTGCGTCCGGCAAGCTCTCTATCGAGATTTTCAAACCATTCTGTTGTTTTTCTTGCATCGACAGTATCCATAACTGCAATTTTATCATCGAGGATGATATAAGAATTATAAGAAACGCCGTTTGGGATTATGTACTGACTTTCAAATAAGTCAAGAGTTGTATCATCTACTCCGATATATTTAATAGAATCTGAAATTGTAACAATACTCATGATTGATTTCCTCCTAAAATGAATTCTTAAATACTACATCAGTATAACATATTCGCTAGCAAGGGTAAACCATAAGTGAAAGTTTCTAATCTCGTAAAAGTTCATAGGCAGATTCTAAAAATCAAGTTGTTCACGATTGAAAATGACCTGAAAATATGATAAAATCGAAGAGAATTTTATCTCAGTCGAGAAGACTCCCACCTCTTCAGGTGGCGAGTAATAGCAAATTTGTCTCAGTGGGAGTCCAATCTCCGACTGAGATAAACGCTCCGCGAGGATGCACAGTGATTCTGATAGGAATATGTCAGCTTCGCTGACCAGAATCACGCGCCAAGTCTCACGGACGTTCGACTTGAACACAGTTGAGAAGTATCGCATGTCTTTTAACAGACTAGGTGCATAATAACAAAAGCAATCTCAACATTTAACAATATAATAACGTATGTATAAAACGAGGAGGAAAATAAAAATGGAAGCATATAAGAGCGAATTTATTAATTTTATGGTAGAAAGTGATGTATTAAAATTTGGTGAGTTCACATTAAAAAGCGGAAGAAAATCACCATTTTTCATGAATGCAGGAGCATATGTGACAGGTTCACAGTTAAAGAGACTTGGAGAGTATTATGCAAAAGCAATCCATGACAAATATGGAGATGATTTTGATGTATTATTCGGACCTGCTTATAAAGGAATTCCGCTTGGAGTAGTAACAGCAATCGCTTACAGTGAATTATACGGAAAAGAAGTTCGTTATTGTTCTGACCGTAAAGAGGAAAAGGATCATGGCGCAGATAAGGGAAGCTTTCTGGGAAGCAAACTGAAAGACGGAGACCGTGTCATTATGATCGAAGATGTTACAACATCTGGTAAGTCTATGGAAGAGACTGTACCAAAGGTAAAAGGTGCAGCTGATGTTACAATCGTTGGGCTGATCGTGTCTTTGAACCGTATGGAAGTTGGAAAAGGCGGAGAAAAATGTGCGTTAGATGAAATTAAAGACTTATATGGATTTGAGACAGCTGCAATTGTAGATATGGCTGAAGTTGTTGAGTGTTTATATAATAAAGAAGTAAACGGAAAAGTTGTGATCGATGATACAATAAAAGCAGCAATCGACGCATATTATGAACAGTATGGTGTAAAATAATCAATGCTTTATTGATATGTTTCAGATATTTATGGATATATGTGGATAACTGTTTTGGAGGATTTTCATGGAGAGAATATATAAGACTATGACAACAACAGGAGCAGGAAGTGTTGCTCTTGGTATTGTTGTATTAGTAACAGGGATTGCAACAGGAGTTGTGGCAATCGTGAATGGAGCAAGATTGCTTAAAGACAGAAAACGGATTATATTCTAAGCAAGATTTTATATGGGTGAGTGGAGAGAAGCGGATTGTATAATCCGCTTTTTTCCGAAAAATAATAAAGTAAGGGTGCAGTATTTTGAAAAAAAGAAAGGCAACAAGAATCCGTGCTTTAGGAAAAGTTTTATTTATATTGTATGTTTTATTTCTGATATATTTTTTGCTTTTCTCAGATTGGTATGGAAGGACTGGCATCGCAGAGGAATACCAGTATAATTTTCAATTATTTAAAGAGATAAAACGATTTTGGGAGTATCGAGAGGAATTAGGATTTTTTGCAGTATTTACAAACTTATGTGGAAATGTGTTGATATTTGTTCCATATGGTTTTTTTATTGCAGTGGCAAGCAGATTTCGAGGCTTTTTTAAGACAGTTTGTTCAGGATTTCTGCTGAGTCTGGGCGTGGAAGTATTCCAGCTTTTTACAAAAGTCGGCAGCTTCGATGTGGATGATCTGTTTTTGAATACTGTAGGATGTGCGGTGGGATATATTTTGTTTGTGATATGTAATGGAATTAGGAGAAAGCACGATGGGCAGTAATAAAAAACAACAAAAACGCAAGATGGAAAAAGAATTGAAGAATTATGGAAAATATGGACAGATGCAGATCAAACATTCTCATATGGGAATTTGGTCCTGTGCATACGCAATTGGGTCGGCAATTGTAATTTTCATAGCAATCCTGCTTGCTTATTTAAAGCATGGAGAGTCAGCAGGCTATGTTGGAGGAATAGGGATTCTGGCAGTCGGATTATCTATTTTTGGAATACAGGCAGGTTCGAAAGGTCTTAAGGAAAGAGAGCGTAAGTATATTACTTGCAGAGTTGGAATTGCATGTAATATTTTAATCTTAATTTTTTTAATTGTGATATTTGTAGGAGGAATACGATAGATGGCAGAGATGATGTGGCAGACAGAAAGGAATGAGATGTGTGCAGAACGCCATGAACTTTCTGTAGAACGTTTAAATCAGATAATGATAGAAGAAGGCATTGCAGAGCCGTATGTGGCATATTTTCAGGAGATGGCAGCATTTCTTCTGGAATTAGAGGCAGTGAGGATAAAGGTTTCGGATGGCTCATGGGATAAGCTGGAATTACAGGAGATGAAGGAATTAAACACACTTTTGTATTCTGATATAGTGCCGGCCAAATATGAAAAAAGTTATGCAAATCCTGCCTTTGCAGTACAGGAGTTAGGAGAGACATTCGGACAGCTGCTTAGTATGTTATATGCAGAGCTTAGAAGTGGAATTGCATATGCATTTGAAAACAGAAAAGATTATCTTACAATACTCAATGAGCTTCTGATAGAAGTATATACTTGCTTTGAAGAGGAAGTGCCGGAGTTTAAAACAGTAAAAGAAATAATATACTGGTATGCAAGTGATTATTGTGATGTATTTCTTGCTGACCGTATAGAGGAACAGCTTATTCCGGAACTTTCTATTGCAACAGAATGGATCATGGAAGCAGATCTTGATGACGAGAGATATCTCTATCGTTTTGGAGAATATATTACGGAAAATGAGATTGGAACAGCAAGACATCTGGCGAGTCTTTCAGATGAAGTCCTTCAAAAGATGGCAGATGTTTACACAGAAGGATATCGCATCGGTTTTATAAATACAGGAAAAGATTTATCTAAGAAGGCAGTGGTAGATCTTCGTTATTGTCTTGGTTTTGAACGTGTAGTTAAAATTGCAATAGAGAATTTTAGAAAAATGGGATTAGAGCCGACAATATATCGTGCAGCTTCAAGTGTTATCACGAGAAAAGAGCAATTTAAGATTGGCTATTATGGTGCAATCGCAAATCCACAGTATGATTATGACCATCGTTCAGATCAGGCTTTGTTTATGGATAAGCGTTATGTTGAAAGAAAACTTGATATTTTAAAAAATACTTATGAGAAAAACAAAGAGCAGGCAGCTTTAATGGGTGGTCCGGCTGTGATGGAAATATTTGGAGAAAAACCATTTTCACCGGATAGTAAACAAGAAAACCTGACATATGATGAGGCACAAAGAGAACTTACATTATTATATACAAGTAAATCAGGCCAGTTGACAAATCAGTATATTAAGGGCGAAGAAAGAAGCTTTACAATTGTTGCATATCCAATTCCGGAGATTGGAGAACAGTACAAAGAAATCTTTGATGAAGTGATTAAGATCAATACATTGGATGCAAACTTATACGAGAAAGTACAGCAGACAATGATCGATGCACTGGATCAGGGAGAAGCTGTGCGTATTCTTGGAAAAGGTGAGAACAAGACAGACCTGACAGTACAATTGTATAAATTAAACGATCCTGAGAAAGAAACTATTTTTGAAAATTGTGTTGCAGATGTCAACATTCCGGTAGGAGAAGTATTTACTTCACCGGTTTTGGAAGGAACAAACGGAACTTTGCATGTAAGCAGAGTATTTTTAGAAGGGCTTCAGTACTGTAATCTGGAGATACAGTTTAAAGATGGAATGATTGAATCTTATACGTGCAGTAATTTTGAAGAGGAAGAAGAGAATAAAAAATATATTTACGATAATATTTTACACAATCATCCAACACTGCCAATCGGTGAATTTGCAATCGGAACGAATACGACAGCGTATGTAGCCGGTAAAAAATATAACATCGAGGACAAGATGCCGATTTTGATCGCAGAGAAAACAGGTCCTCATTTCGCAGTGGGAGATACCTGCTACAGTTGGAGTGAAGATATTAAAGTATATAATCCAAATGGAAAAGAAATTGTTGCAAGAGACAATTCCGTATCCATATTAAGAAAGGAAGATATAGAGAAAGCATATTATCAATGTCATACAGATATAACCATACCTTATGAAGAGTTAGAAGAAATTAGTGTATTAACAAAAGATGGGAAAAATATTATACTATTGAAGGACGGAAGGTTTGTATTACCGGGTACGGAAGTACTTAATAAGCCTTTGGACGAGTATGATGGACAATAAAAATAAGTAAAGTTGTCCAAGGAAACCAAAAAAATTGTACAAAATGGATACAATACTTTAAATAAGGAAGGTGGATGTAACATGCCAAAAGTAGGAATCGTAATGGGCAGTGACTCAGATCTTAAAGTGATGAGCAAAGCTGCAAAAACATTAGAGAAATTTGGAATTGATTATGAGATGACGATCATCTCTGCACACAGAGAGCCAGATGTATTTTTTGAGTGGGCAAAAGGCGCAGAAGACAGGGGTGTGAAAGTAATCATTGCAGGAGCAGGCATGGCAGCACATCTACCAGGAATGTGCGCAGCATTATTCCCAATGCCGGTTGTCGGAGTACCTCTCTCAGGCAGCAAGCTTGACGGAATGGATGCTGTGTTTTCTATTATGCAGATGCCACCGGGAGTACCGGTTGCGACAGTTGCAATTGATGGTGGAATGAATGCTGCGATCATGGCAGCAAAGATTCTGGCAGTTTCAGATGCAGAATTACTTGAAAAATTAAAAGCATATACAGTTGAGATGAAAGAAGCAGTACAGGCAAAAGCAGCAAGACTGGATGAAGTTGGATACGAAGCATATTAAAAAGGAGAATGGTTATGGATTACAAGAAGGCAGGCGTAGATATCGAAGCAGGTTATAAATCAGTAGAGTTGATGAAAGAGCATGTAAAGAGAACAATGAGAGAAGAAGTTCTCGGTGGACTCGGCGGCTTTTCAGGAGCATTTTCATTGAAAAAGATTAAAGAAATGGAAGATCCTGTTTTATTGTCAGGAACTGACGGATGTGGAACAAAAGTAAAACTTGCCATGATCATGGATAAGCATGACACAATCGGAATTGATGCAGTTGCTATGTGTGTCAATGATATTGCGTGTGCAGGAGGAGAACCATTATTCTTCCTGGATTACATTGCATGTGGAAAAAACTATCCGGAAAAGATTGCAGCAATCGTAAGCGGTGTTGCAGAAGGATGTGTACAGTCAGACGCAGCATTAATCGGTGGAGAGACAGCAGAGCACCCAGGACTTATGCCGGAAGATGAGTATGACCTTGCAGGATTTTCTGTAGGTGTCTGTGACCGTAAGGATATGATCACAGGAGAAAATCTGAAAGACGGAGATGTCCTGATCGGTATGGCTTCATCTGGTGTACACAGCAACGGATTCTCACTTGTTCGTAAAGTATTTGATATGACAAAGGAATCACTTGATACATATTATGATGAACTTGGAAAAACTCTTGGAGAGGCACTTCTTGCTCCAACAAGAATTTATGTACAGGCATTAAAGAGCATTAAAAAAGCCGGTGTAACAGTAAAAGCATGCAGCCACATCACAGGAGGCGGTTTCTATGAAAATATTCCTCGTATGCTGATCGATGGAGTTCATGCAGTAGTTGAGAAAAACAGTTATCCAGTACCTCCAATCTTCGGTTTGATGGCAAAAGAGGGAGACATCGACGAGCAGATGATGTATAACACATTTAATATGGGACTTGGAATGATCGTAGCTGTAGACCCGGCTGATGTGGATAAGACAATGGAAGCAATCAAAGCAGCAGGAGATCAGCCATATGTAGTTGGTCATATTGAAGCAGGCGAAAAAGGAGTAACATTATGCTAAGAGTATTAGTATGTGTTTCCGGTGGCGGCACAAATCTGCAGGCAATTATAGACGGAGTGGAAGCTGGAACAATTACAAATACAGAAATTGTAGGTGTGATCAGCAATAATAAAAATGCATTTGCACTTGAACGTGCTAAGAAGCATGGAATTTTGGCAGAATGCATTTCTCCGAAAGATTACGAAAGCAGAGATATATTTAATAAACAATTTTTAGAGCGTGTAAATGCATATAAACCAGATTTGATCGTGCTTGCAGGTTTTCTTGTGGTAATCCCACCAGAGATGATCGCAGAATACCGCAATCGTATGATCAATATTCATCCATCATTGATCCCGGCATTTTGCGGAACAGGATATTATGGATTGAAGGTACATGAGGCTGCATTGAAACGAGGAGTGAAGGTAGTTGGTGCGACAGTTCATTTTGTAGATGAGGGAACAGATACAGGTCCGATCATTTTACAGAAAGCGGTTGAAGTACAAAATGGCGATACTCCGGAGATATTGCAGAAACGTGTGATGGAACAGGCGGAATGGAAGATTATGCCAGAGGCAATTGACCTTATTGCAAATGGAAAAGTCACAGTAGAAGATGGAAGAACTGTGATTTGTGATTAGGAGGTTATAATGAAAGTATTAATAGTAGGAAGCGGCGGAAGAGAACATGCAATTGCTATGAGTGCTGCAAAGAGCTCAAAAGTAGATAAAATGTATTGTGCACCGGGAAATGCAGGTATTGCAGAATATGCAGAGTGCGTTGCAATCGGTGCGATGGAATTTGATAAATTAGTTGCATTTGCAAAAGAAAAAGAAATCGATCTGGTAATCGTCGGAATGGATGATCCATTGGTTGGAGGTCTTGTAGACGAGTTGGAAGCAGCTGGAATTCGTACATTCGGACCTCGTAAGAATGCAGCAATTTTGGAAGGATCAAAAGCATTTTCAAAAGACCTTATGAAGAAATATGATATCCCTACAGCAGGATACGAAAATTTTACAGATCCAGAAGCTGCAATTGCTTATCTGGAAACAGCAAAATTTCCAATCGTATTGAAAGCAGACGGGCTTGCACTTGGTAAGGGTGTTTTGATCTGCCAGAATCTTGAAGAGGCAAAAGAAGGCGTGAAGACCATTATGCTGGACAAAAAATTTGGTACAGCAGGAAATGAGATGGTTATCGAGGAATTTATGACAGGTCGTGAAGTATCTGTACTTTCATTTGTCGATGGTAAAACAATTAAGACAATGACTTCTGCACAGGACCACAAACGTGCCGGAGACGGAGATACAGGATTAAATACAGGTGGAATGGGAACATTTTCACCAAGTCCGTTCTATACAAAAGAGGTAGAAGAATTCTGTAATAAATATATTTATCAGAAGACAGTAGATGCGATGGCAGCAGAAGGAAGAGAATTTAAAGGGATTATTTTCTTTGGATTGATGCTGACAGAGGACGGTCCAAAGGTGCTGGAATACAATGCACGTTTTGGAGACCCGGAAGCACAGGTTGTACTGCCAAGAATGAAAAATGATCTGATTGAAGTGGCAGAAGCTTGTATTGATGGAACTTTAGATCAGGTAGATCTGCAGTTTGAAGATAATGCTGCTGTCTGTGTAGTGCTTGCATCAGAAGGCTACCCTGTTTCATATGAAAAAGGATTCCCAATCAGTGGTTTGGATGAATTTAACAAACATGAAGGATATTATTGCTTCCATGCCGGAACAAAATTTGATGGGGATCATATTGTCACAAACGGAGGACGTGTCCTTGGTGTGACAGCGAAAGGAAAAGATCTCAAGGAGGCAAGAGCAAATGCTTATGCTGCAACAGAGTGGGTGCAGTTTAAGAATAAGTATATGCGGCATGATATTGGAAAGGCGATTGATGAGGCGTGATTGCGATTTAATTCATTAAGTAGCGATAAGCGTCCCTGAGAGAAAATATTGGATATGAATTTCTGCTCAGACTCCGTCAGCAGGAAATACATAAAGGTCAGAATTATTACTAAAAACAGAGCTTAGAAACCAGCAACTCGGGCTGTGCCCTCAAACAGCAAGTTTCTAAGCTCTAACGTAAAATTCTGGCCTTTTAGTATTTCCAATCGCTTCCTTTGTATTCGCAGAAATTCATATCCAATATTTTTTCTCAGTACGTTATCGCATGCTTGATGAATAAAAGAGCAGAACTTTGCTGGGAAAGTGTTGTGGATATAATTTTTGTGGGGAAGGCATCTGCGACAGTAAATAAACCCAGGATATAGATACATCAGAAAAAAGTAAATCTTCTCATCGTTCCACATCTTTCAACCACGATACGCCAAAAAGCAAGAAAAAGACTATGCAATCCAGCGAATTGGAGTCGGGCTTGCCCGACGAAGCTGAGCAGGAGTGCATAGTCTTTTTCTTGCTTTGGATTGTCTTGAACAAAACTGGCAATTGTGCAATATGATTATTTCAAAAGTATAAACTTTATAAATTTTATATAAAACGCTTCTTGACTTTACCGAGGTAAATCAGTAAAATAAACACTATTAAAAATAGAATTTAAATAGGAAGAAGGAGAGATTATGAATGGAATTATAATGATGGTTATCGCCATTGTTGTATTAGGAGGAGGATATCTTTTCTATGGAAAGTACCTCGAGAGAAAATGGGGAATTGACCCGAATGCGAAAACTCCTGCTTATGAGATGGAAGATGGAGTAGATTATGTACCGGCAGATACAAATATTGTATTTGGTCATCAGTTCGCTTCAATCGCAGGTGCAGGTCCAATTAACGGACCAATTCAGGCAGCAATGTTTGGATGGCTTCCAGTACTTTTATGGGTACTGATCGGTGGTGTATTTTTTGGCGCAGTACAGGATTTTGCAGCAATGTATGCATCTGTAAAGAATAAAGGACGTACAATTGGTTTTATTATTGAAGAGTATATTGGTAAAACAGGAAAGAAACTGTTCTTATTATTCTGCTGGTTATTCTGTATCCTTGTAGTTGCAGCTTTTGCAGATGTAGTTGCAGGAACATTTAACGGATTTGTAGCAGACGAAGCAGGCACTATAACTAAAGTTGCAGCAAATGGTGCAGTAGCAACAACATCAATGATCTTTATTTTAGAAGCAGTTGCTCTTGGATTAATTTTGAAATATGGTAAATTGAATAAATGGGTTAATACAGCAATCGCAATTATTATGCTTGTTGCAGCAGTTGCTCTTGGACTGAATTTCCCAATGTACCTGACAAGAGAGACTTGGCATATTTTGATTTTTATTTATATTTTGATTGCCAGCGTTGCCCCTGTAACAATGTTACTTCAGCCACGTGATTACTTGAACAGTTATTTGTTGATCTTTATGATTCTGGCAGCAATTGTAGGTGTATTTGTAGCAAATCCATCATGTAACCTGAAAGCTTTCACAAGCTTCAATGTAGATGGAAGCTATATGTTCCCAATTTTATTTGTAACAATTGCATGTGGAGCTGTATCTGGATTCCATTCACTGGTATCTTCAGGAACTGCTTCAAAACAGATTAAGAATGAAAGAAATATGCTTCCTGTATCTTATGGTGCTATGCTGATGGAAAGTATGCTGGCTGTAATCGCATTGATCGCAGTTGCATCTTTCGCAGATGGAGAGGCAGCAGCACAGGGACTTACAACACAGCCACAGATTTTTGCAGGTGCGATTGCAAACTTCCTTGATGCGATCGGATTACCACATAGTCTGGTATTTACATTGATCAACCTTTCTGTATCAGCTTTTGCACTGACATCTCTTGATTCAGTTGCACGTATCGGAAGACTTTCATTCCAGGAATTCTTCATCGATGACGATACAGATATGAAGAATCTTTCACCATTTATGAAAGTGGTAACAAACAAATACTTCTCAACAATTATTACACTGGTACTTGCATATCTGCTTGCAAAAGTTGGGTATGCAGAGATTTGGCCATTGTTTGGTTCTGCAAACCAGTTGTTATCAGTACTTGCATTGATAGCTTGTGCAGTATTTTTGAAAAAGACAAAACGTCAGGGCGCTATGCTTTGGATTCCAATGGTATTCATGATGGCAGTAACATTTACAGCACTTGGAATGACAATCTACAAATTAAGCGGACAGTTTGTTGCAACAGGACTCAGTCTTGGAAACACATTGCAGTTAATCTTCGCAGTATTGCTTTTGTTACTTGGTGTGATTGTAGCAATCCAGGGTATTAAGAAACTGACAGAGAAATAATTTTGGAATAAAAATGCAAAAAAAATAAAATAGCAATTTATAGAATTATTCTAGAGGAATAGATAATTGACTTCTTAATTTAACTTATATGATTAAGAAGTTCGATTATCTATTTTTTTATCTCAGTCGAGAAGACTCCAACCTCTTTCAGGTGGTGAGTAACAACTGCTCGACTTGAAATAAGAAAGTGCTTTTCTAATATATAAAAAACGTATCGGAAGTATAAAAAAATTGTGAACATATGCTTTGCTCAACAAAAATATGATACAATAGCAATATATAAATATGTTCGTATTGTAATATTTTTAAACGATAATACACAGAAAGGAAATAATCGCATGGCAGGTTTTGTGCAGTTAAAAGACATTACAAAAGTATATAAGATGGGCGAAGTGGAGATACGTGCAGTGGATGGTATCTCGTTTGAAATTGAAAAGGGAGAATTTGTAGTAATCGTGGGACCAAGTGGAGCCGGTAAGACAACCGTATTGAATATTCTTGGGGGAATGGATACAGCATCTGGTGGACGGATTTTTGTAGATGGAGCGAATATTACAGGGTATAATGAGCGTCAGCTCACTTCATATCGAAGAGATGATATTGGATTTGTATTTCAGTTTTATAATCTGGTTCCGAATCTGACTGCAAAGGAGAATGTAGAGCTTGCACTTCAGATTTGTAAGGATCCTTTGGATGCAAAGCAGGTATTATGCGAAGTTGGTCTGGGAGACAGACTGGATAATTTCCCGGCTCAGCTTTCAGGCGGGGAACAGCAGAGAGTATCAATTGCAAGAGCACTGGCGAAGAATCCGAAATTATTATTATGCGATGAGCCGACGGGAGCTCTGGATTATAATACGGGTAAGGCAATTTTAAAATTACTGCAGGATATGTGCAGAGAGAAAGGAATGACAGTGATCGTTATTACACATAATTCTGCACTGGCGCCGATGGCAGATCGTCTGATCAAAATTAAAAATGGAAAAGTCTCTTCCATGATAACGAATGAGAATCCAGTTTCAATTGATGAGATCGAATGGTAAAACAATAGAAGATGGAGAACAAGAATGAGTAAAAAAGCACTTAGAAAAGATTTTTATATGGAAATCCGAAAAAGTATGGGACGATTTCTGTCTATTTTCTTTATCGTCGCAATCGGAGTTGCATTTTTTTCAGGAATTCGATCTTCGGAGCCGGATATGAGATTGTCAGGGGATGCATATTTTGATGAGAAAAATCTTATGGATCTGCAAATAATCAGTACACTGGGACTTACCCAGGATGATGTGGATGCCATCCGCCAGGTGAAGGGGATAAAAGATGTGGAAGCCGGATATTCAGTGGACGCACTTTGCAAGTCAGGAGACAGCCAGAAGGTTGTGCATATCATGTCACTGCTTCCAACAATGAATCAGGTTACTGTTGAGGAAGGCAGATTGCCAAAGGATACAAACGAATGTGTTCTGGATATTGATTATTATGAAGCAAATGGATACAAAATCGGGGATGAGATTACATTTTCTTCAGGAACAAAAGATGCGATCACCGATTCATTAAAATATGACACATATAAAATTGTTGGAACAGTAAGCAGTCCGACATATGTGTCTTTTGGTCGTGGAAATACGACAATTGGAACAGGAACAATCAATGGATTTGCCTGTGTATTGGAAGAGAGCTTTAATATGGATGCATATTCAGAAATTTATGCAACTGTGGAGGGAGCTAAGAAGTTAACAGCATTTACAAAAGAATATGATAATCGTGTAGATGAAGTTGAGAAGCGAATTGAGAAGATTAAGACAGAAAGAGAAGATGCAAGATATGAAGAAGTGTTAGATGAGGCAGAAACAAGAATGCAGCTGATGATGGCACAGACGTATCAAGTATTTATGAATGGTCAGGATGGATTGAAAAGTCTGGACGATGAGATGAGTCAGATTCCGAAGGCTAAATGGTATATTTATGACAGAGAGCATCTGGTAGAATACAGCGGTTATGGAGAAAATGCAGACCGTATGCGGGCTATCGGAAAGGTATTTCCGGTACTGTTCTTTTTGATGGCAGCACTTATCAGTCTGACAACGATGACACGTATGGTAGAAGAACAGCGGACGTTAATCGGAACGATGAAAGCACTGGGCTATTCGAAAGCTTCCATAGCGGGAAAATATATTGGATATGCATCGCTTGCAACAATCCTTGGATGTGTTTTTGGGGCATTGTTTGGAGAAAAAGTATTTCCGTATATTATTATCAAAGCGTATGGAATTATATATACGCATGTTCCGAATATTGAAGTTCCGTACAATTTGTATTATGCAGGAGTTGCATCAGCTGCAGCCGTGTTTTGTGTACTTTTTGCAACAGTTACATCCTGTTATAAAGAGCTGCGAGAACAGGCAGCACAATTGATGCGTCCGCCGGCTCCAAAACAGGGAAAGAGGGTTCTGTTAGAAAGAATCCCATTTATATGGAAGCGTTTAAGTTTTACTTGGAAATCAACGGTCCGGAATCTGGTTCGTTATAAGAAGAGATTCTTTATGACATTGTTTGGAATCGGAGGCTGCATGGCGCTTCTATTGTTTGGATTTGGTCTGCATGATTCGATTGTAAATATCGGAATATTGCAGTACGAGGATCTGCAACTGTTTGATGCCGATCTAATTTTGAATGAAGAAGCGACAGATACCGCAAAGCAAGAGATTACAGACAGTCTGAAAAGTGATGGCCGGATCAAACATATTACACAGGCTTTGCAGCAACAAGTAACAATTAAGAAGGATGATACAGAAAAGGAAGTATATCTTACAGTGTTTGAGCCGGGAGAAGAGAATGATTCGCTGTTTGTCTATCAGAATCGTGTGACAAAAGAGCAATATAAATTGACAGATGACGGTGTGATACTGACAGAAAAAATCGCAGATAAGCTGGGAGTAAAACCAGGTGATTCATTTACAATTGAAAAGTCAGGCGAAGAAGATGTGACAGTGACGGTATCAGCAATATGTGAGAATTATATGCGGCATTATATGTATATGACGTCAGGGCTTTATGAACAGCTGTATGGTAAAGCTGTAAGCTATAATTCCATTTTCTATACAGTCAATGACGGGCAGATGGAAGCAGCAGAAGAAATCGGTGAGGAAGCACTGAAAAAAGATGGTGCATTAAGTGTCAGCTATACCAAGGATTATGAATCGCAGATAGAGGATATGCTGGGAAGTCTGAATATGGTTATTGTGGTTCTTGTGATTTCAGCGGGATTGTTGGCATTTGTTGTACTGTATAACCTGAATAATATCAACATTACAGAACGTAAGCGAGAACTTGCAACTTTGAAGGTGCTGGGATTTTATCCAAAAGAAGTTGCAGAATACGTTTATCGTGAGAACATTCTGTTGACAGTGCTGGGTTCTGTTGTCGGGTGTGGACTTGGAAAAATACTGCATCGTTTTATCATCGAAACAGTTGAGGTGGATTCAGCAATGTTTGGAAGAAATATTGATCTGAGCAGTTATATATTCGGATTTTTGATCACAATTGGTTTTTCAATGTTTGTAAATGGTGTAATGTATTTTAAGTTGAAAAAGATAGATATGGTAGAATCACTCAAGAGTGTTGAGTAAGTTCAAAGGAGATAGCAATAATGGAAAAAATGAAGATTCTTGTAGTAGATGATGAAAGCAGGATGAGAAAACTGGTAAAAGATTTCCTGACAAGAGCAGGTTATCAAGTGTTAGAAGCCGGTGATGGTATGGAAGCAATGGATTTATTTTACGAGGATAAAGATATTGCACTGATTATTCTGGATGTTATGATGCCAAAGATGGACGGATGGCAGGTATGCAGAGAAGTCCGCGAGCATTCAAAAGTACCGATCATTATGTTGACAGCCCGGTCGGAAGAGAGAGATGAGCTTCAAGGATTTGAACTGGGAGTAGACGAATATATTTCAAAGCCATTTAGTCCGAAAATCCTGGTAGCGAGAGTCGGAGCAATCTTAAGAAGAACAAATGGTACAGACATGTCAGATACTCTTAATGCAGGCGGAATCAAGATCGACAAAGCGGCGCACAGTGTTATGATCGATGATAAACCGATAGATTTAAGTTATAAGGAATTTGAGCTTCTAACTTATTTTGTGGAAAATCAAGGAATCGCACTTTCGAGAGAAAAAATATTAAATAATGTTTGGAATTATGATTATTTTGGGGATGCACGTACGATTGATACACATGTTAAGAAGCTGAGAAGTAAGCTTGGTGATAAGGGAGAGTATATTAAGACCATCTGGGGGATGGGATATAAATTCGAGGTAGAAGAATGAAATACTCAATTAAACGTCAGATGTTAGCATTGTTCACAGGGGCAGTAGCACTTGTTATTGTGATGATGTTTATCATCAATTCCAGTTTCATGGAGAGGTTTTTTATACAAAATAAAAAAATCGAGATGGTCGAGCTTTATGAAACCTTAGATAAAACAGCAAAAAAGGGGGACATCGATTCGGCTGAGATACAGGAAGAGCTACAGTGGCAGTGTGAAAGAAAAAACTGTGCAGTACTTGTGATTAATTCTGGCTCAGATATTACATTTAATACCGAGCAGGAAAGGAAGGGGCGTCTGTTTACGCGTTTGATCGGATATATTGTTGGAAAGGATACCGGACAGATATTAGAAGAAAGGGATTCTTACAAAATATACAAGGTCAAAGACCAGGGACGAGGAGAAGAATATATGGATATGGTCGGACAGCTGGCTGACGAATCTATTTTTATTATCCGAAGTCCTTATGGAAGTATTTACGATACTGTAAACTCGACAAATAAATTTTTGATCTGTGGTGGTGGTGTTACAGTATTGTGTGGGCTGCTCTTTGTATGGTTCTTTTCACAAAAGATTACAAAGCCAATCATGGAGCTTGCAGAACTGTCACAGCGCATGGCAAATTTGGATTTTAATGCAAAGTATACAAGTGGTGGTGAAAATGAAATCGGGATATTAGGCGGAAACTTTAACCTGATGTCGAAACGTCTGGAAGAAACGATCACAGAATTGAAGCGGGCAAATAATCAGTTGCAAAAAGACATTGAACAAAAAGAAAAGATTGAAGATATGAGAAATGAATTTCTTGGAAATGTTTCTCATGAATTAAAAACTCCGATTGCATTGATCCAAGGTTATGCGGAAGGATTGAGGGATGGAATCACAGAAGATCCGGAGAGCATGGAATTCTATTGCGATGTCATTATAGACGAGGCGAATAAGATGAATCAGATGGTAAAAAATCTGTTGACTTTAAATCAATTGGAATTTGGTGATGAAGATTTGGAAATCACACGATTTAATCTTGTGGGGTTGATTCGCGGTGTTCTGGCAAGCTGTGAGATTTTGCTTCAACAGGCAGAAGCAGAAGTCGACTGTGTGACAGAAGAGGAAGTTTACGTTTGGGCAGACGAGTTCAAAACAGAGCAGGTATTTAGAAATTACTTGACAAATGCTATTCATCACGTAGACAATGAGAAGAGAATCGAGATTCGTATCATACCGCAGGGAGATACAGTAAGAGTTACCGTATTTAATAGTGGAAAGCCGATACCGGAGGAAGATATTGCAAAATTATGGGATAAATTCTATAAAGTAGATAAGGCACATACAAGAGAATATGGTGGAAATGGAATCGGCTTGTCGATCGTGAAAGCAATTATGGAGTCATTCCATCAGCAATATGGCGTGAAGAACTATGATAACGGAGTTGAATTCTGGTTTGAGCTTGATTCGAAAACATCAAAATGTGATAGTAAGGTACAAGGAGAAGAGACATGATAGCGATTATTGATTATGATGCAGGTAATATCAAAAGCGTAGAGAAGGCATTATTGTATCTGGGACAGGAAGTGAAGATCACAAGTGATCCATCTGAAATTTTAAGCGCAGATAAAGTGATACTTCCGGGAGTCGGTGCATTTGGAGATGCAATGGAGAAGTTGAAAGAACGACATTTGGATGATGTAATTCGTAAAGTCACAGAAAAAGGGACTCCGTTTTTAGGCATTTGTCTTGGACTCCAGCTTTTGTTTGAACGAAGCGATGAAGCCAAGGGTGTGGAAGGACTTGGAATTCTAGAAGGAGAGATTTGTAGAATCCCGGCTTGTGAAGGCTTAAAGATTCCACATATGGGATGGAATTCTCTACATCTTGAACATAATGGCAGATTATTTAAAAATGTTGATGAACAGGCCTATGTTTATTTCGTTCATTCTTACTATCTGAAAGCGAAAGATGAGAATATTGTTAAGGCATCAACAGAATATGGTGTACACATTCATGCTTCTGTAGAAAAAGGAAATATATTTGCATGCCAGTTCCATCCGGAGAAGAGCAGTGAGGTTGGATTACAGATACTGAAGAATTTCGTGGAATTGGAGGAAAGATAGATGTTTACAAAAAGAATTATTCCATGTTTGGATGTACATGCAGGCCGAGTTGTAAAAGGTGTTAATTTTGTAGATTTAAAAGATGCCGGAGACCCGGTGGAAATTGCAAAAGCCTACGATCAGGCAGGTGCAGATGAACTTGTATTTTTGGATATTACGGCATCTTCCGATGGAAGGAATACGGTTGTCGATATGGTGCGTAAAGTTGCAGAGTGTGTATTTATTCCATTTACAGTTGGCGGAGGAATCCGCACAGTAGAGGATTTTAAAGTATTGCTTCGCGAAGGTGCAGATAAGATTTCTATCAATTCTTCTGCAATCAACAATCCACAGCTGATCGCAGATGCAGCAGAGAAGTTTGGAAGTCAGTGTGTTGTTGTGGCTATCGATGCAAAAAAAAGAGCAGACGGAAGTGGATGGAATATTTATAAGAATGGCGGAAGAGTCGATGTTGGAATCGATGCTATAGAGTGGGCAAAGAAAGTGGAAGAACTTGGAGCAGGAGAAATTCTTTTGACCAGTATGGATTGTGACGGAACAAAAGCCGGATACGATCTGGAACTGACGAGAGCAATTGCAGACAGTGTTTCCATTCCGGTCATTGCATCAGGAGGTGCAGGAACTCTGGAACATTTTAAAGAAGCCTTGACAGAAGGCGGGGCTGATGCAGCATTGGCAGCATCATTGTTCCATTATAAAGAATTAGAAATAAAAGAAGTAAAGAACTATTTACAGCATGAAGGTGTATCAGTTCGATTATAGGAAAGAGGAAGATACATGTCGGGAATTAATGGAGACTGGTATGAGGCTCTTAAAGAAGAGTTCAAAAAACCTTATTACAAAAAATTATTTGATACAGTAAATGCAGAATATCACACAAGAAAAATATTTCCACCTGCGCAGGATATTTTCAATGCATTTCACCTGACACCATTAAAAGATGTAAAGGTGGTAATTTTAGGACAAGATCCATATCATAATGATGGACAGGCACATGGGCTTAGTTTTTCCGTACAGAAGGGGGTAGATATTCCACCTTCACTGGTAAATATTTATAAAGAATTGCATGACGATCTGGGATGCACGATTCCAAATCATGGTTGTCTGGAAAAATGGGCAAAACAAGGTGTATTGATGCTGAATACAGTGTTGACGGTTCGTGCACATCAGGCTAATTCACATCGTGGAATTGGCTGGGAGGAATTTACGGATGCGGCAATTATGGCATTAAATAACCAGGACAGACCAATTGTGTTTATTCTTTGGGGTGCGCCGGCACAGAGAAAGGAGAAGATGTTGACAAATCCGCAGCATTTGATTCTGAAAGCACCACATCCAAGCCCATTAGCTGCATATAGAGGATTTTTCGGAAGCAGACCATTTAGTCAGACAAATGAATTTTTGAAAGCACATGGGATTGAACCGATTGACTGGCAGATTGATTAGAAAATACAATAAGAAGAAAGAGACTATACTGAGAGTTGGTATAGTCTCTTTTTTTAAGAAAAAATTAAAGAAAAAATAAACAAAAAAGGAGAACAGATAGAGTATAATAATATGTATGCAGAAGGGAGGGCATTTGGTGAAAAAGGTTATAGAAGTAAAAAATTTATATAAATTGTACCGGGTCGGGGATTCGATTGTCCGAGCATTAAATGGTGTGGACTTTGAGATTTACGAAGGTGAATTTTGTGCAATCGTCGGAACATCCGGTTCAGGTAAATCAACATTATTAAATATGCTGGCTGGATTAGAAAAGCCGACAAAAGGTGAAGTGATCATTGCCGGACAGCATATGGAAAAATTAAACGAAGATGGTCTGGTCAGTTTTAGACGTGATCATGTCGGATTTATTTTTCAGTCCTTTCATCTTATCAGTACAATGAATGCAGTGGAAAATGTAGCTTTGCCACTCAGTTTCCGGGGCGTTCCTAAAAAAGAAAGATTAAAAAAGGCGGATAAGATGTTGGATTTGGTTAATTTGAAAAAACAAAAGAAACATATGCCGAATCAGATGTCCGGAGGGCAGCAGCAGAGAGTTGGTGTCGCAAGAGCATTGGTCGTAGACCCGGAAATTATTTTTGCAGATGAGCCGACAGGAAACCTGGATTCACATACTTCAGAAGAAGTTATGACATTGATGCAGAATGTAGTCCGTAAACAAAAGAAAACACTGGTTATGGTAACGCATGACAATCATCTTGCGACATATGCTGACCGTGTATTTCATATTATAGATGGTAAAATTGTGAAAATAGAAGATAATCGAAACAAAAATGTGAATAACTTAAGCCAGGATGAAAAACAAAGTGAAAAAATAAAAGCAGAGATAACAGGAAAACAATCAGGGGAGGATAACAGGTAATGAGACATTGGAAAAAAGCAACAGGGGTGATCTTGAGTCTGGCAATGCTGACAGCAATGGCACCGATAAGCTTCGCACAGGATAACAAAGCAGCTTCAAATGTAAATGCGGCAGGAGAAAGTGGAAATGAGAATCCGTCAGCCATATCCAGAAGCTCAAGTGAGACACCAATTCCCAAAATTCGTCTGTCAGTAGGCAAAGGACAGTCTACACCAAATTATAATGCAGAGCAAAAGGTAGAATTAACAGTAAAAATTGCAAATGAAGGAAGCAGTGATGCAAATAATGTGAAAATTTCTCCGGTAATCGATAATGCATCTGATTTCCCTTTCAAAATTGAAAATATGAATGAGGAAAAGACAATTGAACAGATTAAGGCGGGAGAGTCTGCGGAAGCAACATGGAGTTTTTCAGTCAGAGCTGATGTAGAGACAAAATCTTATAAAACACCATTTCAGATTACATACGATGATGGGACAAATATTTACGAAACAAATAAATACATTTATGTGAATACAACTGCGAAGAAAGCTGCTGATACACCAAAAGCTGATCCGACACCGACTCCGGATACAACGCAGAATGTATCCAGCGATGCAGGTCAGGCAATTTATGATGCAGGTGGAATTTCAAACAGTGACCCGATTGCGACAGGAGGTTCAGATAAAAGCCAGAGTGTGCCACGTGTGATTGTGACTGGATTTTCAACGAATCCGGAAAATGTGAATGCCGGAAGTGATTTTAAATTGACAGTACATGTAAAGAACACATCAAAGACAACAGCAGTTTCCAATTTATTGTTTGATATGCAGGCTCCATCGGCCGGAACAGACGCAGCCGCAGAAGCACCAGCATTTCTTCCGTCATCTGGTTCCAGCACGATTTATCTGGAATCTATTCCGGCAGGAGAGACACGAGATATTTCAATTGATTTGAATGCAAGAGCAGATTTAGTGCAAAAGCCATACAGTATTGAGATGTCTATGAAATACGAGGATGGCAATGCAGCACAGTACGAAGCTTCTTCAAGTCTTGCAATTCCGGTCAAACAGGCTGCAAGATTTGAATTCAGCGATATTGAATTGTCACCGGACAGTATTCAGGTAGGAGAAGAAGCAAATTTAACATGCAATATTTATAATACAGGACGAATTAAGCTTTATAATGTTAAAATCAAATTTTCCGGAGACGGAATCAGCGGAAAAGATGTTTTTGTAGGAAATGTTGATTCTGGTGCAACAGGAACAATCGACGGTATGTTAATGGGAGAATCAGAAGTGCCGGCGGGAAGCAAATGTAAAATGACAATGACATATGAAGATGAATCAGGAAAATCATTTACTGCAGAAAAAGAATTTGAAATGGAAGTTACTCCTATGATGGATGACGATGATACAGCGATGGTAGGAGCGGTAGAGGAAGAAGAAAAAAGCACGCCGATCATCACAATCGTAGTTGTAATAATTGTGATAGCTGCTGTAGTGGCAACAGTGATTGTTGTTCGCAAAAAGAAGAAAAAACAATTGGCTTTGGAAGAGGAGGATTTAGCAGATGAGGTGGATCGATTTACTGAGGATGAGTAGCAGTAATCTCCGACGAAGAAAACTGCGAAGCATTCTTACGATTCTTGGTGTAGTGATCGGAACCGCTTCAATTGTTGTTATGATTTCTCTTGGTCTTGGGATGCAGCAATCCCTGTATCGTGAGATTGAGCAGTCTGGCGGTATGACTGCAGTGACTGTGACAGGAAAAGATGTTGGCAGTCAGATGTATTATTATTCTGACAGTGGATCAGATCAGGAAGCATCAAAATATGTGACAGACGAAACGATAGAAAAGCTGTCAAAATTAGAGCACGTAAAGAGTGCATCGCCGGTTTTATTAATGAATTCAATTATAATGACGGGCAAATATTATGGTAACATTCAGCTGACAGGGATGACTCCGGAAGCATTAAAAGAGCAAAATATAAGTCTTGTAGAAGGAGGTACATTACCAAAAACAGATGGTTCGGAATTAGAGCTGGTATTCGGAAACCTTGCAACAGAAAATCTTATGGAAAAGGGAACTGACAAAGGATATTGGGAAACAGGAGTGAGGCCTGATGTCGATGTCATGAAAGCGCAGATGTTTCTTGTATTAGATTCTGATGCGTATTATAATTCACTGAATAATACAGGAGGCGCAGCAATATCAACGGAGAATTCTTCTTCTGCAAGTACAGGAGGAACAACTCCTACAAAGACTCCTAAAAAATATGTAGTACACGCTAGCGGTCGTGTCACAGGCGATGAAAATACATATAATGCACATTCTTACAATGTATATTGTGATATAACAACCTTAAAAAATATGTTGAAAAAAGAATATGCAGGCCGTGCAATACCTGGACAGCCTACTACAAAAAGCGGAAAACCATACAAATTCTTTGCGTACACAAATGCAATGGTACAGGTAGATGACATTGATAATGTAGATGCTGTAGCATCTGAAATTCAGAATCTGGGCTATAAAGTAACAACAAACGCAGAATATGTAAAAAGCATGCAAAAACAGTTTGCAATGATCCAGGCTGTGCTGGGCGGCATCGGAGCGGTATCTTTATTTGTGGCAGCAATTGGAATTATGAATACAATGATGATGTCAATTTATGAGCGAACAAAAGAAATCGGAGTAATAAAAGTACTCGGATGCAGCTTGAAGAATATAAAGCAAATGTTTTTACTTGAGGCAGCATTTATTGGCTTTATCGGAGGCGTGGTAGGAAATCTGTTGAGCTTTTTGATGTCATTTATTATCAATATACTTACCGGAAACGGAAGTGCAATGGGATTAGATGGAAATATTTCCTATATACCGCCCTGGCTGGTTATTGCTTCCATGGCATTTGCGGTGTTGATAGGAATGGTGGCGGGATATTTTCCGGCACTTAGGGCGATGAAATTAAGTCCGCTGGCGGCGATTAGAAATGAATAAAACATTTGTAAGTACGTGGTAATCGTGAGTTGGATTGCCACGTACTCTTTTATTTATGGTAAAATTTTTCCAAAGGAAATGAAATCATACTAGAATTTATAGAGGCTGCAATATTCAGATTCATGTGAAGAATCCAAATAAACTCCAACATGGAGTGATGAGTATGCAGATTGACGGCAAGACAATTAATGGAAATCTGATTAGGCCGAAAATGGCAGCAGGAAAAGATTCACTGTATGTAGAAATTGAAATAGGAAGGTAATACAAATGATAAGCATTTTTCATGTATCTTACCATACAGGAGGGAGTGAAAGGTAGACAGGAAAGTCTCGATGCCGGTGAGGAGATTGAAGTGAAATATACGATGGGAATGAGTATTTTTGTATCCATTGTAGGTCTTGCCGGAATTGTATTGGGTGGTGATCTGACCGTCAATGCAGCAAAAGAAATCGCAAGAGCATTCGGACTCAGTGAAGCATTGATTGGTCTGACGATTGTTGCGTTGGGAACCTCACTTCCGGAACTTGTGACTTCCATTGTGGCAGCTCAAAAAGGTGAAAGTGACATTGCGCTGGGGAATGTGGTCGGATCCAATATATTCAATATTTTCCTGATATGAGATAAAATTACTATTGAAAAGAATGTTTACGCGTATAGTTCTGTAGCATAAGCAGTCTGATTTCATCGGATAGAAAATCCTGTTTTACTGTTTTCAATGCGATTTAGATGAAAAAACGAAATATGATACATAATCAGAGTGTGAATGCCGAATGGTGATATTGTGATGAAAAAAAGTAGTATTTTATAATCTATGTAAACAATAAAAGAGGAGGGTTCTAAAATATGGAAGAAAGAAAATACCTGAAGTGGTATAACAAAGTGGGATATGGAATCGGTGATGTAGCAGCCAACTGTTCCTACGGACTGGTCACAAGTTTTGTGTTGATTTATCTGACGAATACTGTTGGATTGAATGCGGGAATTGTCGGAACATTGATTATGGCATCAAAATTGCTGGACGGCATTTCTGATATTATTTTCGGAATGATTATTGACCGTACAAAGACCAAAATGGGTAAGGCGAGACCTTGGATGTTTGGGGCACAGTTCGGTGTATCGATTACAATGATTATGTTGTTTGCAATTCCGGATATGGGAGCAAATATGCAGTATGTGTATTTCTTCATCGTCTACACACTGATGAATGTAATTTTCTATACAGCAAGTAATATCGCATATTCATCATTGACATCACTGACAACAAAGAACTCAAACGAACGAGTTCAGCTTGGCTCTATCCGTTTCATTTTTTCGCTGCTTACGAACCTAGTTGTAGCAACTGCTACAGTCGGTCTGGTAGAAGCTTTCGGTGGTGGTGCAAAAGGATGGAAGACAGTTGCGATCATCTTCTCCGTTGCAGCATTGATCATTAATACAATCAGTGTATTCAGCATCAAAGAACTTCCGGAAGAGGAACTGCTTGGCGAAAAGAAGATTCAGGAAAAAGTATCTCTTGCAGCAGGAATCAAAGTGATCGTAAAAAACAAGTATTATCTGATGATTCTTGCAATCTACGTTCTGTATTATGGAATGATGGGTGTGACACAGACGGTTGGAATCTACTATATGACATATGTGTTTGAACAACCGTCACTTCTGGGAACATTTACATTGGCAACACTGCTTCCAATGATCATTGTACTTGCAGTGACACCGGCACTGGTTAAGAAGAAGGGAATGTACAAGATTATCAATCTGGGATATGACGGAGCAATTCTCTTCCGTGGACTGTTTATGGTATTTGCATTTATGGCAAATAAAGCACTCATGCTTATTACATTATTGCTCAATGGATTCTGTACAGGACCACTTGTCGGAAGTTTAAACGCATTGATCTCAGAATCAAGCGACTATACATATCGCACACAGAAACAAAGACTGGACGGAATGATGTTCAGCTGTTCTTCCTTTGGAATTAAAGTGGGCGGCGGAATCGGAACTGCGGCAGCAGGATGGCTTCTGGCAGCCGGTGGATTCGACGGACAGGCAGCTGTTCAGGCAGCAAGTGCAGTGAATATGATCAAAGTATCTTATGCAGTTGTTCCATTTGCAGTAGTTGTTTTCATGAAACTGCTTGTGAAAGCATTGAAGGTTGAAGAAGCAAACAAAAACTGGGATGCAGAACATAAATAAAGTCAAAAAACGGCTTGCCAGAAATGGCAGGTCGTTTACTATAAGTTCATCGAGAACGTATGACTATTTAAAAATTTCAATATTAGGAAGGGGAAAGAATATGGCTACACAGTTAAAGGATGAAGTTTCAATTGAACAGATTCTAAACGAAATGAGTGTAGAGGAGAAAGCACGTATGATCACCGGTGGATCACCGTTTCATTCAGAAAAGATGGAGAAATACGGGATTCCAGCCATGTATATGCTGGATAGCTGTAATGGTCTGAATGCAAGAGAGTATGTAGCAGAAAAGGCATATTTTAAGACTGCAGAGGCAGCGGAACAGGCAGGGGAGCCTCTTGACCGTGAGCAGAACGGATTCATGGGAGGACTTCTGCTTGCATTTGCTACATTACAGAAGGAGATGGCAGCAAAGAAAGCTTCCGGTGCGCCGGAAGAACCGTTGAAATTCGGTAATTATCCACCGGGAATCTCATATGGATCTACATGGAATCCAGAGGTCGTAAAAAAATGCAGTATGGCGATGGCAAAGGAAATGGGAAGCTATGGAATTGATATGGTGCTTGGTCCGAATATCAACATTCACAGAGACCCGCTTTGCGGAAGACTGGCAGAGAGTATTTCCGAGGATCCGTATCTTGTGTCAAAGATCGCAGTTGCTCAGGTAGATGGTATACAGGAAGAAGGACTGATTGCCTGCGCGAAGCATTTTGCAGCAAATAATCAGGAAAAGGACCGTTTGGGAGTGGAAGAACATGTGCCGGAGCGTGCACTTCGAGAAATCTATCTGCCGGCGTTCAAAGCATGTGTTGATGCAGGGGTTGGTTCACTGATGTCTGCTTATAACAAGCTGAACGGCAAGCCAAGTGCGATGAATGACGATCTGCTGACAAATATCCTCAGAGATGAGTGGGGATTTGAAGGCTTTGTTGTCTCAGACTGGGGCGCATCTTATGATCAGGTCATGGCGGCTGCGGCAGGTACAGATTTGACTATGCCAGGACCACGTAGTACGAAATGTATCGAAGCGGCAGTGGAAGACGGACGACTTCCGGTGGAAAAACTGGACAACTGTGTGCGGAATTTCCTGCGTATTCTTGTGAAGTCTACAGCTATGACCGGAAACCATCCGAAGTTAAACATGGACGAAACGATTCAGGCAGCGGAAGAGGCAGCAAGAGAAGCAATGATTCTTCTGAAAAATGATGGTGTACTGCCAATTCCGGTAGATATGGATGTTGTATTTTACGGAAAACGAAGCAAAGCATTCGTATTCTGTCCGGAAGGCTCCAGCAAGGTTATGACAAGCCTTTCTACCAACCCGTATGACCGTGCAGTTGAGCTTCTTGGTTCGGAGCATGTTTCTTTTGAAGAGGTGAAAGCAGATACAAAATACTGGATTGTTGTTGTCGGGGCAAACGGACATGAAGGATCTGATCGTGATACACTGTCCATGGACGAAGACGAACAGCTGGCAATGGAAAAAGCCATTCGGGAAGCAAAAGCGGCGAATGGAAAAGTCATCGTAATTATTAATGCAACCGGACCAATTGATCTGACTTGCTACGAAAAGGACGTGGATGCAATTTTATGTCCGTTCTTTGCAGGCATGCAGGGAGGTAAAGCAGCTGCAGACGCATTGTTTGGATTGTACAATCCATCCGGTAAACTGCCGCTTACATGGCCGAGACGTTATTGTGATGCACCGGCATATAAAAATTATCCCGGTGAAAACAAAGAGGTATGGTATGGCGAAGGCATGTATGTCGGTTACCGCTGGTACGACGCAAGACAGATTCCGGTTGCATACCCATTCGGATATGGTCTGAGCTATACAACATTCGAGATTTCCGGACTTGAGGTGCCGGAGTCAGTCAATGTAGATAAGGAAGACTTTACAGTCGGCGTAAAGGTAAAGAATACCGGTAAGGTTGCCGGAAGTGAAGTCGTGCAGTTATATGTACATGATCGTGTATCAAAGATCGACAAGCCATACAAACAGCTCAAGGGATTCCAAAAGGTATATTTGCAGCCGGGAGAGGAAAAAGATGTTACTTTTGTATTGCAGAAAGACAGCTTTGCAGGCTATAGTCTGGAATTGAAGCAGTGGATTACAGAGCCGGGAGAGTTTGATCTCCTTGTCGGTACATCCTCCGAAGACCTTCCGCTTACTGCATGTGTCAAAGTGCGTTGTAAAAATCCATACGGTTATTCTGACCTCACTGCAATCGGCGCCATTGCAAAAGATCCGAGAGCATTGAATGCCGTGAATCAGATCATTGGAGGCGACCTCGCAGATATCGCACATGTAGCAATTGAATTTGGACCGGATACACCGTTTGGAAATGTGTGGAACGGAAATGCAATGCAGAAATTCTTTACAGATAATGGCATTACAAAAGAGCAGAGTGATGAGATGCGTGCTCAGCTTCAGGAAGAGTTTGACAAAATAGAAATTTGAAAAAGGGGTCAGATTCCTATGAACTACAGTTTCCTGTTTACTTATGTTTTACAGTGCTGTACTGGTGGGGAGCACATCAGCCAGAGTATAGTGTATGAAAAGAGACAAGGACCGGTGAATCTTGTTAAGATACAGTAAAGATAACGTAAGAAAAAAGAGAAGGATTGGAACGGTAGGTTTCTCGGAACAGGAAATGGTGGTTCGGCAGGAGTGATTGCAGAAGGCGCAATGTTAAACGGAGTGTGCAGAGGATTTTCCAAAGACCTTGGAACACGGAATGGAATGAACAGGTAGGGACCGTTATAAAAGATATAGATTTGAATATGGAACCGACGACATATTTTGCCCATTAGCTGCAAAATAAAATGAAAAATACATTGTAAACGAGAACACAGCTCCTACGGTAACGGCATATGGAATGCACGATAAGTTCCAGCTTTATGAGGAATCAGTCAGGTTAGATAAAAAATTGACGGAATATAATGTTCCACATGAGTATAATGAGTAAGTAAAAGTGAGATTCACTGTATACTTTTCCTGTATTTTTTTGCCGGTAGTCCGACTTCCCTTTTAAATACCCGGCAGAAATAGTTATAATCTGCAAACCCGACGAGGTCGGAAATTCTAGTGATTGGCTTGTCAGTTTCTTTTAACAGTGTCTTCGCCTTTTCGATACGCAGATGGCGGATGTGTTCTGCAATGCCACATCCATAGTAATGCGTGGCAGACTGGCAGAGTTTTGTCTTACTGATACCAAAAGCAGAAGATAGTGCGTCAATGGATAAGTCTTCGGACAGATTTGCCAGCAGGTATGCATCCATATTGCGGATGAAGTTATTGCGTTGAACCGTGATTGTATTCTTTAAAATTGCATAGAAAGCACATGCTTCCATGATTTTTGCAGCAGCCTGAATCTGTTCACGTGTTTTCAGGGGGATGTCTTCCGTATATCGGAGGATGTCCTCTGTTACGTTTGGGGAAAGAGAAAAGTACTGGGCTAACATAGAAGCAAGCATTTCCACATTTTGTTCATCAGAGATCTGTCCGAACATCATATAACCGATCACTGTATTGTTCTCAATTAGTGGGGCGGTAGCTTCAATTAATCCGGCATGACAGTGGAAGATGACCAGGCGGTTCGTTTCCTTGCATTTCTGAAATGAAGTGTGGTCACTCTGACTACAGAGAGCCAGTGTGTGTTCCTGAGATTTCATCTGACTGCAAAAGGCACAGTTATGTTCCGGATAAGAGAGCAGCTCGTTGTAGTCAAGATCAAACAATACAATCCGAATTCCGGTCAGAACGTAAAAGTCTTTCATTAGTTCGTGAAGTTCCATTTCATTATATTCCAAGTTCATCGGTAAAAATCTCCCTATTTCACATCATTTTGTGATTTTCATTGTAACATAAAAATGTAAAAAAATATATGATAACGGAAAAATTTACAGTTTTTAAAACGCATTTTACTATATTTTTCCTTTTGTTTTGTATATGCTGATGTCAGTACATGAAGTTAAGTAATTTGAAGTTGGTACAGCAAAAATCAATGTATCAGTGTGCAATGAAAGTGAGGAAAATTATGTTAGTCAACTTGAAGGAAATCTTACAGATGGCAGAAGAAAAAAATATTGCAGTCGGATCATTTAATACGCCAAATCTGGAGAGTCTGATTGCAATTATCAGTGCGGCAGAAGAGTTGGATGTGCCGGTGATCATCCAGTTTGCCCAGTGTCATGAACCGTGGATTCCGGTATCAGTAATTGGACCGATTATGGTTGAACATGCGAAGAAGGCGAGTGTTCCGGTATGTGTGCATCTTGACCACGGTGAGACATTGGAATATCTACAGCAGGCATTGGAAATCGGATTTACAGGAATCATGTATGATGGCTCTGTATTAAGCTATGAAGAGAATCTTGCAAATACAAAAAGAGCAGTGGAAATGGCTGCAAAATATAACTGCAGCGTAGAGGCAGAGTTAGGTTCTATGGGAAAACGTGAGTCAGGAGCCGGTGACGGAAGCGGGGAAGAGGACGACACAAAGATTTACACAGATCCTGTTCAGGCAAAACAGTTTGTAGAAGAGACAAAGATTGACGCTCTCGCATGTTCGTTCGGAACAACACACGGTATCTATCTTGCAAAACCACAGTTAGATTTCGATGTTGTAAAAAATGTAAGAGCGCAGACAGGAAACATTCCGGTTGTTATGCATGGGGGTTCCGGTGTGAGTAAAGAAGATTTCCATACAGGAATCAAAGCCGGAGTTCGCAAAGTAAACTACTTTACATATATGGATAAATCAGGTGGAAATGCTGCGGCAGAGTATGTGAATAGCTTAAAGGAAAATGAACCGAAATTTTACTCATCAGTTGTACTGGCAGCAACAGAAGCAATGAAAGAAAATGTAAAAGAAGCAATGAGAACATTTGCTTTGTTAGATGAATAGAAACATCTGAAAAAATAAGAAAAGGAGATTGAAAACATGACAAAGAAAAAGATGACATTTGCATTAGCATTTTGCAACAGAGGATTCATGCCGGGAGAACTTATCTACGGTGCAAGAGAAGATATGATCAAAGCAGTCACAGATGCAGGATATGATTATATTGCAATGGATGCAGATCTGACACGTTACGGCGGAATCGAGACAAGAGATGAAGGTATGCTGTATGCGAAATGGCTCAAAGAACATGATGGAGAATACGATGGAGTCATTTTCTCTATGCCGATTTTCGCTGATGAGAACGGTGCAATTACAGCTCTACAGGATGCAGGAGTTCCGATTCTGATGCAGGCATATCCGGATGAGATTGGTAAAATGGATTTCGCACACAGAAGGGATGCCTTCTGTGGTAAATTCTCAGTTACAGATGTATTTACACAGTATCAGGTTCCATTTACGGTATTAAAACCACACGTGGTACATCCATTGTCAGAGAAGTTTGCGGAGAACTTAAGAGACTTTGCAGCAATCTGCCGTGTCGTAAATGGTATGAAGCGATTCACAATCGGATGCATCGGTGCAAGAACAACAGCGTTTAAAACAACTAGATTTGATGAAGTTGGATTACAGAAAAATGGAATTACTGTCGAGTCGTTTGACTTATCTGAATTAATCTTCGAAGTCAATGCGAAGGCAGACGATGATGTAGCTGTGCTTGCAAAGATGGAAACTTTGATGAACTATTCTGATTTTACAAAGGTTCCACAGGAAAAGAAAGTGATGCTTGCAAAAGTGTCGGTAGTCATTGATGAGTATGTAGAAGAGTACCACTTGGATTCGCTCGCAATCCGTTGCTGGAATGAGATGGAACAGATTCTAAGAATTTGCCCATGTGTACTCTTGTCTGAGTTAAATGACAGAGGTATCGTGACAAGCTGCGAAATCGATTTGACATCTGCTGTATCAATGCGTGCAATGGCACTTGCAAGTGAAGAGCCTACAGCAGTTCTTGACTGGAACAACAACTATGGTGATGAGGAAAACAAAGTAATCCTGTTCCACTGCGGTTCTACAGCACAGAGCCTGATGACACAGAAAGGAACAGTTACATCTCATAAGATGTTCGACAAAGGTGATCCGGGAAGTGGATGGGGAACGAATGAAGGAAGAATTCGTCCGATGAAAACAACAATTTCTAACTGTCTGACTGTAGATGGTAAGATTAAGATTTATGCGAGTGAAGCAGAATTCACAGCTGATCCGATCGAGGAAGCATACTTCGGATGTGCAGGTGTATGCGAGATGCCGAATATGGAAGATAAAATGATTCGCCTGGCAAGAGGCGGTTTCAAACATCACACATGCATCGGTGTTGGTCACATGAAAGATGTATTAAAAGAGGCATTCACTACATATCTTGGATATGACTGGGTGGATATTGACAAAGAATAAAAAGTGTTGTAAACACCTTACTTCAAAAATAATTTGTAAGGAAGTGAAATGATATGTATATCGGAGGACTTGACATCGGAACAACAGGCTGTAAACTGACAGTTTTTGATGAAAACGGAAAACAAGTGCATAAGTCCTACAGTGATTATCCGGTAAAACGCATGGCGAGTGCTCACGAAGTAGATGCCAATGCGATTCTTGCAGGAGTATGGAAGGTAATCACGGATACGACAAAGCAGTACAAAGATATCGCAGGAATCGGGATTACAAGCTTCGGAGAAACATGCGTGATGACAGACGCAGACGGAATGCCATTGCATGCAGCAATGCTCTACACAGATCCGAGAGGAAAAGAGCAATGCATGCAGCTCTGCAATAAAATGAGTGAGGACAGAATCGCTGAGATATCTGGCATGAAACCTCATGAAATGTATAGCCTGCCAAAGCTGATGTGGCTGAAGGAAAATGAGCCGGAATTATATGTTAAAGCTGAGCATGTGTTCCTCATGGAAGATTTCGTTGTTTATCATCTGACCGGACAGACGAAGATCGATTATTCCCTCGCGACAAGAACGATGGGATTTGATATCCGGAAGATGGAGTGGAGCAAAGAAATCTTTGAAACAGCGGGGATTGATGTGAATCTGATGTCAGAGACTGTTCCGACAGGAACCGTTGCAGGAACGGTGACAAAAGAGATCGCAGAAAAGACAGGGCTTACCACAGAGACCAAGATTGTGTGTATCAGTCATGACCAGATTGCGGCGGCAGTCGGAGCAGGCGTATTTGACTCTGACACAGCTGTTGACGGAGCCGGAACGGTCGAATGTATCACCCCAATCTATGATGAGATACCGGATATGCAGGTTATGACAAAGGGAAATTATGCGGTTGTACCATATGTTATACCCGGGAAATATGTATGCTATGCATTTTCCTACACCGGAGGTGCTTTGATGCAGTGGTGTACGGAAACAATTGCAAAGAAGGAAAAGGAAGAGGCAAAAGCAGAAGGAATCTCTGTCAATGAATTGCTGGAGAGACAGTCTGTGAGTCCGACAGGACTGCTGGTGCTTCCACATTTCGCAGGAGCGGCAACTCCATACATGGATACCGGTTCGAAAGGGGCAGTCTTAGGACTGACGACTGCCACAACTGCGGCAGATATTTACCGGGGCTGCATGGAAGGGGTTGTCTATGAGATGGTGCTGAATCTACAGTGGCTGAAAGAGTCAGGAATACATTTCCATAGACTCAATGCGACTGGAGGTGGAGCTCATTCCAAAGAGTGGATGCAAATGAAGGCGGATATGCTGGATATGGAAATTACATCGCTTGAGACTGTTGATGCAGGAACTGTGGGAAGTGCAATGCTGACAGGAATTGCCGTAGGAATCTTTGATGATTTAAAGCAGGCGGCACAGGTAATGGTGCATGAAGTATCCACTTATAAACCAAGAAAAGAAATGCACGAAAAGTATATGGAAATCTATGAGCGGTACGAACAGGTTTATCGTGCAGTTCGAGGGTTAATGTAAATGTGATGATAACAGTTCAGGCAGAGAAGATGCAATGCTGCAGTGAACGGTCATAATAAAAGAACGAGAGGACGTGAACATGAGTAGCGTTCCAGAAAAACTTCTTACACACAAATATCTATTGGAAAAAATCAATGATGCTATGGAAATGAATATTAGCATGCTCACATTAATTCAAAAGAGGAGACTTGAGATATGAATCAATATATTGGACATTATTCGCAATGTTATGGAATAGAAGAGCATCGTCTGGTTGGTGGCAAAGGTGATGGGATGCGCCTACTGGTTATTAATAACGGAAGCGGACTGGAAGCGACTATTTCTTTGGATAGAAATGCTGATATTTCCAGACTTCGTTATAAAGGAATGAATATGAGTTATTTCTCGCCATGTGGATATGTGGCTCCGGCTTATTATGAATCAAAGGGAGCAGACTGGTTAAAATCTTTTACAGCCGGTTTTCTTACCACATGTGGATTACAGGCAGTGGGAAGTCCGTGTACAGATGAAGGGGAAGAGCTTCCGTTGCATGGTTCCATTGCAAACACACCGACAGAGTATAGCTTTTGGTATGAAGAGGATGGATGCCTGATCGTGAAGGCAAGAACATCTGATGAAACGATCTTTGGAAGAAAATTGCGCCTTTGCAGAACGTATACATTCCCAATCGGAAAGAATGAGTTTACATTTTCGGATACGATTAAGAATACAGGAGACAAAAAAGAACCGTTTGAAATTCTGTATCATATGAACATGGGCTATCCGCTTTTGGATGAGGATAGTGTAGTGAAAATTGAGTCGGAAGAAGTGACACCAAGAAACAAGCATGCGGCAGAAGATATCAAGAATTGGATGAATATGGAAAAACCGACACCAGGGTATGAGGAGCGCTGCTATTATCACAAAATGCAGGAAAGAGGATATGCATCCATTTATCAGCCGAAGAAAAACATTGGACTTGCTATGGAATATGATGCGAAAGAATTAGACGGCTTCGTGGAGTGGAAGATGATGGGAGTTCGTGATTATGTATTAGGTCTAGAATGTGGCAATTGTTATCCAGACGGACGCGATGTCATGCGTAAGACCGGGATGTTAAAGTTCTTGAAATCAGGTGAAACGAAGCAATATCAGGTAAAGATAAAATGCTTTGAGAAATAGAAGAAAGAAAAGTGAAACTATCATTATATGGTTTCACTTTTCTTATGTAATGACAATATTATATGATTGAAAAGCAAGATACAATGTTCATTCACATACAAAAAATTATTATAATAGAATACATAAACGTTATAGAATAGGTAGCAGAACAGAAATGAGGAATAGAGTTATGAAATTTTTGATTGTAATAGTTGTAGCAGCTATATCTGGTGCGATTTGTGGTAAGATTTTTTTGGACAATATCATATGATAAAAAGGAAGTGGGAAATAGTGATGTATATTATCGTATTTATCGTAACATTTTTAGTGAGTGCATTTATTAGAATTCAATTTTTAGGTGGTGCACCTGCAAAACTGCTTGCTGTAGATTGGGATGAATCTATGGGAACCATTTATTCGGATTTAAATTATGAGAATGAGCATAATCACAAGTATGATTTGTACATTCCTTCGGGATTGAATAAAAGTGAAGAACAGTTTCTGATTGTCTACATTCATGGTGGTAGCTTTAATTCAGGTAAAAAAGAAGATGGTGATGGTTGGTGTAAGTACTTTGCAACGAAAGGTTATATTACCGCAACGATTGATTATACACTGCAAACTCACGGTGAAGAGGCAACAATTCAATTGATTAATTGTGAAATTGAACAAGCGACAGCAGCCATGAAAGACAAGCTAAAAGAACTAGGATATCAGGTGAATGCAATGGCAACAAGTGGTGTGTCAGCCGGTGGAACATTAGCAATGAATCTGGCGTATAATGGTCGTTCTGCTATTCCTGTAAAATTTGTATTCCAAATGTCGGGACCGACGTATTTTGATCCAAAAGATTGGGGATTACTTATGAAGGTGGATCATCTGAAAACAAAAGAAGAATTTGTTGAAATGATGACAGGTTACAAGGGGGACATTACGACAGAAGAGTGTAAAGATGCAATTAATCAAATTTCACCAGCATCACTCGAAGGAAAGAATCCAGTGCCAACATTGATTGGTTATGGTTTGATTGATCACTGTGTGCCTCAAAATCAGAAACACCTGCTTATGGATGAATTTGAAAAATATGATGTGCCATATGAATACATAGCGTTTCCAAAATCAAATCATGGCATGTATAACGATTTAGATAAAACACAAGAATTTATGGATAAGACTTTAAAATATTGCGAATATTATTTAAAAAAATAGGTGCGGAAAAAAGAGGAAAGAGAGCGATTGTCTCTCTTTTTTTATGTAAAAAGAAAATAGATATGGAACTGAAATAATTAAAATGTAAATGACGAAATATGATACACGCGAAAAGAAGTATGACGAACGATGATATTGTTCGGTGCACAGTTTGGTGTATCTATTACAATGATTCTTGCTAAACTTGAATTATCATAATTGTTCCCGATATTCCCGTGGTGTCACTCCAAAATAATTTTTAAATAGTTTATAGAAGTGTGTTCGATTATTGAACTGAAGTTCAGAGGCTATATCGGACACACTTTTTTTCGTGTTTTTTAACATGTCTGCTGCTGTCTTCATTGTGAAATTCATGCTGTAATCAAACAGACTCTGACCGGTCTGTTTTTTTACAATTTTACCCAGATAAGTGCCATCATAATTCAGAAGATGAGCAAGTTCACTGTTGCTAATGCGACCGTGGTATTCATCCAGAAGTAGTTCAATACGTGCAAAGAGCAATGATTCCATATTCTTCTTTGCAGTTACATGGATTGCCTGATAGTACTGCTCGTCACATAGAATATCAATCAACTGAAAAAATAAATCCTGCAGATGATACGTTGCTCCATAATAAGGATAAAGTAGTGTGGAAATCATCTGCTCAAAAATATCGTGGACAAGGATTTTCTGTTCTTTTGCAGAAATGCGTGGAACAAAATCGATAAAATCTTTTGTGTTGCGATGTTGCTCCTGCGTATTCTGTTCTAAAAAATGAAAAATCAAGTTATCGAAACGCTGTTGTTCCTGTGGAAATAGCATTGGATTCCCATAATTTGTTAGCATCTTAATAAAATTGGAGGATACAGAGAAAAAAATACATATAAAATCAGTGGACGTCTCCTCTGTATGTAATGTGTCACGGTTCATCAGACAACAGCTGCCGGGCGTGTAGAGGTATCGTCTACCTTCTACAATCTGATACATATTGCCTCTAAGGACGTAAGTGAATTCAAAAGAGTTGTGTTGATGCATGCTGTTTTTGCTGCGTCCCTTGATTCCGTGAAGCGGTATGTTGAACTGAGATTCCGGTGTAAATACAGATAGTGCACTTGTATCTAAAGCATCTGGATGAATTGACATCAGTGTAATCATAAATGGTACATTCACCTCCTGATGAAATGAGAATGAGTCCTTGTTTTCACGAAAAGAGACAAGATTTTCGAGCATTTGATTTCCTTTTTTGACAGTGGAATCGATGAATATAGACATCATGAACCTCCTTGGTTTCTTTTGCTGATATTATAACATATTTCGTCTGAACAAGAAATATGAAATCACGAAATATGATACAAAAGAATATTTCAAAGACGAACAGAGATATTGTTCCCAAGGATACAAAAAAGTAAAATAAAGGAAAGATGTAAGTGCAACGTGAAGGAGGATGTAGAACGATGTTGAAGCAAAGAATCAATCGAGACTGGATGTTTCAAAAAGAAGGTGCAGATGCGTGGGAGAAGATTACATTGCCGCATGACGCGATGATTATGGAAAAGAGAGATGCTGCATCTCCAAATGGGAATGCAGGAGGATTTTTCCCTGGTGGAACTTATCTCTATCAGAAAAATATCATGGGTGCGGAATGTTATCGTGACAAATGTGTGATGATTGAATTTGAAGGCATATATATGAATTCAAAAGTATATCTGAATGATACAGAGGTAGGTGGCCGTGTATACGGGTACTCAAATTTCTATGTAGACATCACAGAACAGTTGAAAATTGGAGAAAAAAACACATTGAAAGTTGTGGTTGACAATTCAAAAGCACCGAACTCGCGCTGGTATTCAGGAAGTGGAATCTACCGCAGTGTCAATCTCTGGAGTGGAGAAAAAAGCCATATTCTTCCAGAAGGTGTGCAAGTGACAACAGTCAGCACTGCACCAGCTTTGATTGACGTAAAGACAAATACAGTGAATGCCGAAAATATGTGCATCAGATATGAAATTTTAGAGAATGACAAGGTGGTCGCAACCGGAGAAGGTGATACAGTTAGAATCGAAATCCCGAATGGAAAACTGTGGACGGCAGAAGAGCCTAATCTCTATACAATCCGTACAATCTTAGAGAAAGATGGAAAAATGATAGACTGTTCGACAGAACGATTCGGAATCCGAAATCTTGCATGGAGTGCAGAGGATGGATTGCAGGTCAACGGTAAAACAATAAAACTGCGTGGCGGTTGTGTTCATCATGATCACGGTATTCTTGGTGCATGTGCATATGATGAAGCGGAATATCGCAGAGTGAAAAAGTTAAAAGAATTAGGTTACAACGCAATCCGCTATTCGCACAATCCTGCAGGCAAAAACTTTCTGGATGCATGCGATGAACTTGGAATGTATGTTCTGGATGAAAGCTTTGACCAGTGGAAAATCCCACAGTCTACCTACGATTATGCATGCTATTTTGATAGTGAGTGGCAGCAAGATGTGAAGGCACTGGTATCCAAAGATTACAACCATCCATGTGTCATTATGTACTGTATCGGTAATGAAATCACAGATACCGGATTACCATTTGGAGCAACCATTTCAAAGATGTTAAGTAATGCATTTCATGCGATGGATCAGACACGTCCGATCACTATTGCAATCAATAGCATGCTGTCAGTTCTCGCGGCAAAGCAGGCGGAGAAGAAAGCTGCTGAAGAAAAAGCTGCAAAAGAACGAGCAGCCAAAGGAGAAACAGAAGTAAAAAAAGAGAAAATGGCAGGAAGTGCAGAAGTCAATGACATTATTACATTGCTTCCTAAAATTATGGCATCCATTACACCGGAAAGCTTAGAAGCATTGATTGGCGAGTGCATCAGTCATGTGGATATAGTCGGATATAATTACGGACAGAATCTGTACGAAGGAACCCATAAACTTGCACCTGAGAGAGTAATTCTCAGTTCTGAAACATTTCCGAGCAGAATGGACAGCAACTGGGATATGGTCATGGCGCATGATTATGTAATTGGTGATTTTATGTGGACTGCATGGGATTATCTGGGAGAAGCTGGCGTGGGAGTTCCTGTTTATGGAACAACACAGGCACCGTTTTCGAAAGAATATCCATGTCTGTCAGCAGGATGTGGATCGGTGGATTTGACAGGATTCCCGGAAAGTCAGGCATACTATTCAGCTGTGTTGTGGGGAGCATATCAGAAACCATATATCGGTGTTCGACCTGTTAATCATAGTGGTGAAGAGTATACACTGGGACGCTGGAGACTAACAGACAGCATTCATTGTTGGAACTGGCCGGGACAGGAAGGAAAAGAAGCTGAGATTGAAATCTATAGTGTTGGTGAAGCAGTAGAATTATACAAAAATGGTGAACTGGTCGGTAAGGAGACATTAACATCATGTCGCTGCATGTTCAAGACAGCTTATGAGCCTGGAGTGCTCGAGGCGATTAGTTTTGACCGTGACGGAAACGAACTTGCAAGAGAAACCCTGGCAACTGCAGGCAATGACACAAAACTTCAGATTCTTCCGGAAAAGACGAAAATCAAAGCGGATGGAGAAGATATTGTCTATATTCCAATTCATCTCATTGATAAAGATGGAATATTAAAAATGACAACAGAGAAGAAGATAAATGTGACGGTAGAGGGTGAAGGAAAGCTTCTCGCAGTTGGAAGTGGAAATCCGGAGACGGAAGAATATTTCCATGAAGGTGCTTACACTTCTTATCATGGAAGAGTATTGGCAGTGGTACAGAGTACAGAAAAAAGTGGAACTATCAAAGTGACAGCAAGCAGCGAT
>CAKSAJ010000010.1 GCA_934435195.1 uncultured Schaedlerella sp.
AAAAACTAAATGTCAAAAAAGGATGCCAACGAATCAAAGCAGATTACGTGACATCCTCTTTTTTTATTAGTGCTATTCCACCTCTTTAGGTGGTGAGTAATAGCAAATTTGTCTCAGTGGAAGTCCAATCTCCGACTGAGATGAACGCTCCGCGAGGATGCGCAGTGATTCTGGCATCACCCTTATGGATATAACAATGCACCTACACTTCCACCTCAAATGGCAGAAGATCCAGAATATCTTTCTGCACATCAATCCCCGGATAAACCTCTATCAGTTTCAGCCCCTTCGGTGTCAGTCGAAATACACAGCGTTCTGTCACGTAAAGCACCTTCTGACCATTTGCAATTGCACGTCTGGCTGAAAAGCTGATACTCTTGACCTGATCCACGAATTTAGGAATTGTTCCTTCTTTCTCAACTGTTACGATTCCTTTTGTCTGTGAAACCTCAAGGCCTTTTGCAGTAAAACTAAAACAGAAAACAACTGTCGGTGTCTTAGATGTTATATTCGCAAAGCCGCCGATTCCTGCAAATGCTCCCGGTCCACGATGTGCATTCACATTTCCTTCTTTATCTACTTCAAGAGCACCCATAAAGCAGACATCCAATCCGCCATTGTCATAAAGATCAAACTGGTTTGCCATATCATAGACCGATGCCGCACCGATCATTGCTCCAAATGCCTCACCGGAAACCGGAAAACCGCCGATCCCTCCTGACTCAACCGTCAATGTCACCATGTCAAGCATTCCACTCTTTCTTGCAAAACGGGAAACCATCTCCGGAATACCGATTCCGATATTTACAATATCATCCACCCGCAATTCCTTTGATGCACGTTTTCCGATTATATTCGCTACTGTATTATTCTTTGACTGCTTCACTGAAACTGAATCCAAACGTTCACTCCATGTATTCCATTCTTCATATGGAATCTCAAAGCTTCCGGTTAATGCTGTATAGGCTTCATTTCTTGTTTCTGGTTCTACTACAACAATTGCATCTACCAGACATCCCGGAATAATTGCATTTCTCGGTCGTGACGGAGTATCAACCAAACGATCTACCTGAACAATCACCTTTCCACGATTTGCCTTAACTGCCTGACAAATAGACAGTGCATCACCTGACATAAACATATCATCAAAAGTGATATTTCCCTTTCTGTCTGCCGCTGTTCCTTTAATCAATGCAATATTAATCTTTGGCAATTTATAATAAAGGAATTCCTCCCCATCCACTTCCACATGCTTAACCAGCGAATCATCAATTGAGATTCTATTAATTCCGGGTCCTTCTTTTCTTGGATCCACAAAAATATCCAGACCAACCTTTGAAAGTGCGCCAGGAAGCCCGCCTGCTTGAGCGCGAATAGCGTGTGAAATACATCCGAGTGGCAAGTTATATGCTTCAAACCGGTCTTCTAAAACGAGTTTTTTTGTACTTAGCATTGCCCCAAAATGTCCACAAATAAGCTTGTCCACAGCTCCTTCTCTGATGTATCCTTCTGCATTATGTTCATCATCCCAGACACCAAATCCGGCACTGGAAATCATTGTCAAATGTGTTGGCGACTGCATCTTATGATATCTTCTATAAATTGCTTCGTGAAGTTCAATTGGATTCTCTATTCCAACAAATGAATTCACACAGATACAGTCTCCGTCCCGAATCAGCCGGATTGCTTCATCGGCAGTCATTATTTCATACATGATGTAATTTCTCCTTATCCCAAATGTTCTTAACGTTTATTATACACTATCTTAGGAAATCCATCATCATAAATTAACAAGAAAAGCTCACAGCTAATTACCTGCAACCAGCTGTGAGCTTTTTTGTTATACTCTTTTATGTAATTTAATTATGGCATAATTGAATTTGCACCATCTACGATTACGCTCTGACCTGAAAAATAGCATGAATCCGGTCCTGCCAGAAATGCAATAACCGGAGCAATGTCAGTTTCAGGATCTCCAAACCGTTTCATAGGGTTTAAGTTTACCTGTTTTGCATACTCCTCCGGGAATTTCTCAGCCCATGCTTTGGCTGCCGGTGATTCTGCTCCTGGAAGTACGATATTTACACAAATTCCATACTGTCCCCATTCTTTTGCTGCAATCTTAGTCATGCCTCGTAATGCTTCTTTGTTAGAACCATATGCTAACTGTCCTGCTATACCAAACATACCTGTTGCCGAAGCAAAGTTGATCACTCTTCCTTCATGCTGTTCTTTCATATAAGGAAATGCTGCCTGCATATAGTTAAGAGAACCAATCACACCACTTTCCCAGGCTTTAAGCATATTGTCATATGTAGTATCTTCAACTGAAGCTGATGGAACGATTGCCTGTGCATTGTTTACAATAACATCTACTGTTCCGTATGTATCAGCAGCTGCTTTAACAACTTCTTCAACCCTTGCTCTGTCTGCTGAATCACAAGACATCGCAAAACCTTCTCCACCAAGTTCTTTAATCTCAGCGATTGTCTGCTCGATTGGTTCAAGACGACGTCCTGTCGCAATAATCTTTACGCCTCTCTTTGCAAGGCAAAGTGCAATTCCTTTTCCAATTCCCTGTCCTGCTCCTGTTACAATAGCTACTTTTTCATTTAACTGTTTCATTGTGAAATCCTCCTATACGTACAATATTCAATAGGACAATTATACCATTTTTTGTGTATTATGCAATAGGACTTTTTTAAATCCAATGTTTCTTTTATAAATTTTCACCAATTTTAAGAAATCCTTCCGTTCTCCATTTCATATACCACATCTGCCACATTCATTGTGGATACTCTATGGGATACCAGGACAACCGTTTTCTTCTTGGCCGATTCTTTTAATGATTTTAAAATGATTCCCTCATTTAAAGAGTCGAGGTTCGATGTAGGTTCATCGAGCAGAATGAGAGGGCATTCATGGAGAAATGCTCTTGCAATTCCGATTCTCTGTTTCTCACCGCCAGACAGCGTGTCACCCAGTTCTCCGACTTCTGTATCATATCCTTTCGGAAGTGTCATAATGAAATCGTGGATGGACGCTTTCTTTGCGGCTTCCATAATCTCTTCTCTGGATGCTCCCGGCTTTGCGATTTCGATATTGTTTGCAATCGAATCATGGAACAGGTGCGTTTCCTGTGTGACATAACTTTCCATATCTCTTAAATGCTTGGTCGGAATCTTTCGGACATCTGTACCGTCTACCGATACACTTCCGTCCTGCACATCCCAGAACCGCATCAACAGTTTTAAGAGTGTAGATTTTCCGGAACCGCTCGCACCATGAATCCCTGTGATCTTACCAGGCTGTAATTTCAGTGAATAGTTATCTAAAATAACCTCATTATCGTATGCAAATGTTACGTTCTCTGCCTCTGCTCCTGTAAATTCATGTTCCTTGCTCTCTGCACCGGAAGTTTCCACATCACCCGGAATCTCTTCTACAAGCGGTGTTTCTTCCAGAAGGGAAAGGACACGCTCCCCACTTGCCAGTGTCTGATTCAGGTTGTTGGAAAGGCTTGATAACGCTACTACCGGTCCGAAAGAACCCATCATTGCGATGGTACAGGTTAAGATTCCCTCGAATCCCATCTCACCTTTGGCGTACAGCCAGATTGTCAGTGCCAGCATTCCAAAGGATGCAAGCAGGATAACCATGTTCGTAAATGAACGCTGTGAGCCTTCCATTTTGCTTAAATCTTCCTGCATTCCTGCAAGGTTTTTGGATCGCTTGCTCATCTGCTCTTTTCTCTTTTCACCCTGTCCGTACTGGATGGTCTCATCCAGTCCACGTAGAGAATCCAGAACAAAGCTGTTCAGTTCTCCGAAGTTTGTTCTAAATTCCATTCCTTTCTGACTGCCACGTTTTCCATTCCACATCGGGATGGCTACTCCGACAATCAGATAAGCTGCCAGTGCAAGAAGTCCTGCTAACCAGTGATATCTTCCAATAAAAATCACCATAATAATTGAGGTCAGTGTTGCAATCGCAATCGGGGAAATGGTATGTGCATAGAACACTTCCAGTAATTCGATATCTGTCGTAATAATAGAGATCAAGTTTCCCTTATCCCGTCCTTCCAGTTTTGCAGGGCAGAGTTTTCTCAGTGCTGCAAATACTTTGTGACGGATAATTGCCAATAACTTAAATGCGATAAAATGATTACAATACTGTTCCACATAATGCAAGATTCCACGAAGCACTGCAATTACGATCATGACTGTGATAATCGTTTTTACTGGGGTAAATACCAGCCACATATTGTCCACCGGAACAATCATTCCGGCTACCCCTGTCAGAAGTCCATGTACGATGACCTGTCCTGTCAGTATTGTCAGGAAGATTGCACACAAGTAGCCTAATGTTCCAAGGATGATTGCTGCCAGCATGATATGGAGCAGGGGTTTTACCAGACCAATCAGACTTCCCATGATCTGGATGGCACTTCTTCGTTTTGTTGTATTCGTATTTTCACTCATTATGCCACTCCTCCTTTTCCATAGTTTTCCAATGCCATCTGGCTTTCATACAGATGTCTGTACGCACCATTCTGGCTCATCAGTTCGTCATGCTTTCCGCTTTCCTTGATTTCTCCGTCTTTTAAGAAATAAATCTTGTCAGACTTCACGACATTTGCCAGTCTGTGGGAAATCAGAAGCACCGTCTTTGTCTTTGCCAGTTCGTGAATCACATTCATGATCAGTTCTTCACTTTCCACATCAATATTAGATGCCGCTTCATCGAAAATATAAACCGCACTGTCTGCCCGAAGCAATGCTCTGGCAATCACCAGTCTCTGGCACTGACCGCCGGACAGGTTGCTTGCTTTTTCCAGCAACTGTGTCTGTAAGCCATCCTGTGTCTGTAAGAACCCTAAGAGATTGACTTTCTGAAGGACAGCTTCCATCTCTTCTTTCGTTGCGTCCGGTTTTGCCATCTTCAGATTTTCTTCTACTGTACCTTTGAACAGATAGCTGTTATGGCGAACCAGAACAACCCTCTGCATCAGATTTGTTTCATTCACTTCATTAAGCGGTACACCACCGATGGTGATTTCTCCGTTATATCCCCGGTTCTTTGCTGCAAGGATTCCGGCAATCGTACTCTTACCACATCCGGATTCACCAACCAGTGATACAAAACTTCCTGCCGGAAGATTTAAGTTGATTCCTTTTAAAATCTCTCTGTCCTCTTCATAAGAAAAATGCACATCTTTTAATGTAACATCTAACGCTCCATCCGGCAGTGTTTTTTCTCCAGCCTGTGGTTCTGGTAAATCTAAAATCTTGAAAATCTTATCACTTGCTGCCATACCATTCATTGCGATATGGAAGAATGAACCAAGCAGTCTGAGCGGCAGGAAAAACTCGCTGGCAAGCAGAACGATACATAACGTTCCTGCTACACTGATATTTCCCTTTAAGAATTCGGACACCGCAACTGCCATACCGATCGCAGCTCCACCATACGCCACGATATCCATCACACTCGTTGAATTGAGCTGCATGGTCAGCACCTTCATCGTAATTCTGCGGAAGTTCTGGGATTCCACATCCATCTCGTCTGCTTTCTGCTGGTCTGCCTGATAAATCTTCAGCGTAGTAAGTCCCTGTAAATTCTCAAGGAACGAATCCCCCAGTCCGGTATAGATACTCCAATAGTTATTTAATAATCTCTTCGCCACTTTCTGTACGACTACAATTGAAATTGGAATCAGCGGTACACAGATCAGCAGGATGACACTCGCTTTCAGGCTCACTCTGCAAAGAATGATAAATAAGGTCAGCGGTGCGATCAGGCTGTAAAATAACTGTGGAAGATATTTTCCAAAGTATGTCTCCAACTGCTCTACGCCTTCGGTTGACACCTGTACGACTTCTGAAGAGGATACCTGCTCACTGTAGGACGCTCCCAGTTTCAACATTTTCTCATAAATCTTTTCACGCAGAATCCGCTTTACATCCACACACGCCAGATAAGAAGACCTTGCTCCCATCCGTTCGCATACAAATCGGATCACTACAACCAGGACTAAAATCAGTATTGTCCGCTCAATGATCGGTACGGTTACTGCCCGGTACACTACCCGTTCCAGTAAATCTGCAATAGAAAAGACTGCCAACACTTGCGACAGGAGGGCTGCCCACTGCCACAAAATCGTATACACGATATACTTTTTTGCGTGGGACAACAGCCCCACCAGTCTTGTTTTAATCATAAGTAACTCCTTATTTTTTCTTCTCTTTCCTGCTACATATTAAATGCCATACTGCAAGGACTGGATGATATAATAACATCCTTGGTCCTGAAAAACGCATAACTTGTCGAATCTGTTCTCTCATCTCTGGCTTATAACAATGCACCTTACAGTTCGCACAGAACGTTTTTTCTTCCATAAATGGACACTTTTGACTTCTTTGTTTTGCATAATCCGAAAGTCTTTGACAGTCAGGACACATCTGCCCTTCCTGTCTTTTTTCTTTCGGATGGTTTTTCCGGCAATACAGCCGGATCATTTCTTCTACGACATATTGTTCTTTTTGTCGTTTCTTTTCGATTTTATTCATCTTACTATTCCGCTTCTGCACCATTCAGTAACGTTTCTCCCTGTTTTAACGTTTTCACTCGAAGGAAGAAGTATAACAGGTGGCATACCCACACAATTACAATACATATTCTTCCGATTGGTACATTCTTCATGCAGATAAATCCAATCGCCATGACTACCGTTACCATTCCGATAATCTTGCATTTTGTCCCAAGCGTCATAGCTCTTTTCTGAACAAAACTGTCCAGATGTTTCTTATATAAATTCGTTTCTACGAACCAGTCGTGCAGTTTCTTAGAACTCTTTGCAAAGCAAAACAGTGTTGCCATATAAAATGGAACGGTTGGCAGGATAGGAAGTACAATTCCTATCGTACCAAGTCCCAAACACAAAAAGCCAAGCACAATCCAAACTACTCTTAACGGATTTTTCATCTTCTTTCTCCTCCTTTGTCTATTTTATGAACTCATTTCCTGTATCTGGTTATTTTACCTATTCTTATAGTTTGCTTTCGCCATCCACAGTTAGCTGAAACTATTCCAATGAAAATATATAGTATTTCTTTTTCCACTGTCAATATTTATGCCTTTCTTTCGTACCTAGAAGTACGAAAATATGTCCTTCAGTTTTCCTCTTAAATCCGCACTTCTCAGTAATGTTGAAAAATATTCTCATTAACTTTTTCAGTTTTAGTCGTTAATAAACGAGTATATATAAAAAATGGATGGAACCTTTTTCGTTCACATCCATTTTTCTCATCTCCAAATGCTTTATATAAAATACTATAATTTAAAAATCAGTCTTGCCGTACTTTCCGGCATGTGCGCTTCTCCTACCGAACAAGATACCGTTATCATCAAATTTCCCTGTAACATTCCATGATCAAATTTCTGGAAGCGGAATGCACTGATTGGAATTCTTACCTTTCCGTTTTTTATTCCTGCAATCTTATACACATCTCCCTGTAAATATTTCAAACCTGCAAGATGTCCTGTCATTTCTCTTCCGTTAATACGTGAAGTCGCATGCATTTCTTTGATTGTTAATTCAAGATAGCATCCTCGTTTATTGCGTTTTACTACGCCAAGATGCTCGAATCCATGCTCTGCCATTGAACGACCGCTGCCATCAATCTGCATAATGGAAGTTGCCACCATATGATTTCCGTATTCTATCAGTTCCTCAACCTCACCAATTCCATCCTCTTCTTTTTTCATCTGAATTCCTTTGTTAAGGCGCATATGACTCTTGGCCAACTCTTCCAGTCTGATATAATCAATATTTTCAACCATTCCTTTTAGAACATCATCGATTCCTTCGGTAATCCCGCTTCTTTCGAGATATTCTCGCACATCTCTTACTACTTTCTGATGCCATTGCAACATCATTTTTCCCTTCTCTGTAAAATCAAGACTTTGTGTCAGATATTCTTTTTCAATGCAGCTTTTAAAGAATCTACTTACCGTTGGATGCTTGACGCCACATTTTTCAGCAATCGCACCGATTGTTCCTCTTCCCTTTTCCATCTGTTCCAACTCTGTCAGGTACTGAATCTGTAATATTGTCAAATGCTCAAATCCCATTGTCTCATTCTTGCCCATGTTCTGTTCCTCTTACCAAATCTCTACTTCCAGCTGCGCACATTCCCACACCTCTGGTTCGTTCTTTTTTTCATTCATAAATGCAATGAGAAGATTTCCTTCTATCACCCTGTCATTTGGTTTTACAATGAATTCAAAAATATTAGCCGGAATTTTTTCTCCATATTCTCCGCGCTCCGCTATTTTCCACTTTTTATCATAATCCTTATACCACAATCTCTTTCGCTTCAATTCTTCTGTTTTTTGCAGCTCAAAGCATCCTTTTTCCGTAATTTCAAGAAAGATATCTCTAGAATAACAGGCATACTCCGGTTTCAGTCGTCTCGGACATTGCTGTTCCAGACTATACATCTGCATCGTAAAGATATACCTTCCTTTTTCATAACGATCTGTAAGTTCTGAATTTCTGATTCGTCTTTCATAATACATATTTTCGAAATTGATAAACTGACACATTGCTCTCGCCGACTCATCTGTTACAATGTGTTCTATTCTGCACGCATCCTGATCTGCAATTTTTTCATTAACTCCAATAAATTGCAACATCTGGCTGATGGAATTGTGGCGATAAATGTAATTATTTCCCACGGACAAGCCATAATCTGTTAATTGAATCTCTTGTTCCTGCATCACAGTCTCAATATAGCCATGCTTTTGTAAGCTTTTCAAATAAGGCACCAAACTTCTTTTTTCGATTTGCAGAAAATGACAGATTTTCTCTATTTTCATCTCAATTCCATTTTGCTTACAGAGACAAAGTTTTTCCAAAATATCCTCTTCTTTTTCTAATTTTGAATGCGGAAGATTCTGTTTCTCAATACTTGTATCCATTTTTTCTCCTATCGTATTCACGTTTTTATCATCTGGTCGATAACCATGAAGATTGGTTCCCAGATATGTGCTTTTTTCTTTATGTTAATCCTATCGTTCTGTTGTTAGTTTTATCGAACTGCTAACGTCATTATGGAATATGCGAACAGGAATGTCAATCTTTTTCTTTGGGATATATGTGAATATTTCTTGTTGGTTCATGAGGGATTGTTTTAACGAAAAAAAAGATAAGTTCTGTTTCAAACTTACCTTTTCATTCGCTATATTTCTGATTTTGTATATTTCTTAATTCTCCCAATCCGTTTCCAGTTCTCTGGGAATCCCATTTTCTCAAGTATCTCTTTATGTATCGGATGCTTTTTGAAACATCTTTTTAAATCATGAAAAAATATACGAAAATCTTCATCTGACAAAAACAACTTCAAAATAATAACCTGTGCATAAAGATCATTCTTGCCATATTTATAACGCCCTTTTTCTTTTGTAATCTGTAAACGTTCATAAATTCATCTTTATACAAATTATCTGTATAAATAACGAAAGGCTCCCGCAGGAGCCTTCCGGACTATGGGCTTCTCAAGTTTCCATAGTGCGATCACTGGGTATATCATAGCCTTTCCAAACAAATTTGTCAAGGAGCATATACCATTTTTATTTTATGCGAGTCCATATGAAATAATGCATAAGTCTCCACGCTCATAACTACTAACTCTCCATAACTATTTCCTGTTTTTATTCTTTGTTTTCGTCCGTTTTCAGTTTCTCACTGTCGGTAGCCTGTGCATCGACACAGACTGCATGAACTGCAAAACGTTTGTTATAATTATTTTCGGTGCACGTAGAAAGCGTCAGTATTTTATTACTGCTCTGCGGCTTTATTCCTGTATCAACATCGGAATCTTTTATCATCTGATCAATAAATTTCTGATACTCTTCGCCCGGCTGATATCCTACTTTGTACACATCACCGCCATTGACTGCATCCTCATAGGAGAAGATTCGATAACGATAGGCGGTTGTCTCGGAATATACAGTGAAATATTGATTCTCTTTCCAGAAACCATCATCCTTATATTTTTTGAGACTTCCGAACATGCTTCCGTCATTCATATTGTGACCGTAGATGATGTTGTAATAATCCGAAAAATCAGATTTGTTAAGACCTTCCAAAAAAATACACCCTGCGATGTGGCTGTTGCCATGCAGGTCGGTTCTCAGATATTTTTCATTATCACCTGAATACAAAATCGGATAATTGATGCCAAGTTCGTCCTGATTATCAAACCGTATCCATCCGATGACATCTGGATTCTCTGCTTTCAGCTTGTCGAACTCTACTTTTACGTCTGTTGCCCACCAGTCTTTTTTCTTCTGTTTTCCATCATCTGGTGCGGACTCATCATTTACATACTCTTCGGCAAGTTTGTCATAATCTCTGGCGGATTTCCATCGGTCGATGTATGGGGGCAGGATATGCATAAGTGCTACCCCGATCAAAACCGCTGCCAGAACGATCCATATCAGCCATCGATATGAGGTTTTTTTCTTCATGTTAATTCTCCCGTTCCGTTGTTAGTTTCGTCAAACCACTAACGTCATTATGGAATGTGTGGTTGGAATTGTCAATCTTTTTCTTCTGGATATATGTGAATATTTCTTATTGGTTCATGGGGGTTGTTTTAACGTAAAAAAGATAAGTTCTATTTCAAACTTACCTTTTCTCTCTATCTCTGACTATCCCATTGCTTATATTCCTCAAGTCTTTGAATATATCCGGAAAATTCCGGTACTGTAAAATCAAGTTCTTTATACTTAACCGGATATATGATTCCTTTGCTAATCAATTGCGCTCTTGTTGTAGAAATAGAATTCACATTTTTACCAAGATTATGTGCAACATTCGAAATTGTACAAGGTAACTCTCCACATTTTACCATTGCAAAAACAAATTTTTTATCACTCTCTGCACATCTTTCGTATCTGGATTTAAAGAATCCTTCATCTAATGTTGTCAGGAATTCCTCTATACAGCTTTCTACATCCGCCTTTTCAATCAAAACTTTATCCGTATTTTGATAAACTATTTTACATAATTGCTGAATAAAAAATGGATATCCTTTTGTGATATCAGAAATTGTTTCTATTGCCTCACTTGTATACCCTACATGAAACTTTTTTGCGGGTTCTTCTATTGCCTTTTTGGACTGAGCTGATGTTAATGAACCAATCTGTTTGTACATAAACAATCTTTCAGAATATGATTTTTCATCGGAAAGCATTTTATATATCTTAGGAAGTCCTGCCCCAATAATCATAACAGGATATCCCAGCTGATTTGTTCTGTGCAGTGCTGCTATTAACGCTCCCAACTGTTCTTGCTTCATATACTGGATTTCATCAATAAAAAAGCAAATTGGAGTTTCTGCTTTTAATGCTGTTTCACCTATTGTAGTGAAAACATCTGTCAAACTTTGTGTCAGGTTATTTGATATATATAATTCACGATCCTGAACGGATAAAGAGAATGTAGTATCGTTCGGATTAAAGGAAATAACCAAAGACTTTATTGCTTCTAATGGCTTTTTTACAAGGTGTTTAAACTTTTCCTTTGCACTTACTGTTCGTAAAAATGCCTGTGAACATTCCGCCAACTGAGAGATAAAGTCATTCCTCTCTTCTACCTCTATATGCTTACAAAATATCTCCTTTTCACTGGCAATCTCTTCCAATCTATTTATCAGTACCGTTTTTCCAACACCGCGTAATCCACTGTAAATAATCGACTGAACAGGAACATTCATTGTCAGTGCTTCAAAAATCTGCTCAACACTTTCAATATCTTCATCTCTACCGGCAATGTACATTGGTTTCAGACCTGCTCCTGGTCTATATGGGTTATATTTAAACATATAGGCACCTCCATTCTTAGTTCTATTTTAGATGAATACACGGTATATTTCAATACATTTTCGCTTTCAATCGCAAAAATAGTCCTATAAGTCGCTATATCTTTGTTGTATTTCTTTTGCATTTTTTATTTGACATTCATTGTCAGATTAAAGGCTCTCTCTGATATATTTTTAACGTTATTAAATATTCTTTCTGCTTTGGACTTATCCTATAACTTTCTACGCTCTTTTGTATTGTTTTGTTATGCGTCCACTCGTCCAGTTGTCTTTCCTCCAGAAACGGAATCACCTGTTCATACTGCTTTGCCAATGCCGTAGCAAAATACCATGCACGCATCATATTTACGTAATATTCTTCTGAACGGATTTCTGCAACCTTCCTGGCATATTCTATCTGGAATGTATCTTCAAGATAATATCTCATCAACATCCCGATAGCAAATCGGATTGTATATGTATGTTCTGATTCAAGCCACTGATAGATTCTCTTTATAAATAAATCCAAATGTTTCTTGACAACTCTCATTGCAAGCATATCGCAAGTTGCCCAATTATCTATATATGGCAGAAAACGTTCTAATTCATCCAGAGCACTATCATACTCTTTGATTTGCTCTATCAATAACCCGTGTAAATTATTTTCCTCATAATATTGATGTGGAAGCACTGTTAAAAAAGTTTTTGCTTTGTCTGTTTTTCCATATTCTTTTGCAAATTTCCGTAACTGCGGAGTTCTCACTCCTATGATTCGGTTCTTATCAATATTCGGCATCAGCCCTGCATGGAAATCTCTGTACTTTAAATCCTGCATCTCAAAGAGCTGCTTTTCCACTTCTTTAATTACCCATTCTTGCTCCATTTTTCCATACCTTCTTTTCGTATTTTCTCAAAGAAAAATAATCTATTAAAAAGTAATTTTACTTTCCAATAGATTATCTTTTTACTATTCTGGATATTCTACACCTTCCGGCAGTTCATCCCATTCATTTAATCCAAGATGCTGCTTAAACTTTGCCTGCTCCAAAGTCAGTTTCGGTAAATCATCTTCCAGATATTCCATTAATTCTCTGATTCCCTCGCGAGTTACATTATTTACTTCAAAAATCCGCTCGCATCCTGCATTTTTCATCCACTGTCTTACCATAGGAATGTTTGCATATGGTGAGTCGACTTTTGTAATAATTCCGATTAATGGACGTTGGATAAAAGAGCGGCTTCCCGGTCCAAACAAATTAAACGGCTCATCCGCAGCCTGTACCATTGCGATTACATCTGCTTCAAATGAAAAGCATGCCAGACCCACACTAAAATGCTTAGACTCTGCATACTCTCCCGGAGAATCAATCGTGTCATCTTCTGTGTTCGTATATTGTGTTTTAATATAGTGAAGTTCTTCCCCTTTCAATGCCTGTGTCAAAGAGGTTTTTCCTGCTTCACTTCTACCCATTAAAAATATTTTTTTCATCTTTTCACCTGATTCTCTTACTCTTTTAGCTTCGGTATACTTCGCAAGCTGCAAAGCCTAACTCTTCTTTAAAAAAGCGGACGACCTCCCTTACCGCAGTCTCTACCTCTGATAAACGGCCGAGCAGGATTAATGTCCCACAAAATCGATCCATAAATCCGATTTCAACATGTGCACTCTTCATTGCCACATCAGCAGCCACCACAACAGCTTCCCATGGTGTAAATCGAAGAAGCCCTATTGTCTCTCCATTATGATCTTCACCTTGATGCACCCCGATATGTAAGCCAAGATTCTGATAAATGCATGGATCTGCCGGATTTAAAACATGTGCCATACAAACTTCTCTTCCCGGAACACGAACGCGTGTCATACGAAGCCGTTTTCCCTTTAAATCTTGATAATCATCATGGAACAGTTTTTCTAACAGTTCCTCTTTTGTCATTCGAGCCATTGCTGCACTTCCTATCTCTTTGTAATATTGCAGACTACATATCCAAGAGAATCTCTAAAATAATCTACAATTTCTGTCAATGCTGATGTCACATCAGAAATTTCTCCGGTAATGATCAAAGTTCCGGTAAAACGATCTGCAAATCCCAGATATACATTTCCACTTTTCACTGCGATATCTGATGCAATAACTGCGGACTCCGGTGGTGTCATATTCATAATTCCAATTGCAGATGAACGATAATCCACCTGTGGATTCAATCCTAATTTCTGATAAATAATTGGTGACGGGCCTCCCATCACATGTGCAAATGTAATTTCCTTTCCACATACAGTTTCCTGTACGATACGAATCTGTTCTTCATGCTCATTTGCCATCTCTTTGTACCTCTCCTTCTTAAGTTTCTTTCATACACATCTTCTATCTAATTGCTTTTTTACAAATTAAATGTTTATTTATTTGATTCTTCCCGAAGCCCCAATATACCTTCTACTAAAATCTTCACATCATCAAAAATATAATCAAACGCACCTGCCTGACACATATTGATTATAACCATTCCGATTGGCACTGCAACGATCATTCCAATCACGCTGCTCACACGATATCCGATATACAATAAAATCAATGTAACCAGTGGATTAAGCCCGACACTGTCTGCCACCAATTTAGGCTGTAATAATTGTCTGGATACCTGAGTGATCACATAAATTACGATTAACATAATAGCCATTGTATAATTCCCCATAAAGAATTTATACACTGCCCATGGAATCATCGCTGTTCCTGTTCCGAAGAATGGAAGAAAATCCAAAAATGCTATAAAAAACGCAACAAGAACAAAATAATTAATCCGAAGCATTGCAAAACCAACAGCTAATATTAAGAATACAATCCCCATTATTTTAAACTGGGCTTTAAAATATCCTCCTACTGCATATCGCAGATTATCCATAACCAGCTTCATCCGCTTCTCTACCGATGGCGGCGCAATCTTACATAACCATTGTATCACATCTTCACGCTGTACGGTAAAAAAATATGAGGACATTAATGCCATAATTAAGTATATCACATATGAAGGTAATTTTTTAGCGAAATTTCCTGCCGCTTCCATCGTTGGTTCACTTGCTTTTTTCACTAAATCCCCCATCATCTGATCCAGATTCACTATTGCTGTATTCCAACCATCCTGTACACTTTCCGGAAGGCGTGAAAATAAACCTGATAATGTTCCTCCGATCTGGCGCAATCCGCTTTCTAACTGACTATACAGATCAGGCACATTTTTTATCAAATCTCCAATTTCAAGTATCAGTCTGCTTATTGCAAAATAAAATATGGCTACAATAATTGCAATAACCACGATTACAACTAATGCGGATCCCAATTTTTTTACTATATTAAATTTCTTTTCCAGCCAATTCACTACCGGCACCGCAATCGATGCAATACACCATCCAACTACAAATGGCATAAAAAACAAAACTGCTTTTATTCCAATAAATATGAATGCAACCGTCGCTAATATACTAAATAATAAACTTACTGCCACTTGCCAATACGGGCGTTTCTTTTCCATACAGATACGTCACCTCGTTTTCATAATCTGCTATTATCTGCCCCTCGTTGCTTTTGTCCCACTTGTTTTTATCAATTTATCTTATTCTTCTGTCTCATCCTCGTTGCCAAGATATTCTGTCTCCACAAGTTCCCAAATTTCATCCCGACCTTGTTTTGTTACAGAAGAAAATGGAATAATCTTTGTTCCCGGAACTAAATTCAATCCCGTCTTTACCATTTTCACATGTTTCTGAACCTGACTTCTTTTCAATTTATCTAACTTTGTGGCAATAATAATCGGTTCAAATCCCTGTCCAACAATCCAATCATACATCATCTTATCATTTGCAGATGGGTCATGACGGATATCTATCAACAAAAATACCGCTCTTAACTGTTTTGAACCATGAAGATATCTTTCAATTAATTTTCCCCATTCGATTTTGTCTTTTTCGGAAACTTTCGCATAACCATATCCCGGAAGATCCACAAGATACATTTCTTCATTGATATTATAAAAGTTAATCGTCTGTGTTTTTCCTGGCGTTGCAGAAATTCTTGCATAAGATTTTCTGTTCATCAACGCATTGATCAAAGAAGATTTACCAACATTTGATTTACCTGCAAATGCAATCTCTGGCAGTTCATTTTCCGGGAGTTTACTTGTAATACCACATACTGTTTCCAGGTTAATATTTTTAATTACCATAACATTCTCCTATATCATTTTTCTGTTTTACACCAGTGCTTCTTTCAATACTTCATCCATAGATTCTACCGGAATAATTTCTAAACCTTTTGTTATTTCAGAACTCAGTTCTTCTACGTCCACTTGATTTTCTTTCGGAACAAGCACAGTCTTAATTCCGGCATTCTTCGCAGCAAGCAGTTTTTCTTTTAAGCCACCAATCGGAAGTACTCTTCCCCTTAAGGTGATTTCTCCTGTCATTGCCAGATCTGCATGTACCTTTCTTTCTGTAATTGCAGATAAAATAGCTGTTGCCATTGTGATTCCTGCTGAAGGACCGTCTTTTGGCACTGCCCCTTCCGGAATATGTACGTGGATGTCGTGTTTTTCAAAGAAATCCGCAGCAATCTCGTATTTTTCACTGACTGAACGAATATAACTGATTCCTGCCCCAGCCGATTCTTTCATTACATCGCCAAGCTGTCCTGTCAATGCAATCTCTCCTTTACCAGGCATTACATTTACTTCTATTTGAAGTGTATCGCCCCCAACACTGGTCCATGCAAGCCCTCGCACAATACCTACTTCATCTGCCGGATTAACCATCTGATATTTATACTTCTCTTTTCCAAGGTATTTATGCAGATTCTTCTCTGTCACAGATATTTTCTTTTTATCTGTTGTCAGAAGTTCTTTCGCCGTCTTTCTGCAAATATTGCCGATTTCTCGCTCCATCTGTCTGACTCCGGCTTCCTTTGTATAATTTTCAGCGATTTTCCAGATTGCACGTTTGCTGATTGATAATGTATCGGAAGTCAGTCCATGTTTCTCTAACTGTTTTGGAATCAAATGCTCTTCCGCAATATGAAGCTTTTCGTTTTCTGTATAGCTGCTGATTTCTATAATTTCCATTCTGTCTAACAATGGACGTGGAATCGTCTGAAGTGAGTTTGCTGTAGCAATAAACAGTACTTCTGACAAATCCAATGGCACTTCCATGTAATGATCCTGGAATTTACTATTCTGCTCGCTGTCTAATACTTCAAGCAATGCAGAAAATGTATCTCCTTTATAATCTGAACTGACTTTATCAATTTCATCCAGCAGCATAACCGGATTTTTGACACCTGCAGTTTTCAAGCCATTCGCAATTCTTCCAGGCATTGCTCCTACATAAGTTCTTCGATGGCCGCGGATTTCTGCCTCATCACGAACACCACCAAGTGAAATGCGCACATAAGGTTTCTGAAGTGCTCTTGCAAGTGATCTTGCAATGGAAGTCTTTCCTGTTCCCGGAGGTCCTACCAGACAAAGTATCGGACTTTCACCTTTTTTTGTCAATGTTCGCACCGCAAGAAACTCTAACACTCTTTCCTTTACTTGTTCAAGGCCGTAATGATCTGCATCTAATATTTTTTCTGCATAAGCCAGGTCCGTATTCTCTTTTACTGTCTTATTCCATGGCATTTCCAATAGTGTTTCAATATATGTACGTATAACACCAATTTCTGCCGGAGAATTCATAGAACTTTTGAATCTTTTTATTTCTTTAAATAATTTTTCTTTCACTTCTTTCGGTGCATTCATTTTCTTCGTTGCCGATTCAAATTCTTCTGCATCTGAAATCGTGGAATCTTCACCAAGTTCTTCTCGGATCAGCTTTAATTGTTCTCTCAAAATGTATTCGCGCTGATGCTTATCTACTCGCTCTTTCACTTTTGCCTGTATTTCTTCTTTGATTGCAATAATCTGCATTTCATTTACAAGCTTAAAGCAAAGTGTCTCGTAACGTTGTTCAAATTCTGTTTGATTTAAAATATCCTGAAGCTCCATATACGGCAACGGAACATTTGCAGCAATCTCATCCACCAGTTTTTTTACATCTTGAATCTCTAAAATTCCTCCGATAGACTCTTTTGAAAATTTACCATTTTTTGCTGCGTATTCTACAAAGATATCTTTTAATCCGCGTAGCATAGCCTGATCATCCAAAGTTTCAGACATCGCTTCGTCATCTTCTATTATTTCTACTTCTGCCTGTAAATATGGTGCATCATCACTCATATTTATCAAACGGCCTCTCACTTCTCCTTCTACGAGCACACGCAGTATCTGCTTTGGTAATTTCATAATCTGTTTTACTGTTGCAATTGTACCTATTTCAAATACGTCTTCTTGCGTCGGTTTCTCTGTCTCTATACTTTTTTGTGAAACCAGAAAAATTTTCTGTTCCTCTGCCATTGCCTCCTGCACAGCTGCGATAGAGCTTTCTCTGCTCACATCAAAATGTACTATCATTTCCGGCATAATGGTAAGCCCTCGAAGGGGTACCATAGGAAGATTTAATCTTTGTTCTGCCATCTTAATATCTCCTTATGTATCTCTATTTACAAACCAGTATCTGGTTAATTTTCGTATTTATTATAACTCTCATCTATATAAAAAGAAAGCGGATACCCAGTATTCACCTAGTTACCCGCCTCTCGTTATCTTTTTGCAGCCAAACTGCTAAATTCTGATTCATCTGTCGTTGCCAGAATCAACTTACAAGCAACAATATTATGCACTTTCAGATGTTAAAAATGACTGACGCTCTTCTCCGTCACGTTGATACAACGGCTTGCTCTTTCCATTCACAACATCTTTTGTGATTCTGCATTCTTTGATGGTTTCATCTGATGGAACTTTAAACATCGTATCCATCATGATATCTTCCATAATTGCACGCAGACCTCTGGCTCCTGTTTTTCTAGCCATCGATGTTTCCGCAATTGCATTCAGAGCCTCACGATCAAATTCCAAATTCACACCATCCAGCTCCAGTAATTTCTGGTACTGTTTAACAATGGAGTTCTTCGGTTCTGTCATAATACGAACCAATGCTTTCTGATCAAGCATATCTAATGAAACTGTAATTGGTAATCTACCTACCAATTCTGGAATCAAACCAAACTTTGTTAAATCCTGCGGTAAAATCTGCTTCAGCAGAACATCTACATCGTATTCGTGCTGCAACGCAATCTCTGCATTAAATCCAATAGATTTTTTATCCAGACGAGTCTCAATGATCTTCTCAATTCCTTCAAATGCTCCACCACAAATAAAAAGTATATTTGTAGTATCAATCTGAATCAATTCCTGATGAGGATGTTTTCTTCCTCCCTGTGGTGGTACCGAAGCAACTGTTCCCTCAATAATTTTCAAGAGAGCCTGCTGTACTCCCTCTCCCGATACATCTCGGGTAATTGATGGATTTTCAGACTTTCTTGTAATCTTATCAATCTCATCAATGTAAATAATTCCATGTTCTGCACGCTCAATATCTCCATCCGCTGCCTGGATGACTTTGAGAAGGATATTCTCAACATCTTCTCCAACATATCCTGCCTCTGTCAATGCAGTTGCGTCTGCTATTGCAAATGGAACATTTAAAATCTTTGCAAGGGTCTGTGCAAGAAGTGTCTTTCCGCACCCAGTTGGTCCGAGCATTAAAATATTACTTTTTTGAAGTTCTACTCCCAAATCCTGACCTGCCATAATCCTCTTATAATGATTATAAACAGATACTGCCAGCACTTTTTTCGCCTCATCCTGACCAATTACATAATCATCCAAAAACGCCTTGATTTCTTCCGGTGTTAAAAGATTAATATCAGAGAATCTGTTTCTCTCTTCATATTCAAATTCTTCTTCGATAATCTCAGAACAAACTTCAACACACTCATCACAGATGTAGGAGCCATTTGGACCTGCAATTAACTTGCGTACCTGGTTCTGTGTTTTATTACAGAAAGAACATCTGACTGTATCATCACCGATTTTTCCTGCCATACTACTCTCACCTCATATTGCACTCACTTCTTAGTGATTGGCAATTACTTCATCAATTAATCCATATTCTTTCGCTGCCTGTGCAGACATAAAGTTATCTCTCTCTGTATCTTTCTGGATAACTTCTAACGGCTGTCCTGTATTGGCTGCCAAAATCTCATTTAATTTCTGACGTGTGCGCAAAATATGTTCTGCTGCGATCTGAATCTCTGTTGCCTGTCCTTGCGCTCCGCCCGATGGCTGATGGATCATAATCTCTGCATTCGGAAGTGCAAAACGTTTTCCTTTTGTACCTCCGGAAAGAAGAAATGAACCCATACTTGCAGCCATACCGATACATACTGTAGATACATCACATTTGATATACTGCATTGTATCATAAATTGCCATCCCGGCTGTCACAGATCCTCCTGGACTGTTGATATACAGCTGGATGTCTTTATTTGGATCATCTGCTTCCAGGAAAAGAAGCTGTGCCACGATAATATTTGCAGACACATCTGTTACTTCTTCTCCCAAAAAGATAATTCTATCTTTTAACAATCTAGAATAGATGTCGTAGGAGCGTTCTCCTCGGCTTGTCTGTTCAATGACATATGGTACTAAACTCATAAGACTGTCAGCTCCCTTCTATATTCGCATCTTAGCCTTCTACTGATGCATCTGTAATCAATGTTACAGCTTCCTGAACTGCGATATCCTCTTTCATCTGAGCAGCTTCTGCTTCTCCCATGTACTCTTTGAGTTTATCAAATTCCATCTGATATGCATCTGCCATCTTCTGGATTTCTTCATCTAAACGTTCGTCAGATACTTCAATGTTCTCTGCTTTTACAATTGCTTCAAGAACAAGTCTTGTTTTGATTCTCTTAACAGCCTGTGGCTCGAACTCTTCCATCATCTTTTCCTGTGTCAGTCCTGTGAACTGGAAGTACTGCTCTACTGTCAGTCCCTGCTGCTGGATACGACGTGCAAAATCATCTGCCATCTGTCTTACCTGAAGATCGATCATTGGCTGTGGAATATCCATCTCAGCATTCTCGATTGCCTGCTCTACTGCCTGATCTTCTTTCTTTGATTTTCCTTCAGATTCTTTTCTGTCTTTGATTTTCTGTTTTACTTCTGCTCTGTATGCTTCCATTGTTTCGCACTCAGATACTTCTGAAGCAAATTCATCGTCAGCTTCTGGAAGCTCTTTTGCTTTGATAGCATGTACTGTACATTTGAATACAGCATCTTTACCAGCAAGCTCAGCTGCCTGATACTCTTCTGGGAATGTTACTTTCACTTCAACTTCTTTGTCGATCTCAGCTCCGATCAGCTGCTCTTCGAATCCTGGGATAAATGAACCAGAACCGATTGTCAGTGGATAGTCTGTTCCTTTTCCACCTTCAAATGCAACACCGTCTACGAATCCTTCAAAGTCAAGTGTTACGATATCTTTATCTTCAACTGCACGATCTGTTACTTCAACAGTTCTTGCATTGCGCTCACGCTCTTTATCGATTTCCTCATCTACTTCTTTCTGTGTAACTCTTGTAGAATATTTGTCTACTTTAAGTCCTTTGTACTCACCAAGTTTTACTTCTGGTTTTGTAGCTACTTCTGCTGTAAAAATGAAATCTTTTCCTTTTTCTAACTGTACGATATCGATAGATGGCTGTGAAACGATATCTAATTCACACTCATCATATGCTTTTCCATACGCTTCAGAAATCATCTTGTTTGCTGCTTCATCATAGAAGATTTCAGCTCCATACATTTTTTCGATCATCTGGCGTGGCACTTTCCCTTTACGGAATCCTGGAATATTGATTTTTCCACGCTGTTTTAAATAAGCAGCCTGTAAAGCTTTCTCTACCTCTTCTGCTGCAACTTCGATAGTAAGTTTTGCCATGTTATGTTCTAACTTTTCTACCTGTAAACTCATTTTTACTTCCTCCTTGATTTGTATCTTCTCAGCAGACTATGCATGCTGATTGATATTCTTTTATAATCGAAGATCATTTAGATCTCAACGCATGTTGTGCCTGCTGACATTCTATTGCACAACCCTGTTTATGCGTTTTTACACGAAATGTTTATCAGCCAGTTACTAATATACATTCGCAGTCATTGAAACAGTATAGCACAAACATCCCCTTATTTCCAGTGCTTTTTGCTGTTTTCTTAGCTTTTTGAAAAATTTTTATACAAATAAAATAGATTCTTTTACTTCATTTGCTGCTTTTGCTCCGCATAAAACTTCTGTCAGCTTTAATGCGAATGGAATTGCTGTCCCCATTCCCCTGCTTGTAACAATGTGTCCGTCTTGTACAACCGGTTCAAACACAACTTCGGCACCTGTAAGCTGCTCCTCGAATGATGGATAACAGCAGGCTCTTCTTCCTTCCAAAATTCCATACTTCCCAAGCACACTCGGAGCTGCGCATATCGCAGCAATGTTCTTCTTCTCATTATGAAAATCTTTCAAAATGTTCTGCAACCCTTTATGCTCACCCAAATGTAACGTTCCCGGCATTCCACCTGGAAGAACCAGCATATCTGCTACGCTAAAATCAGCCTCATCAAACATTTGATCTGCTTTTATGTTAATCCCATGTGCTCCATGAATATCAAGAGTATCCATAATTGAAACTGTCGAAACTTCTACTTTTGCTCTTCTCAAAATATCAACAACCGTCAAGCCTTCTATTTCTTCAAATCCGTCTGCTAAAAATACACATACTTTTTTCATTGTACTGTTCCTCCTCCACAATTCAATTTAACAGTAATATTTTAATATACTCTTTCCGAACTAACAAGAATCTTTGGCTTTTTTATTGAAATTAATCCCATTAAACCTTAAAATCATGTATATACTATAACTACACTTACTTATAAACATTAGGAGATTACCATGGAAATTGAACGAAAATATTTAATTGATGCTACAAAACTGCCTTTTTCACCTGAAGATTATCCTGTTCATCACATCGAGCAAGGATATTTGTGCACGGAGCCTGTTGTACGCATCCGCAAAGATAATGAAGATTATTTTCTTACCTACAAATCAAAAGGACTAATGAGCCGGGAAGAATATAATCTCCCACTCACTAAAGAGGCTTATGGCCACTTAAAATCTAAAGTTGATGGTCATATTATTTCAAAAAAACGCTATGTAATTCCTTTGGCACTTTTTATTATGCAGAGCACATATTCTGATTTAAAAATTGAATTGGATATTTTTTCCGAGGATTTACAGGGACTACTTCTCGCAGAAGTCGAATTTCCAGACGAAGAAAGTGCACTTTCTTTTGTACCTCCCGCATGGTTCGGCAAAGATGTAACATTTTCTTCTGAATACCATAACAGTAATTTAAGCCAACGCACTGTTTTGTAATCATTTGTTTACATTTTATGTTTTTGCTCATTTTCGTTGCGTATGATTTTTTCCTTATTGGAAATTGATATAATAATCATATTAATTTTCAACAAGGAGGAGCATCGTGGCGAACTTACAGCTTGCAAAAAATTTACGAAAATACCGCAAAGCACGTGGTTATACACAGGACAAACTGAGCAAGTATCTTAACATTTCACGCCAAGCTTACTCTAATTATGAAAGAGCTAATCGTGATCCGGATATTGGATTGTTAATCAAACTATGCGAGCTTTATAACGTTTCAATGGAAGAACTCATCATTAAGCCTTTTAACCAAACATATATCATCCATGAATCAGGAGATTACCATTTTGCTATTGAAGAAGGCTCTCCTGATTCCATTATCTTGATGCAAGATGAGATTGATTTGATTTTAAAATATCGTGATTCTTCTTCTGACACACGTGCCATGATTCATACGCTGTTAGATTCAGCAAATGCAGCGCACTAGACAAAAGAACCATAAGACTTACTTCTTGCAAGTAAATCTTATGGTTCTTTTACATCTTTAAGCTATCTTTTATGTTTTATGAATCCACTGTTTTATTCTTCTATACGGATCATATGGATAATTCCAGGGAATTCTGCAGATTTTTCTTTATAACTTCCTTCTGTCATCTCTTCCGTAACAAAACCGAATTCATCATTCAATCCATCTACTTTCACAATCGAAACAGGACCAAAAGTGCTCTCCAAATGTGCCTTCATAGCCTCAGCGTCACCTTTGATTCGAACGAAAAATTTCTTACTCGTATTATCGAGTGGGAGAAGCTCTAACTTCTCATTCTTCCACATTGTCATGATATTACGATTCAAATGTTTTGCCTCGTCAACAACATCTGCGACAACCGCACTCGCTGTTGGAAGTTTACCAGCTCCACTTCCGTAGAACATTGCATCTCCAAGAACATTTCCATGAACAAAAATCGCATTAAAAACATCATTTACATTGTAAAGAGGATGCTCTTTGTGCAGTAATGCCGGAGCTACAATTGCATGCAAATGATCGTTGTCTCTTTTACTTGATGCAAGTAATTTAATCGTCATTCCCATTTCTTTTGCATACATCATGTCTTCTTTTGTGATATTTGTAATACCTTCTGTATAAATATCTTCAAAGTCAACCTGCTGTCCTGAAATCAAAGAAGATAAAATCGCGATTTTACGGCACGCATCGTATCCTTCCACGTCTGCTTCCGGATTTCGCTCTGCGTATCCTTTATCCTGTGCTTCTTTTAAAACTTCTGCATAATCTGCACCTTCATAGAACATTTTGGAAAGCATATAATTTGTTGTTCCATTTAAAATACCTGTTATTTCTTCAATTTCATCCGCTGTCAATGAAGAGTTCAAAGGACGGATGATCGGAATCCCGCCTCCAACACTTGCTTCGAACAAGAAGTTAATATTCTTATCGCGGGCAATCGACAATAATTCCGCTCCATGTTTAGCTACCAATGCTTTATTTGATGTTGCAACACTCTTTCCAGCCTGAAGGGAACGTTTTACGAAAGTGTATGCAGGTTCAATTCCACCCATTACCTCAACTACAATCTGTACATCCGGATCTTCTACGATCACATTGAAATCATGTACCAGTTTCTCCTGTATCGGATCTCCCGGAAAATCTCTCAGATCCAGAACATACTTCACATTCAGCTCATCCCCGATTCTTTGGTTAATCCGTTCATGATTGGTATGAATGACTTCAACTACTCCTGATCCTACTGTGCCATAACCTAATACTGCTATATTTACCATTTCATTCTCCCTTTCTTGCTATATACATCTTCCATTTAATTTGCACTCAAATATGCATTAATAAACGGATCCAGATATCCATCCATAACTGCATTCACGTTACTGATTTCCTCATTTGTTCTATGATCTTTTACCATTGTATATGGCTGCATAACGTATGAACGGATCTGATTGCCAAATCCAATATCCTTTACTTCACCGCGGATGCCTGACATCTTGTCTGCCTGCTCCTGCTGTTTCAACAAATATAATTTTGCTTTCAACATCTGCATTGCCTTATCTTTGTTCATATGCTGTGAACGTTCATTTTGACACTGTACTACAATCCCTGTTGGCAAATGCGTAATTCGGATTGCAGAAGATGTTTTATTAATATGCTGTCCACCGGCCCCACTGGAACGATACGTGTCAATTCGAAGATCATCATCGTTAATCTCAACTTCAATATCCTCTTGAATATCCGGAATCACATCGCAAGATGCAAATGAAGTCTGTCGTTTGCCTGCTGCATTAAATGGTGAAATACGTACAAGACGATGCACGCCCTTTTCAGAGCGCAGATATCCATATGCATTTTCTCCCTGAATTTCAATTGTTACACCTTTTATTCCTGCCACATCGCCTTCCAAATAGTCAAGCACTTCTACTGAATATCCTTTTTTCTCAGCCCAACGTGTATACATGCGATACAGCATACTGGCCCAGTCACAGGATTCCGTTCCGCCTGCTCCTGCATGAATCGTCAGGATTGCACTGCACTTATCGTATTCTCCTGTAAGAAGCGTCTGTATTCTCAGCTCTTCAAACTCTTCTTTAAACCGCTCCAGATCCTCTTGTATCTCTTGTATTGTATCGTCATCAGGTTCTTCTTCACTCATTTCTATCAGAAGACCGATGTCCTCATAATCTGTAAACATTTGTTCAATCTGTTTTACAGAATCCTGAAGTCCTCTCAAATATTTCATTGTCTGCTGAGATTCCTCCGGATTATCCCAAAATCCAGGTTCTTCAATTCTTCTTTCTAATTCTTCGATTCGCTCTTTCTTTGACGCTAAGTCAAAGTGAATCCCTCAAATCTTTCAGCGGTTCTTCATATGCTGTCAACGTCTGTTTCAACTCATCTAACAAAACCACCTTATTCACCTCTTTCATATTTTAATCGCTTTAAAAATTATACTATTTTTCTTCCACAGCACTGTTTGTATTTCTTTCCACTTCCGCATGGGCATGGATCATTTGGATATATTTTTTTCTCTTCACGTTTTTTCGGAGCTCGTACAGCGGTTTCATCTTTATTTGTTCCTGTTACTTTTGCAACCTGCTCACGCTCTACTTTCTGCTCAACACGGATATTAAACAGCGTCTTGATCGTCATCTCTGCGATAGCATTCGTCATTTCGCCGAACATATCATATCCCATCATTTTATATTCTACCAGCGGATCTCTCTGGCCATATGCCTGAAGACCGATTCCCTGACGCAGCTGATCCATATCGTCAATGTGATCCATCCATTTTGCATCGATTACTTTCAACAATACCACACGTTCCATCTCACGGATCTGTTCCGGTTCTGGGAACTCTGCTTCTTTGCCTTCATATGCTTTAACAGCTTTTTCTTTCAATAAATGCTTCAGTTCTTTCTGCTGCATATCTTCAATTTCTTTTGCTGTAGGGAATTTTAATTGTGGAATAACATCATGAAGTGAAACTTCAAGTCCTGTCAAATCCCATTCTTCCGGTTCTACATCCGGTGATACACAGCGATCGACCAGATTTTCCACATATTCTGTGATCATATTATAAACTGTATCGCGCATACTTTCGCCATCCAGAACGCGGCGTCTCTCTTCATAAATGATTTCACGCTGTTCATTCATAACCTGATCGTATTCCAATAAATTCTTACGAATTCCATAGTTATTGCTTTCAATTTTCTTCTGTGCTTTTTCTATTGCATTAGAAAGCATCTTATGTTCAATCTGCTCTCCGTCTTCTACACCTAAAGTGTTAAATACAGACATCAATTTCTCGGAACCAAATAATCTCATCAGATCATCTTCCAAAGAAATATAGAAACGAGACTCTCCCGGATCACCCTGACGACCTGCACGACCACGCAGCTGATTATCAATACGGCGGGATTCATGACGCTCTGTACCAATAATCTTCAATCCACCTGCTGCCTTTGATTCATCATCCAGCTTAATATCCGTACCACGGCCGGCCATATTTGTAGCAATTGTAACAGCTCCATGTATTCCGGCATCTGCTACAATCTCAGCTTCCTGCTCATGGTATTTTGCATTCAAAACATTGTGAGGGATTCCCTCTTTTTTCAACATTCTGCTAAGTAACTCTGATACGTCAATTGTAATTGTACCTACCAGAACCGGCTGACCTGTTGCATGTGCTTCTTTTACAGCCTCTACAACAGCCTTATATTTTTCCTCTTTTGTCTTATAAACAGCGTCATCTAAATCCTTTCTCTGAACCGGAAGGTTTGTTGGAATTTCGATAACATCCATTCCATAAATATCTCTAAATTCTTTTTCCTCTGTCAAGGCAGTACCTGTCATACCACTCTTCTTCTCATATTTATTGAATAAATTCTGGAATGTAATTGTTGCAAGAGTTTTGCTTTCTCTCATTACTTTTACATGTTCTTTTGCTTCGATTGCCTGATGGAGACCATCTGAATAACGGCGTCCAGGCATGATACGACCTGTAAACTCATCGACAATAACAACCTCTCCCTCTGGTGTTACCACATAATCCTGGTCGCGGAACATAAGGTTATGTGCACGCAATGCAAGAATGATGTTATGCTGGATCTCAAGATTTTCCGGATCGGCAAGGTTTTCAATATGGAAGAATTTTTCTACCTTCTTAACACCATCTTCAGTCAGGTTTACAGACTTTTCTTTCTCATTTACAATATAGTCGCCTGTTTCCTCAATATCTTCCCCCATGATCGCATTGATCTTAGAGAATTCACCGCTTGCTTCTCCGCGTTCCAGCTGACGTGCCAGGATATCACAAGCTTCATATAATTTTGTTGATTTACTGCTCTGTCCAGAAATAATCAATGGTGTTCTTGCCTCATCGATCAATACTGAATCGACCTCATCAATAACTGCAAAATTCAATCCACGTTGTACAAGCTGCTCTTTATAAATAACCATATTATCTCTCAGATAATCAAATCCAAGCTCGTTATTGGTCACGTAAGTAATATCACAATCGTAAGCCGCACGTCTCTCTTCACTTTCCATGCTGTTTAGAACCACACCAACTGTCAGTCCCAGAAACTGGTGTACTTTTCCCATCCACTCTGCATCACGTCTTGCAAGATAATCATTGACTGTTACAATGTGAACACCTTTTCCGCTCAATGCATTCAAATAAGCAGGTAATGTAGAAACCAGTGTCTTACCTTCACCTGTTCTCATCTCTGCAATTCGTCCCTGATGTAAAATAATACCACCAATCAACTGTACACGATAATGTTTCATACCAAGACTTCTATAAGCCGCTTCACGTACTGTTGCATATGCTTCCGGTAAAATATCGTCTAATGTTTCCCCATCATTCAGACGTTGTTTAAATTCTTTTGTTTTTCCTCTCAGTTCCTCATCAGAAAGTGCTTGCATCTGTGAATCCAATGCTTCAATCTGATCGACAATTGGATATATTCGTTTTAATTCGTTTTCACTATGTGTACCAAATATTTTCTGTATTAAACCCATAATCAGTAGTATACTCCTTGTCTAATTTTACTCTGTTCTCCATTTTATCACTAATTGAGCCTAAATTCAATTACTGTTTCGTACAGTTTTGTATACTACTTTTAACAATTTCACGATATGATATTGATCCACCAAATAAATCCAATGCACTTCCTATCGTATAATCCAATTTTCCACCACAGGCTTCTTCAAATTTCTTCAAATCCTCTATGCTTCCAATCCCTCCGGCATATGTGATCTTTGTACCATTCCACTTTCCGAGCATTTCGACGAGTTCCAGCTCCACTCCTGATGATTTTCCCTCTACATCCACGCCATGGATCAGGAATTCATCACAACATCCAGCCAATTCATCTAATGTTCTTTCATTTAATTTCACTTCCGTAAATGTCTGCCAACGATTTGTCACAACATAATAATCATTGTTTTTTTTACGACAGCTCAAATCCAATACTAACTTTTCTTTTCCTACTTCCTGCAATAACTTCTTTAAATTATCCTGACGAAATTTTCCATCTTGAAACACGTAAGAAGTTACGATCACATGACTAGCACCTGCCTGCAAATATTCTTGCGCATTTTCTGCTGTTATCCCGCCACCGATCTGCATGCCTTTCGGATATGCCCGCAGTGCCGATAATGCTTGTCTTTTTGTCTCTTTATAATATTCCGAAGTCGGAGGATTCAGTAAAATAATATGCCCCCCTGACAATCCGTCTTTCTGATACATCTTTGCGTAATATGCCGCATCCAACTCTGAAGAGAAATTCGTTTTTGCTGTATCCCCTTTATCGCAAAGTGAACCGCCAACAATCTGTTTTACTTTTCCGTTATGTATATCAATACAGGGTCTGAATTTCATAATATAATCCGCCTTTCTGTTTTTTTAATACTATTTCACATCAATTTGTATTTCAGCCACTTCACCATTTTATCACAGTAAAGTCAAAAAAGGAAGAGAAAACCAAATATCAGCTTCTCTCCCTCTATGTTACATGTTATTATTTTTAACTCGTTTGCAAACGAGTTTTTCTATCGTACTGCACCCTTATCCGTTGCTTCATTATCAGTCATATCATCTACTGCATTATCAATTCCCTCAGTCACATCATTCACTGCATCATCAATAATACCATCTCCATTTTTATCAGCCTTTGTATCAGCTCCTTGATCCACAGTATTATTGTTTCCCTGTTCCGCAGCATTCGTTCCAGTGTTTGTTGTTCCACATGCAGTCATGCTTCCCATCAACAATACACTGACAACTAATAATATCGCTGTTTTCATTTTCTTCATTTTGATTCTTCCTTTCCATAAAAAATCTTGTACACTTACTATGTACTTTTTTATCGTTTTTTATGTTTGGAAAAATCTTCCGATAAAAAATTCTATAGTTCAAGAATGCCTCTGCATTCTTGCTGCGAGATGCGCGTCATGCAATGCATGACATACTTCTTCTGCGCATCTCTGCAATCCTGCCGGAGGCTATATCAGATGTGGGATTGACTCCCACATCTGATATACAGCTTTATAGTTTTTCTTTCAATTCACCGCTGCGATAAGCCGCCAACAGTACTTCCAGATCTGCTATCTGTTCTTTTAATTCTTTTCCGACATCAGTATTTTCAACAAGACTTCTTTGTACAACACGGCGGATCACCATGCTCTCCGAATGAATATCACTTTCTTTTTCGATCGCAGATTCTGTTGATTCAAATGGTTCATGTGCAACAAGCAACAATCCATAAGAATTGTAAATCAATGTATATCCGGCAATTCCCGTTTCTCGTTGATAAGCCTTTGAAAATCCACCGTCAATTATCATGACTTTACCATTACATTTCACAGGGCTTTCCCCGTTTTTTCTCTTAACCGGAACATGTCCATTAATAATATGCGTATCCTCCGACTCAAAATCCAGTCCAAACTCTTTCATGATAGATGCGATTACTTTTTCATTTTCTATATACTGATAATATGGATTTTTCACTTCTTTATGAGTTTCTTGCTCTGCAAGAAAATATCGTTCGAAGGTTGCCATTTTATCCTTTCCAAACAATGGTGAATTCGGATTCAGCCAGATATACCACATGATATCTTTTCCGTTTTCCCAATCCTCTTTGTCAACTGCGAAAAATCCCTTTCTCACATAACGTTCTAATGCATCATACAAAGACTTGCCTCTGAATTTTTTACCAAACAAGCTTACTTCTTTCAAAGTTCCATCTTCATTTAATGGTACGCACCCATGATACAACAAATTATTATTGTAAACCTTATACAAACTTCCTTTCGAAAGCAGGAAATGCATATGTTCCTGAAGTTTTTCACATCCGGTAAACGCACGTTCCAATCGTTCCATTACATCTTCCTCGTCCGCCGATAACTGATATGGATTCTTTGGATCTATTGTTGGGAAATTTGTATCCAGTAATTTATATTCTTTTCCATCTAACGTAATAGTCCCTTTTTCATAATCAATCCTATGTAAAAGGGCACGCTCTTCCAGCCCAAATCCCGGCTGACGTCTAATTGTCTGTCCTTCAATTTTAAACTGAATAATTGAAATTGCTTTATGCATTCTCATATTCAGTTCCATCTCTGCTTTATTTGGATTGTCCATGCCTTTCAGCTTAAAGCAATCACAAGGATCATCTCCATATGTCTGAAGTGCAAATGTCGCTAATGGAAGGAGATTGATACCATATCCGTCTTCAAGAATATCCAAATTGCCATAACGTGCACAAATTCGGATTACATTTGCAATACATGCCAATTGTCCTGCCGCAGCTCCCATCCATACGACATCATGATTGCCCCACTGAATGTCCAGGGAATGATAATTCATCAATTTATCCATAATAATATGAGGTCCCGGTCCTCTGTCATAAATATCTCCGACAATATGTAAATGATCTACAACCAGACGTTGGATCAATGATGAAATCGCGATAATAAATTCTTCTGCCCGTCCAATTCGAATGATTGTCATTATAATCTCATTATAATAAGATTCTTTATCATTTATTTCTGAGCGTTCTGTAATTAATTCTTCTATAACATAAGCAAAATCTTTTGGCAGTGCTTTTCTTACTTTGGAACGGGTATATTTGCTCGCCGCCCTCTTACTCACTTCAATCAGACGATACAGATTGATCTTATACCAATCCTCCATATTAGATTCTGTCTTCTTCACTTGCGCCATCTTATCTTTCGGATAATAAATCAATGTTGCGAGAGATTGCTTATCTCTGCTGCTCAATGTATTTCCAAAGACATCATTGATTTTTCTCCTCACAGATCCCGATCCATTCTTCAGCACATGAGAAAATGCTTCATATTCTCCATGAACATCTGTAATAAAATGCTCTGTCCCTTTTGGCAAATTTAAAATTGCCTGTAAATTGATAATCTCTGTAGACGCTGCTGCTATTGTTGGATATAGATCAGACAAACGATCCAGATATCTTTCTTCTAAATTTCTCATAAACGATTCCTTTTCCCCTGAGTTCATCCAGCCTCAAGAACCTGTTTTTATTTTTTATTCTATTAGAATGCAATTACATCACTCATATCGTACATTCCCGCCGGTTTGCCTGCCAGATATTTTGCAGCTTCAACAGCCCCTTTTCCAAATACACTTCTGGAATATGCTGTATGTTTAAACTCAATCACTTCATCTGTTCCGGCAAAAATCACTTCATGTTCTCCGACAATTGTTCCTGCACGAACTGCTGAAATACCAATTTCTTTTGAGTCACGTTTCTGACGCACCTGGCTTCTGTCATAAACATAGTTATATTCATTATTTAATGCATCATTGATCGAGTCTGCAAGTGCAAGTGCTGTTCCACTTGGTGCATCCAGTTTTTGATTGTGATGTTTTTCTACTAATTCAATGTCATATCCAGCCGGTGCCAGCACCTTAGCGGCATCCTTCAAAAGCTTTAACAAAAGATTGATTCCCATTGACATATTCGCAGATTTTAAAATTGCAACTTTTTCAGAAGCTTCTTTAATTTTCTGCAACTGTTCCTCTGAATAACCTGTTGAGCAAATTACCGCCGGCACTTGCTTACTTATGCAGTAATCCAACAGTCCTTCCAGTGCTGCAGCATTCGAAAAATCAATCACTACATCGACTTCCACATCACAATCTGCAAAACTTTTGAATACCGGATATGTATTCGAAATTCCTGTATAAGTATCTATTCCGGCCACGATTTCAACCTGCTCGTCCTCTTTTACAAGACCTGTTATCATCTGTCCCATCTTTCCATTGCATCCACTCATCATAACTCTTATCATGTTTCTATCCTCCTGTATTTCACTGCATTCTAGTCATTATAATCCATATTCTGTCACTGAGTATGGCTGATAGCTTTTTATATATTTAATCACTACTAACAAAAAGGATATCATATTTGAAGCAATTCCTCAAGAAATGATATCCTTTTAACGATCCCTTTTACCTAAAACAGATTACTGAACACTTTATATTGTATAATATCAGCTTTATTTTTGTTCCTTATTCTACGCATTCTAATTTACTTACGGAAACTTCATATGCAGTCCTTGTCTCCGTTTCTGCTTCGGATAATTTTTTTACATAATTTCTACTTTGGATTCTTCCAAGCAATTGAACGTGTTCTCCAACCTCAAACCCCGAAGCATATCTTGCATTTCTTCCCCAGCATATACAAGGAATATAATCTGATTTTCCATAAGGTCTGTTTACAGCCAGAAGCAAATCTGCAATTTCTCTTCCTAACGGAGTTTTTCTGTAAATTGGTTTTTTACAAATGTATCCTTCTAATAGGATATGATTTGTCTTTGCCCCATCCAGTTCTTCATCCACAAATTCCATTTCACGGACAAACACGGATAATACCAATCTATTTTTTTGTTCTTCATGCCGGTTATACGAACGGAACTGCCCGGATACTTTAATAAATTCTCCGGTATAATCCTGATTTACATCAATCAAACGTTCCGATATCGTGAGCGGAATCCGGTCTTCCGAATTGCTCAATCGTTTCACCATAACATCCATTACATAGAATCCTTCTCCAAACACCTCATGGCTATATGTAAGAGGTGAAGCAACCTCTCCCATGATTGTTACCTGATTATTTTCAATAATCTTATCTGACATAATTTGTAATTCTCCCTTCCTCTGCGCGGTATTTTTAAGTCATTACTAAATCTATGTTCTTCAACACCCTTTTTAGAACAAATATATCCAAAAATCGCTCGACAGCCGAAAATGACATTTTTCGCAGACATATTTTTTTACATATATAGGTATTGTAAATTTGAAATTTTGTGATAGAATAAAAAAGTTGTAACTTTATCATGATGTATTTAGGAAAGTGTGTGAAGCTATGAAAACAAAACGAGAAGATGTTAGAAATATTGCAATTATCGCTCACGTAGACCACGGCAAAACAACTCTGGTCGATGAGCTTTTAAAACAAAGCGGTGTATTCCGCGAGAATCAGGAAGTTGCTGAACGTGTCATGGACTCTAATGATATTGAACGTGAGCGTGGAATTACAATCCTGTCAAAAAATACTGCTGTATATTATAAAGGAACAAAGATCAATATCATTGACACACCGGGACATGCCGATTTCGGTGGCGAAGTTGAACGTGTATTAAAAATGGTAAATGGTGTTGTTCTTGTTGTAGACGCATTTGAAGGTGCAATGCCACAGACAAAATTTGTACTCCGTAAGGCATTGGAATTAAATCTTCCGGTTATCGTATGTATCAATAAGATTGACAGACCTGAAGCGAGACCTGATGAGGTTATTGATGAGGTTCTGGAACTTTTTATGGATTTGGATGCGTCCGACGAGCAGTTAGATTGTCCATTTGTTTATGCATCTGCAAAAGCAGGTATTGCTGTGCTTGATCTTTCTGACGAAGAAAAAGATATGCAACCTTTATTTGAGACTATTATCGATTATATTCCTGCTCCTGAAGGAGATCCGGAGGCTTCAACTCAGGTTTTGATCAGTACAATTGATTATAATGAATATGTAGGTCGTATCGGAGTCGGTAAAGTAGATAACGGAACAATTTCTGTAAATCAGGATGTTGTTGTTGTAAACCATCATGATCCGGACAAACAGCAGAAAGTTAAAATCAGTAAATTGTATGAATTTGATGGATTAAATAAAGTAGAAGTGAAAGAAGCTACTATCGGTTCGATTGTTGCTATTTCCGGAATTTCAGATATTTCTATCGGAGATACAATTTGTTCTCCTGATAATCCTGTTGCTATCCCATTCCAGAAGATTTCTGAGCCTACAATTTCTATGCAGTTTATCGTAAACGACAGCCCTTTTGCAGGCCAGGAAGGTAAATTTGTAACTTCCCGTCATCTACGTGATCGTTTACTTCGTGAATTAAACACAGATGTAAGTCTTCGTGTAGAGGAAACAGAAAACGCCGACAGTTTTAAGGTTTCTGGACGTGGAGAATTGCATTTATCTGTCTTGATTGAAAACATGCGCCGTGAAGGTTATGAATTTGCAGTCAGCAAAGCAGAGGTATTATATAAAACAGATGAAAACGGAAAGAAACTCGAGCCTATGGAGCTTGCTTACGTTGATGTGCCGGATGAGTTTACCGGAACAGTTATCGATAAATTAAGCCAGAGAAAAGGTGAACTCCGCAGCATGGGAATGTCCAATGGCGGGTATACTCGTCTTGAGTTCTCTATTCCAGCTCGTGGATTGATCGGATATCGTGGAGAATTCATGACAGATACAAAGGGAAATGGTATCTTAAATACAAGTTTCGAAGGATATGCTCCATATAAGGGTGATATTCAGTATAGAAAACAGGGTTCACTCATCGCTTTTGAGACAGGTGAATCTGTAACTTATGGTCTCTACAGTGCTCAGGAACGTGGAACATTATTTATCGGTGCCGGAGAAAAAGTATATTCTGGTATGGTTATCGGACAAAATGGTAAGACTGATGATATCGAATTAAATGTATGTAAGACCAAACATCTTACAAACACCCGTTCATCAAGTGCAGATGAAGCACTTCGACTGACACCGCCTCGTATTTTAAGTCTTGAAGAAGCATTAGACTTTATTGATACAGATGAGCTTCTGGAAGTAACACCAAGTTCACTTCGTATCCGTAAGAAGATTCTTGATGCAAGAATGCGTAAAAGAAGTAATATAAAATAATATCTCAAAGTGGGCAGTAACTATTCTGTCCACTTTTATTTTTTTGAGTTTTTTATTTTTTTCACTCTTTTTTCAGACAATTTCTCTGTACAATCATCCTGTCATATGTTATAATCCCTATATAAATACAGATGATTTCATTATTTTTCTGTATAATATGAACAAAAGGAGTTGATTGGCATGAAATTTATTATCAGCGGAAAGAACATCGAGGTAACACCTGGATTAAAAGACACAGTCGAACAAAAATTAGGAAAACTTGAGAGGTATTTCACTCCTGAAACCGAAATCATTGTAACACTCAGCGTAGAAAAAGATCGTCAGAAGATTGAAGTAACGATTCCTGTAAAGGGAAATATTATTCGTTCAGAGCAGACAAGCAGCGATATGTATGTATCCATTGACCTTGTAGAAGAAGTGATTGAACGTCAGCTTCGCAAATACAAAAACAAACTGGTAGCAAGAAACCAGGGTCATCCTACTGCTTCTTCATCAGGCAATAATTTCAAAAAAGAATTTTTTGAATCCGATGATGATTCTTCTGAAACAGATGAAGTTAAGATTGTACGTACAAAACGTTTTGGAATTAAACCAATGTATCCGGAAGATGCTTGCATCCAGATGGATCTTCTCGGACATAACTTCTTCGTATTTTCCAATGCAGAAACAGATGAAGTTAATGTTGTATATAAAAGAAAAGATGGTTCTTTCGGTTTGATCGAACCAGAATTTGATTAAATTTTAAATGCGTAAGTTTTAAACTTACATAGATAAGTTCAGAGCAGGAACGATGTTTTAAACCATTTGTTCCTGCTCTGTTTCGTTATAACTCTTTTCAATTTTTAATCATCGAATTGAATCATTTTCCCCTCTACATTTGCAAAACTACACTCTTCTATTCTCTCGACTTCAGTTTGTCCATTTGTCACTTCCGTAATATCACGTTGAAGCAGAATTTCCTCCTCTTTTGATATATAAACAAAAATCTCTACATTATCTTGATATACTGAGTCTATAATCTGAATTCCTTTTTGTCCCAATAAATATTGAATTTTTCCAAGAGTGGTATAATCCGTCTGGATTTTCACTTTGTACCCTTGTGTTTTTGTAACAATCGTGCTGGCTGCGATTCCTTCCTGTGCTGCCTGTGTATATGCACGTACCAGACCACCTGTTCCAAGCAATGTTCCTCCAAAATAACGTGTCACAACAATTAGAACATTATGGATCTCATTTCCTCGTATCACTTCCAGAATAGGTTTTCCTGCTGTGCCACTAGGCTCACCGTCATCACTACAGCGCTCCTGAACCTGTTCATCTCCGACTACATATGCCCAACAATGATGTCTCGCATCCCAATATTTCTTCTTGACTTTCTCTAGAATTTGAAGTGCTTCTTCCTCTGAAGAAACTGAAAATATATCTGCAATAAATCTTGATTTTTTTTCAATAATTTCAGCACTGTTCCCCTGATAGACTATTTTTATATCCATTTACCTATAATTGCTCCTTTTTTACCATTTCTCATGGTTTCCATTATACTAAAGCAGAAGAAAACTACAAGAATTTATTAAAAATTTTTATCTATATATAAACTTTTTATTTTCTACTTTATTTAGAATACTAATTTTGATATAATAGAGACTAATGAATAAAGGAGGAAATTATTCATGAATTACGGAAAAAACAATCTTACACGGAGGAAAAAGTCGATCTCCTCGAAGAAAAAGATGAAGAAAAAGCGGGTTTGGGTACGTTTTTTTAAAGCTCTCCTTATCTGTATTCTTCTTCTCGCGGTAATTGGTGTCGCAGGCGTCGGCATATTTACCAAGAAGATTATCGATAACACTCCAACAGTAACTCCGGCAGATGTAAAGCCGAGTGCTTTTGTAACCACTGTTGTTGCCGAATCAGATGGTTCTGTTTTGGAAGAATTCAAGCAGTCTGGTTCTAACCGAATTTACAAAAATATCGATGAAATTCCGGTTAATCTTGCACATGCTTTTGTAGCAATCGAGGACGAGCGTTTTTACCAGCATAATGGTATCGATTTACGTGGTATTGCGCGTGCAGCGGTTGTAGGTATCACATCCGGAGACTTTTCGGAAGGTGCCAGTACACTTACACAGCAGTTGATCAAAAACAATGTCTTTCCAAACTTCGTAGATGAAAAAACATTTTATGATCGTTTAGAGCGAAAGATACAGGAGCAATACCTTGCAATTGCCATCGAAAAGCAAATGTCAAAGGATGAAATTTTGGAAGCGTATATGAATACGATTAACCTTGGACAAGGTTGTCTTGGTGTTCAGGCCGCTTCAATGCGTTATTTTGGAAAAGATGTTTCACAGCTGACGCTTTCTGAATGTGCTGTGATTGCCGGTATCACTCAGAACCCAACCGAGTTTGATCCGGTTGTATATCCTGATAATAACTCAAAACGTCGCGACAAAGTTTTGAAGAATATGTTAGAACAGGGATATATCACTCAGGATGAATATGACGAGGCAAAAGCAGATCCGGTTTACGAACGTATTCTGCCTAATGCTTCTGCAACTGATACAACGCCTTATTCTTATTTCAATGATGATCTGTCTCAACAGATTATCAAAGACTTGATGGAACGAAAAGCTTACACTGAAACGCAGGCTTACAATGCTCTTTATAGTGGTGGTCTTACAATTACTTCTACTCAGGATCCTGCAATCCAGCAGATTTGTGATGAAGAAGTTGCAAATGACGCTGTTTATCCTGTTGGAACTGAATATGGTGTGGAATATGCAATGACAATTTATCGTGCTGACGGCTCTATTGAAAACTATAGTAAAGAGATGCTTGCTGATTATATTCGAAATGCATGGGGACGTGAATATCCACTTATTTATTCTTCCCCGGATGAAGCTTATACTGCTATCAATGAATACAAATCAACATTGAACATTGCCGAAGGGGAAACTGTTGATGAAAGTATTGATATCACTCCACAGCCACAGGTTTCTGTCGTAGTTATGGAGCAATCTACCGGAAAAGTAAAAGCAATAGTCGGCGGCCGAGGTCAAAAAACATCCAGCCTTTCACTGAATCGTGCAACCGATTCAACGAGACAGCCTGGTTCATGTTTTAAAGTATTATCCACATATGCTCCGGCATTGGATTCAGCCAAATATACACTGGCTTCTCCACTTAAGAATGCTGGTCCTTATGTATATTCAGACGGCTCAAAAGCTGAAAACTGGGACAAAGTATATCCGGGAACTTCTACCATGCGCTACTCTATCGAGCACTCGATCAACGTTGCCGCATTAAATACAATTACAGATATCGGTCCACAGACAGCATATGATTATTTGCTTAACTTTGGATTTTCTACTCTGGTAAATTATGACAACGATAACTTCCCTGGAATGACAGATGTTCTGCCTTCTACAGCTTTAGGTGGTATTACACGCGGTGTATATAACATTGAGTTAACAGCTGCATATGCAACAATCGCAAATAACGGAACTTATATCAAACCAATTTTATATACAAAGGTTGTCGATCACGATGGAAACGTTCTGCTGGATAACAGTACTCCTGATTCTCATCAGGTAATCAAGGATTCTACTGCTGCTTTACTGACAAGTGCAATGCAGGATGTAATCAATAAAGGTACCGGTACTGCTGCTCGTCTGGATGGTATGCCAGCTGCTGGAAAGACAGGTACAACTGAAAAAAGTAATGACTTATGGCTTGCTGCTTATACTCCTTATTACACTGCTTCTGTATGGGGTGGATACGATTGTAACAAATCAATGGAGAATATTTATAATCAGTCTTGGCACGAGGTAATCTGGAAAAATATTATGACAAGAATTCATGCAGGACTTCCTTCTAAGGACTTTACAATGCCATCTTCTGTTCAGCAGAAAACGATTTGTACACAGACAGGATATCTGGCAACTTCAAGTTGTCCGTCATTCACTGAGTATTTTGCAGAAGGAACCGGTCCGACTCAGAGCTGTGCCGGTCACGTAACATCAAAACCGGCCGATTCGGATAAGACAAAGAAAACAGACGACTCGGATGAGAAAAACGATGATAATAACAGTTCAACAGACGACAATACATCATCCGGCTCTAATTCAGGTAGTGATTCTTCCAACAGTAATACTCCATCTACCACTCCTGGTAGTGATTCTGGCGGAGGCACAACTTCTGGCGGTGATAATTTAGGAACTGATGGTTCTGGCCAGTAATTTATTCTAAAAATAATACAAAAAAGAAATCCGGCAAAGGCATATTCCCTTGTCGGATTTCTTTTTTATTTCATTTAATACTATCTGTTCTTTGCAAGATTCTCCTGCACTCTCTTATAAAGCTCCTGCGCTGCGTTATATCCCATCTGTTTTTGTCTATGGTTGACAGCTGCTGATTCTACTATAATAGCAAGATTACGTCCCGGACGAATCGGAATATTATGGCATACCACTTTATTTCCAAGGAATTCTGTATAACTTTCTTCAAGTCCTAAACGATCATATTCTTTTTCTCTGCTCCAGTCTTCTAAAGTAATGACCAAATCAATATTCTGCGTTTCACGTACACTTTGAACACCAAACATAGATTTTACATCCACGATACCAATACCTCGAAGCTCGATAAAATGTCTTGTAATATCCGGTGCTGAACCTACAAGTGTCTCATCACTTACTCTACGAATCTCCACCACATCATCTGTCACGAGACGATGTCCACGTTTGATCAGCTCCAGCGCAGCCTCGCTTTTTCCTATACCACTCTCGCCCATAATCAAAACACCGACACCATAAACATCCACCAATACTCCATGAATAGAAATACATGGTGCAAGTTTTACATTCATCCAACGAATCAATTCTGCCATAAATCCAGATGTCTGTTTTTCTGTCTGAAAAATCGGAATGTCCTGTTTCGATGCTTTTTCGATAAGCTCCTTATCCGGCTCCAGATTTCTGCTATATACAATACAAGGAACTTTATATGACACCAATTCATCGTATATTTTTATTTTTCTTTCATAATCTAAAGTCTGCAAATACGTATATTCCACGTATCCGATAATCTGCACACGATCCGAATCAAAATGATCAAAGAAACCGGATAGCTGTAACGCCGGTCTGTTTACTTCCGGAATACTTACCTCTTTTCCTTTCAATTCAACTGTTGGTGTCAGATTTTTTAACTCCATTTTTTCTGCTAATTCACTTAATTTCACACCATGTCCCATAACTTTTCTCCTCTTCTAGCTATTATTTTCATTCATTTTTACTGTAGTCTTTGGACTTTTTAGCTTTGCTTTGTATCTATTTTAACACTAATGAAAAAATTTGTATACAGATTCTGCTGCCTTTTCATTCATTGATGGTATTTGAGCTAATTCTTCAACTGTTGCAGCTTTAATTGCCTCCAGGCTGACAAATTCTCGCATTAAACTCTTTCTTCTTGAAGGTCCGATTCCTTCAATATCGTCTAATATTGAATGTACCTGTCCTTTTCCTCTCAATTGTTTATGATATTCGATTGCAAATCGGTGCGCCTCATCTTGAATTCGCGTAATCAAACGAAATGCTTCTGAAGAACGGTCAATTGTAATCTCTTCGTTTTGAAAATAAAGTCCTCTTGTTCTATGATGATCATCTTTGACCATTCCACATACCGGAATATTCAAATGAAGCGCATCTAAAACCTCTAATGCAATATTTACCTGTCCTCTTCCTCCATCCATTAAGATTAAATCCGGAAATACTGTGAACCCGCCTACTTCTTTGCTTTCTTCTTTTTCTTTCAGGCCATGCATGAATCTTCTTGTCAGAACCTCTCGCATACTTGCATAATCATCTGCACCTTTTACACCTTTAATCTTAAACTTGCGATAATCATTCTTCTTTGGTTTCCCACGTTCATAAACAACCATCGAACCTACCGATTCAAACCCATTTGTATTTGAAATATCATATGCTTCCATGCGATAAATATCCTGCACTCCAATTAACTTTTCGATTTCCTTTACAGCACCGATTGTCCGTCCTTCTTCTCTTTTAAGACGTTCCTTATCTTTAGCAAGAACCATTTTTGCATTATTTTCTGCCAGTTCCACCATCTTTTCCTTTGTCCCTTTTTTAGGGACAAGAATAGATACCTTAGCACCACGCTTTGCAGAAAGCCACTCTTCAAGTAAACTACTATCCTCCAGCACTTCCTGGACCATTAAAACGCTTGGAATAAATGGCGTTCCTGCATAATACTGCTTGATAAAACTATCTATAATATTTGTCTTTAATTCATCCTGCTGAATTTTTAAATAAAAATGATCGCGCCCGATCAGTCGTCCGCCACGTATAAAAAATACTTGCACAACAGCATCTTCCTTATCTGTTGCCACAGCCAGAATGTCTCTATCCTCCCAACTGCTGTCCGTAATTTTTTGTTTCTGTGCAATTTTATTCACACTATTCAACAGTTCTCTATATTCTATTGCTTTCTCAAATTCCATTTCTTCTGATGCCTTAAACATTTTTTCTTCCAGCTCTTTTTGAATCGGTGCATAATTCCCTCCCAAAAAGCGCAATACTTCCGATATTGATTTTCCATATTCTTCTTGTGATATATACCCCTGGCAAGGTGCATCACACTGCTTAATATGATAATTTAAGCAAGGTCTTTCTTTTCCTATATCCTTTGGAAGACTTCTATTACAGCTTCGTATATGATATAACTTATGCAATAATTCAATTGTATCTCTTACTGCCTGACTACTTGTAAATGGTCCAAAATACTTTGCTTTATCCTTCAACATCTTCCGTGCCAGCATAACTCTTGGATATGGCTCGTTTGTTGTAACTTTTATAAATGGATATGCCTTATCATCCATCAGCATCGTATTATATTTCGGATGATGTTCTTTAATCAAATTACACTCTAAAACCAGTGCTTCCAATTCAGAATCTGTTACGATATATTCAAATCTACGGATATGTGTAACCATTTGTTCAATTTTTACACTTTTATTCCGACTGCTTTGAAAATATTGACGCACACGATTTTTCAGGCTGATGGCTTTCCCCACATATATAATGTGATCCTTTTCATCATGCATCAAATAGACGCCCGGCTTACCGGGTAATTTCTTTAATTCTTCCTCTATATTAAAATTCTGTTCCGGCATTCGTTTTTTTCACCTCTCTCATCTCCAAATTTTTCTTCTGAGCAGAATGTACCAGGTAATATAATTTCTTATGTAAAAAAAGCAGGGATAAACTCATCCCCGCTTTTTACTACTCTTCTGTCACATCTGTATTATCAGCTTCTGCATTTTCTGTCGGTTTCATCACAATTCTGTCTTCTTTCTTTTCTTGTGACTCTTCTGGTTCAGGGATTCCCTTCACTTCACGGAAAATCTTCATGAATTCTTTTCCTGTGATGGTTTCTTTCTCAATCAAAAATGCCGCGATTTTATCCAAAGCTTCTCTATTCTCAGTCAACAATGATTTTGCCTCATCATAAGCTTTCTTCAGCATCTCCATAACTTCTTTATCTATCTCTGCAGCCGTTGCTTCTCCACAATTCATGACCGCACGGCCATCCAAATATCTGTGCTGCACGGATTCCAGACCGATCAAACCAAATTTTTCAGACATACCATACTGCGTGATCATTGCTCTTGCAATCTTCGTAGCCTGCTCTATATCATTAGATGCTCCTGTTGTAACGGTATCAAAAACAATTTCCTCTGCCGCACGACCTGCCAATGCACCTACAAGCATTGCCTCTAATTCTTTCTTTGTATTCAAGAATTTCTCTTCTTCCGGTGTTTGCATTACATATCCAAGAGCTCCCATCGTTCTAGGCACGATCGTAATTTTCTGAACCGGCTCTGCATCTTTTTGAAGAGCACTCACCAACGCATGTCCGACTTCGTGATATGAAACAATTCGGCGTTCCTCGTTGCTCATAATTCTGTCTTTTTTCTCTTTTCCGACCAGAACTACTTCAACTGCTTCAAATAAATCTTTCTGACTTACAACCTGACGGCCATGCTTAACCGCATTGATCGCAGCCTCATTGATCATATTGGCAAGATCCGAACCAACTGCTCCGGATGTAGCCAATGCGATTGCTTCCAAATCAACAGTCTCATCCATCTTAACATCTTTTGAATGTACTTTTAAAATCTCCACACGACCTTTCAAATCCGGTTTATCAACAATGATTCTTCGGTCGAAACGTCCTGGTCTTAAAAGTGCCGGATCCAGCACTTCCGGTCTATTTGTTGCTGCTAAAAGCAAAAGGCCTTTATTTGTATCAAATCCATCCATCTCCGCCAAAAGCTGATTCAATGTCTGCTCGCGTTCATCATTACCGCCGCCCATCGCTGTATCACGGCTTTTACCAATCGCATCAATCTCGTCAATAAACACAATACATGGTGCCATCTGCTGAGCCTGTTTAAACAAATCTCGTACTCTGGATGCTCCTACACCGACATACATCTCTACAAAAGCAGAACCTGATAACGAGAAAAATGGAACCTTCGCCTCTCCTGCAACAGCCTTGGCAAGCAAAGTCTTACCCGTTCCCGGAGGTCCTACAAGCAATGCTCCTTTTGGAAGTTTTGCTCCGATACCCGTATACTTACCTGGATTATGCAGGAAATCAACTACTTCCTGTAAAGACTCTTTTGCTTCATCTTCACCTGCAACATCCTGGAATGTCACTCCTGTTTCTTTCTCCACATATACTTTTGCATTGCTCTTGCCTATTCCCATCATACCGCCGCCTTTGGTCATGCGTTTCATAAGGAAATTAAACAATATCATAAGTAATACAATCGGAAGAATTACTGTTACAAACATTTCAAATATGATAGAAGACATTGTATCAGGAATTTCCTGCTCATAGTCTACCCCGGCATTATATAAACGTTCCGGCAGTGAATCATCATTCACTATCCCCGTATAATAATCCGGTTCTTTCGTATTCTCCATATCACTTTCTGAAACACCAAGCTGCTTTGCCAGATCATCTGCCAAGTCTTGTGCTTCCTGTAATGTACTGTTCTCATTTGTCGCAGAGTCTGTCGAACTCTGTGCAGTACCGTCATCATCCAGCTCTTCTTTTACTGATACTCCATCTTTTAATGTAATATAAATTCTTGATGAGCTGATTTTGACTTTATCAACTTTTCCATCATCTACCATTTTCAGAAATTTATAATAGCTGATCTCCTGCGGATTCTTATCCTGCATCAATGAATACAGCCCCATTACAACAAAAATAGCCAGTAAGGTGGTAATTATGATCACACTCCATCCCTGCCGGTTATTTCTAGGCTTATTGTTATTATTTTGATTATCCATTCTGTTCCTCCTAAAGTCCACTGTTATCATTATAAATTCCACAAACTTATAAATCAATAAAAAAATAGTGAAAATATTGTAAACAACAGCAATTATATAGTATACTATAGTATGTAGGATTTTTTCTTGTTACTTTTTGTCACAAAATGTAAGGAATCTTCCTATCAAGAAAAATCAATGTCATTATATATAAAGAGAGGTCAACATGAAAATAGGTTTTGATAATGAAAAGTATCTAAAAATGCAGTCCGAACATATCCGTCAAAGAATTGAACAGTTTGATCATAAATTGTATCTTGAATTTGGCGGTAAACTTTTTGACGACTATCATGCATCCAGAGTTCTTCCGGGATTTCAGCCGGACAGTAAACTTCAGATGCTGAAACAATTAAGTTCTCAGGCGGAAATCATCATTGTAATCAGCGCTAAAGATATCGAAAAAAATAAAGTGCGTGGTGATCTGGGGATCACTTACGATTCCGATGTTCTTCGTCTTATGGATTCTTTCCATGATAATGGACTTTATGTAGGCAGTGTCGTAATCACTCAGTTTTCTGGTCAGGAAAGTGCACTGATGTTTAGAAACCGTTTGGAAAAACTCAACATTAAAGTTTATATGCACTACAATATTCCTGGTTATCCTTCCAATGTGGCACAGATTGTCAGTGATGAAGGATATGGAAAAAATGATTATATCGAAACAACCAGACCCCTGGTCATTATCACAGCACCAGGTCCTGGAAGCGGTAAGATGGCAACCTGTCTGTCTCAGTTATATCATGAGCATAAAAGAGGAATTCATGCAGGATATGCCAAATTTGAAACATTCCCTATCTGGAATCTTCCATTAAGCCATCCTGTTAATCTTGCTTATGAAGCTGCAACTGCCGATTTAAATGATATCAACATGATTGATCCATACCATTTAGAAGCATACGGGGAAACAACTGTAAATTACAACCGTGATGTAGAGATCTTCCCTGTACTCAATACTATTTTCCATAAAATTTATGGAAAGAGCCCTTACAAATCTCCTACTGACATGGGAGTCAACATGGCTGGAAATTGTATTTGTGATGATGAAGCATGCCGTGAAGCATCACGTCAGGAAATTATTCGTCGTTATTATGAAGCAAAGAACGCGATTTTAAAGGGAACCTGTTCAGAAGAGACAATACAAAAACTGGAACTTCTTATGAGTCAGGTAGATGTAACAGTTCAGGATCGCCCTGTTGTTGCAGCAGCAATGAGCCGTGCCGAAGAAACGAATGGTCCTGCTGCTTCTCTTGAACTTCCTGATGGTAAAATCGTAACCGGTAAGACATCTGCTCTCCTTGGTGCATCCGCTGCACTTTTGCTTAATGCGATCAAGGAACTGGCTGGTCTGGATCATGAACTCCAGATTATTTCACCAGAGTCTATCGAACCGATTCAAAAACTTAAGACAGAATACTTAAGAAGCCAGAACCCTCGTCTGCATACAGATGAAGTATTGATCGCACTTTCTGCGAGTGCTGCTTCAAGAAAGGATGCTGCTCTTGCATTACAGCAGCTCCCTAAATTACGTGGATGTCAGGCTCATACTTCTGTTATGTTGTCTAATGTCGATATTAAAATATTTAAAAAATTAGGAGTTCAGCTTACTTGTGAAGCAGTCTATGAGAACGGACATGTCTATCACTAAAGAATAGGACTGCATTTTCCTATATCAAAGTATACTTTTTGTAATTTGGGGGAATATAACAAATTTACTTTAGAGATTTATACTAAGGAGGATAATATGGCAGTAAAATATGTATTTGTTACCGGAGGTGTCGTATCCGGTCTTGGAAAAGGAATCACAGCAGCATCTCTCGGCCGTCTTTTGAAGGCCCGCGGATATACTGTGACAATGCAAAAATTTGATCCTTATATTAATATTGATCCGGGAACAATGAATCCCGTTCAGCACGGAGAAGTCTTCGTAACAGATGATGGTGCTGAAACAGACCTTGACCTTGGACATTATGAACGTTTTATCGATGAGAATCTTACTAAAAATTCGAATGTCACAACAGGTAAAATTTATTGGTCTGTATTACAGAAAGAACGTCGTGGCGATTTCGGTGGAGGTACCGTTCAGGTTATTCCTCATATTACAAACGAGATCAAAAGCAGATTTTATCGTAATCCTGCTGCTACAGATACTGAAATCGCGATTATTGAGGTCGGCGGTACTGTCGGAGATATTGAGAGTCAACCGTTTCTTGAATCCATCCGTCAGTTCCAACATGAAAAAGGAGCAGAAAATGTTATTCTGATCCACGTTACTTTAATCCCTTACCTGAGAGCATCTCAGGAGATGAAAACAAAGCCAACTCAGGCAAGTGTAAAAGAATTGCAGGGAATGGGAATCCAGCCGGACATCATCGTATGCCGCTCTGAATACCCATTGGACACAGGAATGAAAGACAAAATTTCTTTGTTCTGTAATCTGCCTGCTAACCATGTATTGCAAAACCTTGATGTAGATTACTTATATGAAGCTCCACTTGCTATGGAAAAAGAACACCTGGCACAGGTTGTCTGCGAATCTCTGCATTTACCTTGTCCAGAACCAAATTTAAAAGACTGGACGGAAATGGTAGATAATTTACGTCATCCGACACAGGAAGTTACTGTTGCACTTGTCGGAAAATATATCCAGCTTCATGACGCTTATATCAGTGTGGTAGAAGCATTAAAACACGGAGGTATCTATAGTCATACTACTGTAAATATCAAGTGGGTTGATTCTGAAACGGTTACCCCTGAAAATGTGGACGAAATCCTCGGTGACGTAAGTGGTATTTTAGTACCTGGCGGATTTGGAGATCGTGGTATTGAAGGAAAAATTGAAGCAATTAAATATGCCAGAACACATAATGTTCCATTTCTCGGTCTTTGTCTCGGTATGCAGCTTTCTATCGTTGAATTTGCAAGAGACGTTATCGGCTACAATGATGCTCACAGCATGGAATTAAATCCAAACACAACCCATCCTGTCATCCATATTATGCCGGATCAGATTGGTATTGAAGATATCGGTGGAACATTAAGACTTGGATCATACCCTTGCGTACTGAAAGAGGACTCTAAGGCATATACATTGTATGGAACAAAAGAAATCAATGAACGTCATCGTCATCGTTATGAAGTGAACAACGATTATCGCGAAGTACTGGAAGAGAATGGCATGATGCTTTCAGGTCTTTCTCCTGACGGACGTATCGTAGAGATGGTTGAAATTCCATCCCATCCTTGGTTTATTGCAACACAGGCGCATCCTGAGTTAAAATCCAGACCAAACAAACCACATCCATTGTTCAAGGGATTTGTGGAAGCATCTTTGAAATTTTCAAATACAGCATCAGGAAAGTAATATAAGATAATAAAAAAAGAGCCGCGCGGCTCTTTTTTTATTATTATTTATTTATCAATTTTTTTCCAATATCAAAACAATCAAATGTTGCAAAATAATCTGCCGGCGTCTCTGCCCGGCGAATCATCTGTACGCTTCCATCTTCTTTTAAAAGTAATTCTGCTGATTTTAATTTTCCATTGTAGTTATATCCCATTGAAAAACCATGTGCTCCGGTATCATGAATAACCAGATAATCTCCTTTATCAATCTTTGGAAGCATACGATCGATTGCAAATTTATCATTATTTTCACACAAAGATCCTGTAATATCGTATTTGTGGTCACATGGCTGGTCTTCTTTCCCCATTACAGTAATATGATGATATGCACCATACATTGCAGGACGCATCAAATTCACAGCACATGCATCTACACCGATATATTCTTTATGTGTATGCTTCTCATGGATTGCTTTTGTAACCAGGCATCCATAAGGTCCCATCATAAAACGACCTAATTCTGTGTAAATTGCAACATCTCCCATTCCTGCAGGAACAAGAACTTCTTCATATACACGACGGACACCTTCTCCAATCGCACGAATATCATTCGGTGTCTGATCTGGTTTATAAGGAATTCCAATACCACCTGAAAGATTAATAAACGTAATATGTGCTCCGGTCTCTTTCTGAAGTTTGACTGCCTCTTCAAACAATACCTTTGCAAGCATTGGATAGTAATCGTTTGTCACTGTATTACTTGCAAGAAATGCATGGATTCCAAATTCTTTTGCTCCTTTAGACTTCAGGATCTTATATGCTTCTGTCATTTGTTCTGTTGTCATTCCATATTTTGCATCTCCGGGATTATCCATAATATCGTTACTTATCTTAAACAATCCGCCCGGATTATAACGACAACTGATTCTTTCCGGAATATGTCCAATTGCTTTCTCCAGAAAATCAATGTGTGTAATATCATCTAAATTGATTGTAGCACCTAATTTATCTGCATACTGGAATTCTTCCATCGGTGTATCATTTGATGAAAACATAATATCCTGTCCTACTGCTCCCATTGCCTCTGAGAGCATCAATTCAGTATACGAAGAGCAGTCGCACCCACATCCATACTCTCTTAAAATCTGGATTAAAAATGGATTTGGTGTTGCTTTGACAGCAAAATATTCTTTATATCCCGGATTCCATGCAAATGCTTCTTTCAATGCCTTTGCATTTTCACGAATTCCTTTTTCATCATAAAGATGAAAAGGTGTTGGATATGTTTTTGTAATTTCTTCAATCTGCTCTTTTGTCACAAATGGTTTTTTACTCATCTTTTTGCTTCTCCTTACTTAATGTCATTAGTTTTATCTCATTCGCCAATGCATTTTTATAAAGCATCACGAAATTCTTTTTTCCGGAATAAAGGCAGGTATTCATACTTCCTTTCCCATACTCACCTGTCAGCACATGTTTGGAATCTGTAATAATTCCAATCTGTTTTCCCTTTGCATCACCGGTATATACTTGTACATTTTCCAATGGACAAACTCCATCCGTAATGATCACAACCTTTTTGCCTTGCTGTTCCAATTTCATTAATTCCTCTTGAAATTCACTTAAATATAGATATGAACAGGAAAGATATACCCTCTCCTCTGTCTCATTCAAAAGATTATGTATCTTATTACTGATATTGGTTTCTCCTTCAATTGTAATATACCCTTCCTCATCCACAGAAGAACTCGGAAGATTTTTAAGCATCCAGGCTTTCTCTTCTTGCATGCGTCTGATACTGTTTTCACAGAACTCGTCCAGTGCAACCGGAATATACTTCTTGGCATTCTCCTCCAAAATATAAGCCGCACCTTTTTCTGTCAGCGCAGCCAGTGCACTATAAGCATTCGATCTGGAAATTCCTGTTGCTTTCGCTATCTCATACCCTGTCTGTTTCCCATCTGTCAACAATCTGTGATACACAATTGCCTCTTGTCTTGTCAATCCATAGTGGATCAAACATTCTATAAACTGATGTTCATCCATCTTGTACACCGTCCTTGTTTTCACTAGTAGTTCTTTCTAGGAACACTATACAGCCAGTCTTTCTATTTGTCAATATTTAAGAGCTATTTTATGAATTATTATCAACAAGAAAAAGAGTTACTATTTTCTTTTTCCAAAATAGTAACCCTTTTGTATTTTATTCTTTATTCTTATTATATAAAAACATCAATACTGCCATTGTACAGATTGTGATATAACCAATCCAACTATATACATCCGGAATCTGTCCAAATACAATAAATCCAAGCAATGCTGAAAAAATAATCTGTGAATAATCATATACAGAAATTTCTTTTGCAGGCGCATGAAAATACGTTGCTGTAATACTAAACTGTCCTCCACTTGCCGCCAGACCTGCAAAGAGTAAATACACGATCTGCATCATTGACATCGGATGATAATCTAAAATCAAAAATGGTAATGTAGCAATACAGGAAAACGATGAAAATACAAATACAATAAATGGACCTTTTTCGCCTTTTTGACCTAACACACGTACATATGTATATGCGACTCCTGCCCCTAACCCGCCTAACAAGCCAATGAGTGATGCAGGCTCTGAAAAGATTGCAGGTGTCGGCTTTATGATTAACAGACTTCCCATAAACGCACCGATAACGATCAACGCCTGCGGAATTTTCACCTTTTCTTTCAATATCAAAGCACTAAATATAATAGCAAAAAACGGAGACATTTTATTAAGCATAGAAGCATCTGACAGCACCAGATGATCTACTGCATAAAAGTTGCATAAAATCCCGATTGTTCCTGCAAGTGAACGTATAAATAAATATTTTATATTTTCTTTTTTTCCTGAAAATCCGATTCCGTCTTTCTTTAAAAGGACAAATGCAAATATCAACGCTACCAGGTTTCTGAAAAAACTTTTTTGAACAGATGGTAAATCTCCTGCTAATCTTACAAACATCGCCATCAGTGCAAAACAAAATGCAGAAATAATAATATAAAGAATCCCCATATATTTCTTTTTTGTTTTCATCTTATGCTTCCTCTTCCTTAGAGTCATTATTTGCATATGTCACATATTTTCCCGTAATATTGAAACAATGCTTCATAGGACCAGATCCTTTTCCAAGGTCCAGCATGGCTTCCAATGCCTCCGAAATATAATCTTTCGCTCTTTTTACGGATTCGTCCATGCTATATCCCTTTGCAAGGTTCGAAGCGATAGCGCTGGACAATGTGCATCCTGTTCCATGGGTATTTGGATTTTGGATTCGTTTTCCATGAAACCACTTATATTCTCCGTCTCGATACAAAAGGTCATTTGCATCATTCAACTGATGACCGCCTTTACAGAGCACCGCGCAATGAAATGTTTCACTGATTTTCTTTGCTGCAAGAATCATCTCCTCTTCTGTCTCTACCTTCATTCCAGACAACACTTCTGATTCCGGAATATTTGGTGTTAAAATAGAAGAAAGTGGCATCAAACATGTTTTCAGGGTTTCAATTGCATCATCGCTAATTAATTTTGAACCACTTGTAGCGACCATAACCGGATCTACCACAATATTTTCTGCTTTATATTCTTTCAATTTTTCTGCAATTACATGAATTAAAGCAGAAGAAGATACCATTCCTATTTTCACCGCATCCGGACGGATATCTGTAAAAATACTATCCAATTGCTGAGCCAAAAATTCCGGTGTCACTTCCATAATCCCGGTCACACCTGTAGTATTTTGTGCTGTCAATGCCGTAATTGCTGTCATAGCATATACTCCGTTTGCAGTCATGGTCTTAATATCAGCCTGAATCCCGGCCCCGCCGCTAGAATCACTTCCGGCAATTGATAATGCTGTTTTCATCATACTTCATCTTCTCCTTTTTCTGTCATACTCCACCAAAATTTTTGAAAATCATCATATTCCGGCAAATATACATCCGCTGTATTCCATATCTTAGCCAAATCTCTGTCATTTGCCTGATCGTACACTCCTACTGTAATAAATCCAGCCTTCTTCGCTGTTACAATTGCGTGATATGCATCTTCAAAAACAATTACTTCATCCGGATCGCAATCCATCTGAAGTGCTGCTGCAAGGTAAATATCTGGTTTTGACTTATCTGTCTGCATCTCTGTACATGTCAAAATTCCTTCAAACAGATTCCTGATTCCCAATCGCTTTAAGGCTTCCTCAAGATTCCTTCGATCTCCCGTTGTAGCGATCATCATCGGAATATGTAACTCACGAAAGCCTTCAAGAAAACTTCGGACTCCTTCTTTTAAAGGCACTTTCTTCGCATAGTATTCTTCTATCTCACGATTTAGTCCATCTATGATTTCTTTTTCTGTCAGATTCAAATGATACTCTTGAATCAAATACTGGGCTGCCTGCGGAAGACTCATTGTAAAGAGAACTTCACCAAGACCCTGTTTTGCCTCAATCCCCATAGATTTCAAATAAAGCTCTCCTAAATTCTCCCAGATAGGCATGGAATTCAAAAGCGTTCCATCCGCATCAAATATTATTCCTTTCACCATTTCCTTTACCTCATCCATTTGCAGTGTTACTTTGCAAGCATCTGTTCCGTACGACTCCTTAAATCCCTTGTTGCCTGTTCAATATCCGGCTGTGCAAACAATGCGCTGATGACTGCAATGCCACTAATACCACTTCCTGCGAGTTCTTCTACATTATGCGCTCCAACGCCTCCAATTGCAACAACCGGAATAGAAACTGCTTCACATATTTCCTTCAGAACCTCTTTTCCGACTTCAACCGCATCTTCTTTGGTCCCTGTTGGAAATACTGCCCCGACTCCTAAATAATCTGCACCTCTTTTTTCAGCTTCCACCGCCTGCTGTACAGTCTGTGCTGAAACTCCGATAATTTTATCCGGACCAAGTTTTGCACGAACATCACCGGCTTCCATATCACGCTGTCCTACATGTACTCCGTCTGCATCAATTGCTGCTGTGAGTTCAACATTATCATTAATTATAAACGGAACATGATATTTACGGCAAAGCTTTTGGATTTCTTTTGCCTCTTCCATAAAATGTTCTTCATCCAGATTCTTTTCCCGCAGCTGGATAAATGTCGCCCCACCCTTCAATACTTTTTCAACCTGACTGTAAAGTGTCTCACCATTTAACCAATGACGATCTGTTACTGCATACAAAATCAAATCTTTCTTCTCACAATTCATTCTATTTTACCATCCTTTTTGTACAAATTTTATCGAATTTCGTAGTTTGCACCCTTTTCTAAAATATCTCCGGTCATATTATAAATAGCATCTATAATACGATTGCGATAGGTAGCATTGCCATCCCCCGTTTGCATCCTGCTCCATCCAATCTCCCCGGCAAGTCCCATAGCACAGACCGCCGCTGCTGCCGCTTCGAGCATTTCATTCGGATTTGCAGTAATAAATGCTGTCATCATACCGGATAACTGACATCCTGTCCCGGTGATCTTCCCCATCTCCGGACGACCATTACGAATCACGTAACATCTGTTTCCATCTGTAACCAAGTCGATTCTACCTGTCACAGCAATAATCGCTCCTGTCTTCTTAGAAAAAGCTTTCACAAACTCAATTGCCTGTTCTAAATTTTCTTCTGTTACGGCATCCGACACGTCTGCATCTACACCCTTTGTTGTCCCACTTCCAAGTGCCAGAGTTTTTATTTCGGAAATATTCCCCCTGATAACTGCCAGATTTAACTCTTGCATTAATCCCAGGGCCGTTTCTGTACGGAATTTACTTGCACCTGCTCCTACCGGATCTAATAAAATCGGATGATGCAAATCGTTTGCCTTTTTCCCGGCACGCAGCATACCTTCAATACTTGATTTATGTAATGTCCCGATATTGATATTCAACCCATTACAAATAGATGTGATATCTTCCACATCTTCCGCCTCATCTGACATGATCGGACTTCCCCCGCACGCAAGCAGGATATTGGCAACATCATTCACTGTCACATAATTTGTAATATTATGTATCAAGGGCATTGTTTTTCTAAGCAGATCAAATTGTCTCTTCATGAATGCTATTCTTCCTTTCAACAAACTCCAAAAAGCGGACATTCCACTCAAGTCATGTCCGCTTCAATTACCTTTACTATTATAACTCACATTTTGTAAATGTAAAGTTTTTTATCTCTCATATTTTCTTACTGCACTTTTGCAATGTCGATCAAAGTCAGTTTCTGAATATCTGTATTTTCAAGACTGGTGATCAGGGCTTTTGCTGTGTCCATTGCTGTCAATACATTGACACCTGTCTCAATCGCATTTCTTCGGATAATAAATCCATCTTTTGAATGCTCTGCACCCTGTGCCGGAATATCAATAACAAGATCAATTTCATGACCAAGAATTAAATCCAGAAGGTTTGGAGACTCCTGTTCAATCTTACGAACCGGAATTGCTTTCACGCCTGCCTCTCTTAAAGTAGCTGCTGTTCCGCTTGTCGCAAAGATACGATATCCGATATCAGCAAATCTGCGGCCAATCTCCACTGCCTCTTCTTTTTCTTCATCACGAACTGTCATGATCATATTTTTATATTTCGGTAATTTGATTCCTGCGCCGATAAATGCTTTGTATAATGCTTCGTCAAATGTCTTTGCAATTCCAAGACACTCTCCTGTCGATTTCATTTCCGGTCCAAGGCTGATATCTGCTCCTCGAATCTTCTCAAATGAGAATACCGGCATTTTAACCGCAATATAATCTGCTTCCTTCTGAAGTCCAGGTGTGTAGCCTAATTCACGTATTTTCTTACCGATGATAACCTGCGTTGCAAGTGGTACGATTGGAATGCCTGTTACTTTACTGATATATGGCACTGTACGGCTGGAACGAGGGTTTACTTCGATTACATATACATCGTCCTCTCCGCATACAATAAACTGAATATTGATCATACCGATTACATGCAGTGATTTTGCGAGTCTTCTTGTATATTCTGCAATCTTATCCTTTGCTGACTGTGTCAGACTCTGTGCCGGATATACTGAAATACTGTCTCCTGAATGGATACCGGCTCTCTCGATATGCTCCATGATTCCCGGAATCAAAATATCCTCTCCGTCACATACAGCATCTACTTCAATTTCTTTACCTTGTAAATATTTGTCTACAAGAATTGGGTGATCCTGTGCAATTCTATTGATGATTCCGATAAATTCATCAATATCATGATCATTGATCGCAATCTGCATACCCTGTCCACCAAGTACGTATGAAGGACGAACCAGTACAGGATATCCAAGTCTGTTTGCTACTTCTTTTGCTTCTTCTGCTGTAAATACAGTTCCACCTGTCGGTCTCGGAATCTCACACTCTTCTAGGATTTCATCAAAGAGCTCTCTGTCCTCTGCTTTGTCTACATTTTCTGCAGATGTTCCAAGAATCGGAACTCCCATCTTCATCAGACTTTCTGTTAATTTAATCGCTGTCTGTCCACCAAACTGAACAACTGCTCCATCTGGTTTTTCAATATCTACAATGCTTTCCACATCTTCCGGTGTTAATGGCTCAAAATACAACTTATCTGCAATATCAAAGTCAGTACTTACTGTCTCCGGGTTGTTATTTACAATAATTGTTTCATAATTTTCTTTTGAAAATGCCCATGTACAATGTACGGAACAGAAGTCAAACTCTATACCCTGACCGATACGGATTGGGCCGGAACCTAATACCAGTACTTTCTTTTTATCATTTGTCTTCTCGACTTCTGATTCACAACCAAATACAGAATAGTAATATGGTGTCTCGGCTGCGAACTCAGCTGCACAAGTATCAACCATCTTATATGCTGCTACGATACCATTTGCATGACGCATATCATGAATCTCACGTTCATCTTTTCCTGTCAAATCGGCAATCACATTGTCTGGGAATTCAATTCTCTTTGCTTCTTTTAAAAGCTCTGGTGTAAGTTCTTCTGTTCTGAGTCTTTCTTCCATCTCTGTAATAATTGCAAATTTATCGATAAACCAGATATCAATCTTTGTAATATCATGAATCGCCTCATATGACACGCCACGGCGGATTGCTTCTGCTATTCTCCACATTCTCATATCATCTACTATATGAAGTTCTTCCATCAGATCGTCATCTGACAGATTTGTAAAATCATAAGACATAAGACTGTCTACATGCTGTTCCAGAGAACGTATTGCTTTCATTAATGCACCTTCAAAGTTATCACAGATACTCATAACTTCTCCGGTTGCTTTCATCTGAGTTGTCAATGTTCTCTTTGCACTGATAAATTTATCAAATGGAAGTCTTGGAATTTTTACTACGCAATAATCAAGCATTGGTTCAAAACTTGCATATGTTTTATGTGTGATTGCATTTTTAATCTCATCCAAAGTATAACCAAGCGCAATTTTGGCAGCTACTTTTGCAATTGGATAACCTGTCGCTTTGGAAGCCAAAGCAGAAGAACGGCTTACACGTGGATTTACTTCAATTACACAATATTCAAATGAATCCGGATTCAAAGCATACTGTACATTACATCCACCTGTGATATTCAATTCGCTGATGATATTTAATGCAGAAGTACGGAGCATCTGATACTCTTTATCTCCCAATGTCTGCGATGGTGCTACTACGATACTATCTCCTGTATGAACTCCGACAGGATCAATATTTTCCATATTACATACTGTAATGCAGTTTCCTTTACTATCACGCATCACTTCATATTCGATTTCTTTCCAGCCGGCGATACATCTCTCTACCAAAACCTGTCCTACTCGAGAAAGACGAAGACCATTTTCCAGAATCTCGATAAGCTGCTGTGAATCATGAGCGATACCGCCACCGCTTCCTCCTAATGTATATGCCGGACGAAGTACAACCGGATAACCGATGCTATTTGCAAATGCAAGACCATCTTCCACATTCTCGACAACAAGTGAAGCTGCTACAGGTTCCCCGATTTTTTCCATTGTAGCTTTAAATTCAAGACGGTCCTCTGCCTTTTTAATTGTCTCTGAAGTTGTACCGATCAAACGAACATTATTTTCCTTTAAAAATCCTGCCTCTTCCAATTCCATTGCAAGATTGAGTCCTGCCTGTCCTCCAAGTGTTGGAAGCACACTGTCAGGCTTCTCTTTTTTAATCAGCTGCTCAACTACTTCTATTGTAAGTGGTTCAATATATACGCGGTCTGCAATATCTTTATCTGTCATGATGGTCGCCGGGTTGGAATTCAAAAGAACAACTTCAAGACCTTCCTCCTTTAATGAACGACATGCCTGTGTTCCTGCATAATCAAACTCCGCTGCCTGTCCGATAACAATCGGACCTGAGCCAATAACCAATACTTTTTTTATACTATTATCTCTAGGCATTATTTGACTCCTCCCATCATATTAATAAATCTGTCGAATAAGTATCCTGAATCCTGTGGTCCAGGGCAAGCCTCCGGATGGAACTGTACAGTGAAAATATTCTTTCCTACATATGCAAGGCCTTCATTTGTTCCATCATTAACATTTACAAATGCCGGTACTGCAATATTTGGATCTACGTTTTCAGCATCTACTACATAACCATGGTTCTGTGATGAAATATATACACGACCTGTCTGTAAATCTTTTACCGGATGATTTCCACCTCTATGTCCGTATTTTAACTTGTGTGTAGACGCACCCGTAGCAAGGGCCATCAACTGATGTCCTAAACAAATAGCAAATATTGGAATATCTGTATTGTATAATTTCTTGATTTCTTCGATAATAGATGTGCAATCTGCCGGATCTCCAGGTCCATTGGATAACATAATTCCGTCAGGATTAGAAGAAATGATTTCTTCTGCTGTTGTATGTGCCGGATAAACAGTCACCTCACAACCGCGTTCATTTAATGATTTTGCAATATTATTCTTTGCTCCAAGATCTAAAAGGGCAACTTTTTTCCCTGTTCCCTCTAATGTATACTTCTCATCGCAGGTTACTTTAGAAACGACATCACCTACTGTGTAAGCTTTTAATTTAGGAAGAATCTCTTCTAAATTATAATTTTCGTTTGTTGTAATCATTCCATTCATGGTACCCTTCTCTCTTAAAACTTTAGTAAGAGCACGAGTATCAATACCAGCAATTCCCGGAATATCCTGTTCTTTTAAGAAATCCTGAATTGTTCCCTGGCATCTAAAATTACTAGGAATACGAGATAATTCTTTAACAATATAACCATCCGGCCATGCCTTTCTCGATTCCATGTCTGGTGTAATTCCATAATTACCAATCAGTGGATAGGTCATCACAACGGCCTGTCCCGCATAAGAAGGGTCCGTTAACACCTCTAAATATCCTGTCATTGAGGTATTAAATACGATTTCACTGATCATATCCTTTGTTGAACCTATGCTTGTTCCAGTAAACACGGTTCCGTCTTCTAAAATTAGAAACGCTTTCATCTGTTCATCTGCTCCCTTCATCTTATTGTGCTATTTTCTTTAAGCATTATAACCTTTATTGTTTTACTTCTGCTCAAATTGTTAAGATTATACTATATCCTTTTTTATAATTCAACCGATTTCTAACAGCTTTTTTTTTTGATTTATCTAAAAATTTTTTAGATATTTTCAGCTATAAGAATTTCTAAACTTCTATAATTAGTCATTCTTATAGCTGTTATTTTATCTAAGCTCTGCGATTCTTGACACTCCCACATAAATTTCTGATATTTTATACCAGGTACGATAATCTACCACTCCGGTTTGAGGCAATCCAAATACAGATTGGAAAACACGAACAGCTTCTTCTGTCGCCGGTCCATATATCCCATCCACTGCAATTTTAGGAATTAACGGATAGGCTTCTGCCACCACATTTAATTGTTCTTGTATCTGCCTTACTTTCTCCCCGCTCGCCCCATTTTCCAGATCATATCCCGGCCAGGACGAAGGAATCCCTGACACCTCCTGCGCTGTATTAATATAAATATCATCACCATAATAATATCGCAGGATTTCTATTGCCGAATACCCCTGTTCCCCAAGACTTTGACTGCCCCATTGTGTTAACCAGTTCGGACACTGTACCCTTCTGCCGTCACAATACTGCGTTAATATCGGCTGTCTTACATTCGGTCTGGACAAATAATCTGCGAAAAGTTCATCTACAATCGTTGATATCGTATCAAAATAATTCCGCTTAGGAATCCATTTATGATCGAATGCTGTAGATGATGTGATTGTAAAATCGTATCCTCGATTGCGGTAATATTCCGTATAAACGCGATTTAACGTAAAAGACATAATTGCCAGCACATTTGCCCGAATTGCATTCTCTGTCCATGTCGCATATATTTCACTCGATGCAACATTTTTAATATAATCTTTGTATTTCACATAGTAATTTGTGGCTGTACTGTCCCGTGGCGAACCATCGTGTACGATAACATATTCCGGGATCACTACTCTGCTAAGTACAATTTCCCCGCTTTCATTGATTGGCTTTATTTCATCTTCCGGAATTTTAGGAGGGTATTCTCCGTACAATGTATGTGCCGGAATAACATACACTTCCGGCTCTGCATCTTCTACGAGCGGACGCAGTCGTACATCCTGCAATGCTGTAACATCTGCCAAAATCTCCGCTCCTGCTATGCTGATCGGTTCAAATCCCGGAGCATTTACCTGCAATGTATATTCTGAATATGGCTGTTCCTCTATTGTCTGGTCCAGACTGTATTCCAATGGTGGCGTATCCAGCTCTACAATCTCCGTCTGCCCTACCTGGTTCGTCTGCAATTGTTCCAGTGTACTATTTGGCACACCCGTATAAGAGATTGAAATTGTTGCATTTTCAATAGGATAAGCTGTAATTTCTGATGTTACACTAATTTGCAGTCTGCCCCTGTCCACTGCCTGGTCTTTATTTTGCTGCACACCTTCCTGCATCATTTTCACCAGCATAAACGATTACCCTCTTTGATACTGTTCTTAAGATTTTTACAAACAGTAATATCTACTTTCATACACTCTCTGCTTAGTATATGTTTCCATCTTCCACTTTGTGCATTTTTTCTTATTATTTTTTTATACAGCACATCATGTGCTATCCTATCTTTCTCTTTCTCCTGTCAATTCTTTGATTACATCCGCAACATGCACCATTTCCTGTATTTTTCCTACGTTGGAGCCGCAAAATATCAATCCTTGCTCTACATCACCCTTCACCGCATCTACCAATGCCTTTGTTATACAGTATGGAACTTCTGCAGGATTACATTTTGCCAGACATTGATAGCATTTTTGAATTTTACATTTTTCTTTTTCTGTCTTTTCCACAAATGCATTGTGTACTGCACGCCCCGGCAATCCAACCGGACTTTTAATTATTTGTACGTCCTCTTCTTTTGCATTCAAATATGCCTGCTTATACGCCTCAGAAGCATCACATTCATAGGTTGCAACAAATCTGCTTGCGACCTGTACTCCATCTGCACCTAACTCGAATGCATGCTTCACATCTTTATACTCAAAAACACCACCTGCCATAATCACAGGTATATCACATTGGTATTTTTCTTCATACTCTTTTTTTAATTTAATAATTTCCTGTATCTCTTCGTCCATTGCAGCCTGTCCTTTTTCATTTGCCTGCTCTATACTTTCTTTATCTTTTCTCTGCAAATAACCATATTCTTCCAACTCATCCATGTGAAAACCAAGATGTCCTCCTGCTGCCGGACCTTCCACTACAATAAAATCTGCTGTTCGCTTGTATTTTCTGTCCCACTGACGAAAAATGAGTCTGCATGCCCTTGCGCTTGATACGATAGGTGCAATTTTAGTTTCACTTCCTTTCACTAATTCCGGAAGCTCCAGTGGTAATCCTGCCCCACAGATGATTACATCTGCACCTGCTTCCACTGCTGCTTTAACATGTTCCTGATAATGCTTTAATGCAACCATTACATTGACACCGATCAATCCATGACATTCTCCATTCTCGTCTTTAGCAATTTCTTTTGCACGTTCAATATGCTTGCGTATTGCCTTTAGATTTGCTTTTGCCTGATCCTTTTCAAATCCCTCTTCATCGTAACCAATCTGTGCTGTGGAAATAATTCCGACACCGCCTTCTTTCGCCACCGCTCCTGCCAGAGAAGAACGACTGACGCCAACACCCATTCCCCCCTGGATAATCGGAACTCTTGCTTCTTTCTCTCCGATTTTTAAACTTGGAAATTTTTCTCTTATTTTATTCATTTGATTACCTCATTTTCATTTATTTTGATATTAAAACTATTTTATAATATAAATATTTTTCTTTGAAATGTCAAGCTAATCTTGTTTTTATTTCTTTTTTATGTAGTTTTGAATACTATATCCTTTCTGGTGAATTATTTTCAGATAAAAAAAGAAGCAGAACACGCTCTGTGTACTCTGCCTCTTATATCTTCTCTTTTACTATTTATTTTCTATTTTTTTCGTAAATAATCTGCAACCCTTTTAATAACAGCTCCTCGTCTATGATCATCTTTCTCTTGCAATATGGGACTACTTTATTCGCCAGACCACCGGTTGCAATGACCGTTATTGATTGTCCGAGCTCTTCTTCCAAACGATCAATAATGCCATCCAGCGCTGCTGCATTTGAATAAATAACTCCGCTCTTCATACAATCTATCGTATTTTTACCGATTATTTTTTTCGGAGCTTCCAGACCAATTCCCTGAAGCTGAGATGCATTGGAAGTTAATGCATTCAATGAAACATTGATGCCTGGATAAATCATACCTCCTAAATAATTTTTCTTTTCATCAATGACACAAACTGTTGTAGCCGTTCCAAGATCACATACTGCAAGTGGAGTTGGATATTGTGCAATTGCAGCTACTGCTCCTGCCACAAGATCGCTTCCAAGCTGGGATGGATTATCGATCAAAATATTTAATCCTGTTTTTACTCCCGGTCCGATAACTAACGTTTCTCTTTTCAAAATCTTCTCTGCTGCTTCTTTAACCACATAAGTAATCTGCGGAACTACAGAGCAAATGATTGCCCCATCTAATGTCTCTACATCAATTCCATGAATATCAAGTACCATCTTAATATCAATTGCATATTCCAATTCCATTTTTGTCTTATTTGTGGCAAGTCTTTCAATAAAATATGTCTTATGATTATCTACACATCCGAGAACAATATTTGTGTTGCCTATATCAATTGCTAAAATCATATGAATTCTCCTTCTTTTATTACCAAATCCAATTTGTCTTTGTAAATTATAACATGTCCTTTTAAAGTTCAAAAGTATTATTCTTTCACTTTTCCATTTTTTACTTTTTGATAAAAAATAATCGTCAATACTGTTGCAACGATCCAACCAAACGGCCATGCCATCCAGATTCCTGTACTACCGAAACGAGATGATAAAACAAGTGCAAAACAAATTCGCAGAATCAAATCCGGTACTGTTGCGATAATGAAATACATCATTGCGCCTGCACCTCTGATAATTCCGTCCGTCATCAATTTTACCGCTATAATAAAATATAGTGGAGAAACGATTCTTAAAAAAGAGATTCCTGCCTGGATTGCCTCCATACTTCCATCATCCAAAAATAAGCCCATCATCTGACGACTAAATATAAAATATAATACAAAAAATGGAATCACTGTAATCTCTGACAGTTTAACTCCTGTTTTAAACCCCAATGGGATCCGTTCCTGCTTTCCTGCTCCAATGTTTTGTGCTGTATAACTGGATAAACAAGAACCCAGACACATAAATGTATTGATTGCAAATGTATTTAACTTGATTGCTCCCGAATATCCGGCAATCACTGATGAGCCAAATCGATTCACAATATCTTGAACAAATAAATTTCCTACACTTAATACACTTTGCTGAATAATACTCGGAACTGCAATCTCGATAATCTGCCACAATAAGTGTTTATCCACAAATGGCTGTTTTTCATTCGATATATGCCTAAGTCGCACAGACATTGTAACAAGAGCAAGAATTGCTGCACCTCCCTGTGCTATAAATGTTGCCCAGGCAACTCCGGCGACTCCCCAGTAAAGCTTCGCAACAAATATGTAATCTAATATAATATTTCCGATTGAAGAACCGATCAAAAAATATAATGGTGTCTTTGAATCTCCCCATGCTGTAAATACACCTGTGCAAACATTATAAAACATCAGAAAGAAAAAGCCGAACACATAGATCCGTAAATATAAAATTCCTTCTGCCATAATGTTTTCCGGCGTATGTATCACACTCATCATCCACCTGCAACAAAATACCCCAAATATGCAAAGTATCATGCTAAGCAGCAAGCACGCTGTCAATGCAGTGGTCACTGCACGTTTGACACCCTTTTTATCTCCTGCTCCAAACAATCTTGAAACAACTACCGATGTTCCGAGATTCATTCCTACTGCAAAAGCCATAAAAATGATCGTAATCGGATAAGATGCCCCGACAGCTGCCAATGCATCCTCCCCTGCAAATCTTCCGACGATCACACTGTCAGCAATATTATAAAATTGCTGAAACATCACACTTATCATCATTGGCAGCAGAAACTTCCATAATGTTTTATCAGGATGTTCCTTTGTCAGATCCATTACCATTTTTATCCCTCCCTCTGCCACTGTTTTTATAATATAGAACAGTAACATTTTTTCATTGTATCACTTCTTTATATAAATGATAACATATTTTACAAAGATATTTTTACAAGATATTTTTAATTCCCATCTGGTCATATGGACATGAAATTGCTATAATCAGAATATTAAGATTTTCAATTTACTTGAATTTGAAACTTATAAACAGACTCAATTAGGTTACTGTTCACTCCCGTGTCAATCACTACGCTGATTGACACGGAGGATGCACGTTTTATCTTGAACGGCATCTCGCCCATCGCCAAAGGCGATTTAAAATGGCGAGATGCGTTGCTGGTCACAGGTACTGTGAACAATAACTCAATTAGCATTACACAAGGAGAATGAATCATGCCAGTATTTGATTTTAATGACACAACAGACGCTAAAAACAAATCCATTTGTACCTATACAACATTTCAATCCAGTGAATCTGACCCTTCCCCGGAAAAACCGATTATGTTACTTGATAATACAAGTAGAAAATGGGAACATTATTCCTGTGGTGTTTTCACTAACCCTGTAAAGCGTACTTCCTTTGAATTTGATACAGAAGAAGGTACATACACCGCAGATATTCTTCAAATCGACAGCCGCTTTGTAAGTCTTTTAAAATGGCTTGGCCAGAACCATATCAACGTCCGTTTATCAGGAGAAAACCGGCCGGATGGCTATGCGATATACCGTATACGTGAAATTGCATTTGGAGGCGGCACAAAGCTTTCAGCTGAAGATGGTTTTTTACAGTTTATGATCGATCGTCTTTTAGCAAGCAGTGCCCCTACAGAAGAGGCTGAAGATGAAGAAGCCATGGAGGACGGCGATGAAATGAAGCTTACAAGTCTTCAGAGCATCACTGACTTCATGACTTGTGCAGGTCGTACACTGCCAGATAATATCCGGCTCTGGGCAAGACGTAACCTTGCCGTTGCCCGTTCACACGAAGTATCTCCTGAAGAACGCCGCCATGCACAACGCGCACTTTCCATTATGATGAACATCCAATGGAAAAATAATTATTTCGAGGCAATTGATCCTGTTGAAGCACGACGCATCCTTGATGAAGAATTATATGGTATGGAACGTGTAAAACAACGTATTATTGAAACAATCATTCAAATTAACCGAACACATACACTCCCTGCGTATGGACTTTTACTGATCGGTCCTGCCGGAACCGGTAAATCACAGATTGCCTATGCCGTAGCACGTATTCTGAAACTGCCTTGGTCAAGTCTGGATATGAGTTCCATAAATGACCCGGAACAGTTGACAGGAAGCTCACGTATTTATTCCAATGCAAAACCAGGTATTATCATGGATGCTTTCTCTATGGCCGGAGAATCTAATCTAGTTTTCATAATTAATGAATTAGATAAGGCGTCTTCCGGAAAGGGGAATGGAAATCCTGCTGATGTACTCTTAACATTACTCGACAACCTTGGATTTACTGATAACTATCTTGAATGTATGATTCCTACTTCCGGCGTTTATCCGATTGCAACAGCCAACGATAAAGACCAGATCAGTGCTCCTTTGATGTCACGTTTTGCGGTAATTGAATTACCGGATTATACTATTGAAGAGAAGAAAGTCATCTTCTCAAAATTTGCACTTCCGAAGATTTTAAAGAGAATTGGATTAAAAGAGAATGAATGTATTATTCCTTCTGATGCTTTGGATGAAATTATGAAAATTTATACAAACACTTCCGGAATACGTGATCTTGAACAGGCTGCTGAACATATTGCAGCGCACACGCTCTATCAAATTGAAGTGAATCACGTTACTTCTGTTACATTTACAGCAGATATGATTCGAGAGCTGCTTGTATAAAAACATATAAAATATTCGTTATTTCTTGATTTTAAAAAAGATGATGTTGTTAAACTTATAAAAAAGCTTAAACAACATCATCTTTTTATTTCATTTTATTAATCAGCAAATATAAACTTTTCCGAAAAACCTCTGTTATATTTCATTTCCTGCTTGATATCCACTGCGGATAGCTGCCGAAATATCTGCTGTTCTTTCACCACTACAGTCTCCAACGTATTCAAATGGAACTGTCAGCTTACTGTCATCAAAGAGATTTTTCTTTGAGCCAAGAGCATTGATGATTGTATCAGCTTCAATTGTTATATCTGCTCCGTCTTTTGTATTCGTTGCAAAAATCACATTATTTTCAATAGATTTTACTTTTGTATTTACATATTGTTTCACATCATGCTCTTCAAAATCTTTCATAATCAGCGGCATTACTGTCTCAGATTCTCCAGTTGCAATCTGATCCAGCATTTCGATAATACTGACTTTCAATCCTTTTTGTGCTAAGAATTCTGCGGTCTCTGTTCCTACAAGTCCCCCACCGAGAACGGCACAATTTCCACTTACAGCCTCTCCATTTAAAACATCCCACGAAGATACCACATTACTATTTTCTACAGGCATTGGAAGTTCCATATTATGTGCACCTATCGCCAGAATTACATTGTCATACTGATTCAATTCTTCATATGCCGGCTCTGTATTCAATTCTACTTTCACAGAAAGATCCGGGAGAATTTTTTCATAATATTCGATTGCTCTTAAAATCTCATTTTTCCTTGGTGGAACTGCTGCCAAATGAATCTGTCCGCCAATTTTTTCTGATTTTTCATAAACAACAACGTCATGTCCGCGTTTTGCTGCAACTCTTGCGGCTTCAAGCCCTGCAATTCCGCCACCTACAACTGCAACTTTTTTCTTATCCTGTGCCGGTTTAATAAATACTGTACCTTCGTTTCCATTTTCTGCATTTAATACACATGAAATATAACGGCGTCCCTGAATCGCATCCACACAGCCCTTATTACAATTAAGACATTCTCTGATACATTCTCCGGATTCTGCTTTATTCGCAATATCAGCATCAGCCAGCATAGAACGTCCATAAGCAATGATATCTGCATCCCCATCTTCTAATATTTTTTCTCCGGCCTCTACACTTACAACACGACCTACTGTTGCAACTGGGATGGACACCAGTTTTTTCACTTCTCTGGCAACCGGAAGTGTCCAGTTATATGGAACATCTCCCATCGGCGGGATTGTATCTCCCATATTTCCTGTATGGTTTGCCTGTGCTACCTGGATCATATCGATTCCTGCTTCTTCCAGCATCTTAGCAAACTGGATACCTTCTTCTGCCTCAAGTCCTCCTTTTCCACGAAGTGTTCCGTCAGGATTTACTGTGATGATTGGCAACTTGTACTCGATCATAAGATCCGGTGCTGCTTCTTTGATTGCTGCTACTACTTCACGTGCATATCTTGTACGATTCTCAAGGCTTCCTCCATACTGGTCTTCTCTATGGTTCAGAATCTTAGAGCAAAGAGAACCAAGGAGACGGTCTCCATGTACTTCAATCGCATCGATTCCGGCTTTCTGTGCCTTTTCTGCACATGCAGCGATGCTGTTTTTAATATCTTCTAACTGTTCAACAGTTGCCTCTGTTACAAAATGCTGCATATCATGATGAAGTTTTGCATAAGCGCCTTTTGTAAGTTTGTCGCATTCTTCCATCTGTTTCTTTGCTTCTTCTGCATTTCCCTCAGCCTGTGCTTTTGCCGCAGCCTGTCTTGCAATGCCTGCTTCCATGATCATGCGTCCTACTCCCGGTACATCATACTCCGGATGGAACAGCTGAAGTGCAAGCTTACAATCATACTTATGTAATGTGTCTGCCAGATTTTTATATACCGGAATCTGACTGTCATCATAAAGCTTCGGTGTCGGTGAAGCTGTTCTTACAGGAGCTACATCTCCGATAACAATATACGCTGCTCCACCTTTCGCAAGTCTTTCATAGAAGTTTAAGCTTCTCTCCCCAATAGATCCGTCTCTTTCTTCATATCCTGTTGTAAGCGGTGGAAACATGATTCTGTTTTTTAAAGTAAGATTTCCAACTTTAATTGGTTCTAATAATTTCTTTCCCATCTATATTCTCTCCATTCTTTATTTCTTAATCTCTTTCAAATTAACACACTTAGGATTCTTGTCAGCATTTGCTGACACATCTTTTTTTCGATTACAGTTCTTCTGCCAGTTTATGTCCTGCAGCAATTGCATCTTTCAGAGTTCCGACTTTATCACAGTCTCCGATAAAATGAACTCTTTCTTCGGTATTCTCTACCTGGTTCGGTGCATATCCGACTGCAAAGATCAGTGTATCAGCATCTGTAATATGGTATTCCTGTCCATCCTTCTCATAAGTAATTGTAGTCTCATCAACCTTTGTTACCTGACTGTTCAGTTCAATCTTTACACCTTTTCTCTTGAGTCTCATTGTCAGCTGACTCTTCGCTGCTCCGCCTTCTCCCGGCATCAGCGATGGTGTCATCTCGATAATTGTAATGTCACGGTTTGCAGGGAACATATCATCGATCAATGGTGCAAGGTAATCTGCTGTTTCACATCCTACAGATCCGCCGCCAAGAACAACGATTTTTCTTCCCGGATATTTTCTTCCGGCAAGTACATCATCTGCTGTCATTGTCTGCTTAAAGACCTTAAAAGGAGGGATTTCCTTAGGAACTGCTCCTGTAGAACAGACAACCTCATAATCCTTAAATTCTCCGGCAAGCATTTCTGGAGTCACTTCACAATTCATACGAACTTCAATTCCTTCATTCTTCAGACGACGTGCCATGAATTTGATTACTTTACAAAGTTCCTGCTTTGCAATTGGAACAGCTGCAAGTCTGAGAAGTCCTCCTAACTCTCCACTCTTCTCACAGAGAACAACTTCATGTCCACGTTTCTTCGCAACATACGCTGCTTCCATTCCTGCCGGTCCTCCACCGATCACAAGAATTTTTTTCTTATCTTTAGCTTCTTCGATTTCTTCAGATTCAACCGATGGATTCACTGTACAGCTAATCGGATTACCAAACATAATTCCTGTCAGACATCGCCCACATCCAATACATGGACGAATATCATCTGTCTTTCCTGCAGCCGCTTTATTTGCAAATTCACTGTCACATAAGTTTGGACGGCCAATCATACAAATATCTGTTTTTCCATTTGCAATCAATTCTTCAGCCACCCAAGGCTCATTAATTCTTGCAACTGTAGATACCGGAATATTCACATGTTTTCTGATTTCTTCACTTGCATGCGCATGAGGTGCCGGAGATGTACCAGGTGCCGGCATAGAACTTCCTCTTTTGATCGTGTTTCCTCCGGAAACATGGATGAAATCAACCCCTGTCTTTTCAAGCTGTTTTGAGACATAAATCATGTCATTGAGTGTCAATCCGCCTTCACTATACTCATCACCCGAAATACGGACATCGATGATAAAATCATCACCGCAAAGTTCACGAATCTTGGCAATTACTTCAAGTGTCAGTCTAAGACGTCCATTAATATCTCCGCCGTACTCATCTGTTCTCTTATTATAAAGTGGAGTAAGGAATCCTCCAAGCAGACCATGTGCATGTGCACACTGAATCTCAACTCCGTCTCCGCCTGCAATCTGGAAACGACGTGCTGCCTCTCCAAACTGCTGAACCAACACGTGAAGCTCTTCTACTGTGACTGCCCTCGGTGCAGATTTTGCATAATATGGTCCTACATTAGATGGTGCGATCAGCTGTGGTGTTCCCGGAATTGGAAATGCCATATAAGCCGGGTGGAATAACTGTGCCAAAATTTTTGTATCATACTGATGCACAGCATCTACCAGTTTCTTCCAGCCAGGAATATAAGAATCATCATAAATAGACATATCTCCCGGCAAATAAGTATATACAGGCTCTACTGTCGTAACTTCTGTAACAATAAGTCCGACCCCACCCTTTGCTCTGGCTGAGTAATGCTCAACTAATGCATCTGTCACATATCCTTTGTCTGCCATGTTAGTAGAGATTGGTGGCATAAAAATTCTGTTCTTTACAGTTGTTTTTCCAATTTTGATTGGCTCAAATAAATGTGGGAATTTTTCGTTCATTTTTTCTTTCCTCCGCTTTTGTTACAAATTGCTTTTCCAAAAACAATTTGATAATTTTTTATCATTATAGCATTATAACATTGTTTTTTCTGTTTGAAAATAGCTCTGCTTCAACACAGAAAAAATATTTTATCTTTTAAATTATATCTGTGTTTTCTTATCAATTACTTAGTATCTTTTTCAATTCATCCACTGTGATTTCCGCATCATTTTCTATTTCCAAAACTGCCTGTCCGGTCACCTTTGCCGCTGAATAAGAAGTTCCATCCCCTACACCGGTATTCCCGCTCAAGGTCTTAATTTCTACCTGCTCGCCAACGGTATAAACATCCACCCATTCCCCTCTTTGAGAAAATGCTGCGATTTCAGTCCCGTCTTGATTCAAAGCTCCTACTGCCAGAACACTCTCATAAGCTGCCGGATAATATCTTACAGCCCCGTTTTCTGCATAATCATTTCCTGCGGATGCAATCATAAGAACATTCTTCTTTTCTGCGTATTCTACCGCCTGTCTCACAGATTCTTTGTCTAAAACAAGTCCCGCACTCAAATTGATAATCCTGCAGTGATAGATGTCCACCGCATCCCGTATCATTTGTGCCAATGTATCGTTATCAACCTGTTTTATTTTTCCATTTTCAAATACATTACTTACCAAAGGGACAATCTGTGTGTTCTTTGCTTCTTTTAGGATAACAGATGCCACCGCTGTCCCATGCCCATAGGTATCTTCTGTGGATAAGTTAGTATCTACATAATTTTTTCCTTCGGCTATATGTTCTTTTGAAATGGCATTCGTAGAAATACCTGTATCAATCACTGCAACACGAACCGATACTTTTGTTTTTTGCTTCCCGCATCCCTGAAATAATAATGCCAGTATCACCATCATGGATATTATTATGATTCTATATTTTTTATATTTTTTCGCATTCATCTATAACACTCTTTTACGTTTATTTACTCCTTTATAATACCATAGGACACCACATAAATGGTGCCCTATCGGTATTTTTCACTTTGAAATTTTGCTTTTTTTATGACCTGTTAATTGCCAAATACATCCTTGACTGTACCAGTTACCGGCTTCAGATTCTTAATATCATTGTTCACATTCGGAGTCACTTCAAAATCCTGTGCCAGTGTCGCTGTAAATGTAAGTGCATTTGTTCCTTCTCCTCCCGCATATCGCACATTTGTCAAAGGAATATTTGCTACTTCCAAAAGCCCTATATTCGATGCTGACTTAATCACTTCATCATAATGAACTGTAATTGAAATCTGTTCACCTGCTTTGTACTGTCCAAGGGCAAGGCAGCTAACTCCAACCTGCTGTGGTGCCCGGTTATCAAGAATCATATAATGTAAATCTGTTGTACCGAACTGCCAGTCATTTTTTCCTTTTCCGCTTTCTGCAAGTTCAAGCTGTACTCTGTCATTGATTCCGATCCTTGCATAACATGGTGAGCCAAATACAACTTGTCCATTATGACTTTTCTCCTCATATTCTGCTCCATTTGTCTTTGATCCGTTATATGGGAATGGAACATCGATCTTCCATCCCTTTCCCTGCAGATCGAGCTTATACTCTGCAAAATATGCTCCGCCGCCATAAAATCTAAACCACAGATATCCATCATTCACTTCATTCAAATCTGAGGTCATACGGAAACCGGCATTCGTTGCTGTTCCTGCAATGTATTTCTGTTTTGCTTCATCAACATTCTTGCTTTTCAAAACTTCCATCAAGCTATTAAATGTATATGGAGTTCTTTCATAATAATGATAATTATTTATCTTCGGATCTCCTGTACGGATCGTGTAACTGTGCCATTGATTATAGCATTCCTTTATCAAATCTTCCAAACAGTATGTTTTTTCTGCATCAATCACGCGCTGACAAGAAGTCTGTTCTCCTAATACGCCTCCGCAGGTTCCTATTGTATCTACAATTTTATAAAGCTCTATATTATAATAACGAGCCGTATTATTTAACTGGAATTCTGCTGCACTGTCCGCTGTTGTGTTCATTCCCCACTCTTCAATCGTGAATGTTTTTTCCATATCGTTCTGTCCAAATGTCAAATATACATCTTCTCCTCCGACATGTTTGAAATGACATTTATCACTCTCTGAATCAACGGTAGAACCATATGCAGTTCCATTTACTGTGCGATAATAAATGTGCTGTGGATTTGTTGTTGGCACAGTACCTTCCGGTAATGTCCTGGTCACTTTGTAGATTAAATGATGATCCTCTTTCCCTACGTATACCAGATTAAATGTACCTCCATATCCCCATTTTGCTGTCAGCTTATAATCTTTTTGTGTTCCCTTTACGATCTCAGATACCAAGGTATCACCGTCGTACCATCCAAGGAACTGATAACCGTCTTTTGCAGCCGGTGCTTCCAACTGTATGTCATTATCTTCAATACTATAGCTTTCTGGATTTGTCTGACTGATTCCTCCTGCTCCAAGCTCATATGTGATTTTAAATACATTCACCTCCCATACCGCATATAATGTTACATTGCCTTCACCTGCAAGATTCTTAACATTTTGACCGTCTTTATAAACAACTGCTCCATCTTTTTCCTGTGCCCAGCCGGTAAATGTATATCCCGGTTTCTTAAAGTTTCTCATTTCAGAAACCAGCTCCAGATTGTCCGCTTCATCGTACATCATCAGCTGTGTTTCTACCGGTACTGTATCACCCAGACAACTGTCAAATGTAACGGTGTATGGATTTGGATTCCATTTTGCATAGAATCGCCAGTCATGTAATGCATCCAGTATGATTGTTCCACTAACCTTCTTTGTAAGAGATGAATCACTATACCATCCATCAAATGTATAGCCTGGTTTTCCTACCGGTTCGTGTAAATTAAATGTATTCGATACAACGGTAAATTCAGTCGGGTTATCCGGTGCATTTTCTGCTCCATCCATATTTTCATATAGAATCTGATATGCCTTCGGCGTCCATACTGCATACAAATGTACTTCGCTCCGATCAACTGCTGACAATTTACTTACTGTCTGGCAATTAGCATATACAACCTCTCCGTTTGGTACCAATGACCATCCGGCAAATGTATAGCCTTCTCGCACATATCGATTTGTATCCAGCATTTTCACTTCTGTATATGAGAAATTTTGAACCTTACTTCTGTCTTCCTCATTGTTGGAATGGAATACAACCTTATAGCGGTTCTCACTCCATTTTGCATAAAGTATAATATCACCCGTACTCTTTGCAGGAATTGCCACAACAGCATCATCACTTAAATCTGCCTTTTCGTGCCATCCTTCAAATCTGTACCCTTCTTTTTCTGCCGCTGCCAGTGTAAGCAGGCCTGTTTCAATATTATATTGTACCGGATTCGTATTTGTTGCTCCATCTGCACCGTAATAATCAATCTTATAATTGATCGGTATAAAACGTGCATAAATGGTGTGGTCGCCTGTCGCTGTTACCAGTGTCTCACCTGTAATCTCTGTACCGCCTTCTTGCTCTGAATACCATCCGGCAAATGTATAGCCTTCCTTTTCAAGCTTCGGCAACGCTTCATAAGCTGTTCCGTATGTAACCGTTTTTGTCAGAAGCTCACCATCACCTGTTACATAGCCTCCGTTTGGCTCCATTGTAAGCTGATAGCTTTGAGGAGTCCATACTGCTTTATAAGCAAGATCCTTCGCCGGCATATTCTGCTCTATCTTCATGTTCCATACACAAGAGTTTCCATCCTTTACAGCTGCCGGTGCTATGATTGGTGCGTCATAATAGATTTGTCCTTCTGTATAGCCTGCCACTGCTGTACCGCCACCCAGATCCCAGCTTAAGGAGTATTTATTTCTCGTATAATAATAGTCTGCCACATTTGCCCGCTCATCTGTTGTTACTATGATCTGTTTTGCTTTTTCCGGTGCTGTAAATCCTGTATATTGTTTTAATTCCGGCTCTATGACACTATCCATCGCCGCTGTTTTGTGAACGGATTCTTTTAATGTATAATTTTCAGAACCATCCACATTTTGCTGATAATAATTCACTGTATATCCATACTGGCCTGCCACCCATCTTGCCTGTAATACCGTATCTTCTGCCGGCATTGTATGACTTGTGAATTTTTCTTCTCCTACATACCAGCCTTCAAATCCATATCCTTCTCTTACCGGAATTGGAAGCTGTAATTCTGATTCATATTTACCATAAATGATAGAGTCCACACCCTCTGGAAGTATACCGCCGTCCGCATTCAATGTAACTGTTACATTCTTGCGTTTATACTCATAACGGACACAAGTACTTCCATCTGCTGCGATTGACACTGTCTGCACTTCCGGTATTATAAATCCTTCATAATTCTTTGTTTCTAATGTTACCTGACTGTCGGATGTACCTTTCAGCTCATCTGTATCTGCAAGAACCATGTTCGCATCGAGTGCTTCTTTATAATGCTCTACTTTATAAGAAGTGTCTGTATTTGCCTCCCATTTTGCATAGAACATTTTATCTCCTACAGAGCCTTTTTTAATTTCCCTGACCACATCTCCTTCACATGCTTCATTCTCATACCATCCCTTAAATGTATATCCTTTTCGTACAGGGTCCATCAATGTAATGGTTTCTGTCTCTACATTGTAATTTGACGGATTGGTATTTATCAGTCCTTCTGCTCCATTGTAAATGATGTTGTAATTCTTCATATTCCATACTGCATACAGTGTAACGGCTGCTTCATTTTCGGCCGTCAAATTCAAGACACTTGCAGTATTTTCATATTCCACGCCTGTTCCTTTTCGTGTGGTCCATCCAAGAAAATCATATCCATCCAGTACAAATGCATTTTCATGTAAATTCTGTCCTTCATCGTATGCAAACTGCATCTGCTCCATCTCACCTGTAGCCGCATCATGATTCTTATCAAACTGCACTGTATATGTATTCGCTTTCCATAAAGCTGTGTATGCAACATCTCCGGTTCCCATCTTATTATCCGGTTCTACTACATTTACCCCGTCTATGCTCCAACCGATAAATGTATATCCCGTCCGCTGCATTTTTTCCGGACTGTGGATATGATCTCCATAATAAGATTCCTGACTTGATGACTGTTCTCCGTCTCCGGTGTCATAACCATAAGAGAAGCTTATTTTGTACTTCTCACGTTTGTAGTTGATCTTGATTATAGATTTTCCACTTCCCTCTACAACCGCAGTTTCTTTTGCCAGTCCGTTTACTGTAAGATTTTCAAATACAACTCCATTTTCTTCCACATATTTTTGCTCAGCAGTTGTCTCACCATCGATTGGAAGATTTCTCAATGTGTCTGCCGAAATCTCTTCTCCTGTGAAGCCCATGCCTTCATACAGATGTTTCAGTTTATATTTTCCGTCGATATCCTGTACATAATACTCTACTCTGTAAGCTGTATCCGGATTCTTCGTCCACTGTGCGGTATAGACAAGATTCTCTGTTCCCATGTTTGAAACAACTTCGCTGTCCCATCCGGTAAATGTATATCCTTTTGCTGCCATCATTGGTGCAATGATTGTTCCGCCATATTTCAAATCGTAAGTAATCTTTTCTCCTCCGACCTCGCCCGGATCAAATGTAACTGTATGATTTTCTAATGCGTAATAATAACGTAATACAGAACTTCCATCTGCACTGATCTTGATTTCCTGCTCTGCCGGCATCCGATAACCAACATATTCTTTTATCTCTGGTGTCACGTAACTTTCCGTTGTACCGGTCAGCTCCTCTGCTTCTGCCAGCTCGTATTCTCCTGAACGCAACTGCTCTGTATAATATTCTACACGATATGGTGTATCTGCTTTGGCAACCCATTTTGCATAAATATTTGTATCTGCTGCAGGCATGCTCTCCGGAAATTCATAAGCTTCTGTCAATGCTTCATCACTATACCAGCCTGCGAAATCATATCCTGGTTTTACCGGGTCTGCCGGTTTTTCTACTTTTGCTTCAAATTTTGCATTGATGATATTGATATAAGTTCCACCGTTTGTATACGGAACAATGACATATCCGTCACGCAGATTGTCCCAGTACAGAGAAATTGTTCTCTGGATTGGTCTTGATGAAAATGCCAGTGGGTAACGAATCCACGTAATAATCATCTCGCCTTCCAGTTTTTTATCATCTTTTTCCGGATTTACACTGACCGTATTTGTCTTCGGATCATATGTAAATTTATCATTTGTCATGCGGATATCAAAATTTTTACGATTCGTCAGGCTTTCTGCCTTATTTGAATCATAATCATCATTGTAAATTGCCTGCTTCTCCTGACCGTCCTTCAAGTCCAGATAATCCATAGAGAATACTGCATCCGGAAGCATCGCATCCCTCACATGCTGTTTCAACTTGATATCCGGCATCTCTTCTTGTTTCGTCGCAAAATCCAGCACATTATCTTGTCGTCCGACCGTCCACAGTGACCATTCATTATCATACAGCTTCAACTCTGTAGAGAAAGTATCCTTTAATGCCTGGGCTTTTAATCCAACCTCCAGATATGCTCCCACATCAATAAGCATTGCTCCATTATATTGCTGGTCACGTCCAATACTTGTGCTATACCTCAACTCATAATAGAAATATCCCCATAGCTTACTATACGCACCGGCTTCCGACCTGAATCCGACCGATGCCAGATCTGTTGTAAACAATCCGATTTTAAATTCAAATTCTAATCCTGCTTTTATTTCCAGTCGTCCCATTGTGTAGAAATCAAACTGATATGTCTCTTCTAACAATGTAACAGTATCGTTGTAAACCGCTCCTGCAAATACATCGATCGTATATGTATATCGTTTTCCTGTCATATATTCAAAATCGAATCCAACAGAAATGCATGCATTCATTTTTACAACAAAATCGATTTCTGTATTAATTGCAATAATCGGGAACGGCGGTGGAACCTGCTGTTCGTTGTCTACAATATTCTGTTCAATGACGCGTACCCAATCCGACTCTCCTTTCATCATTTCACTGTAACGTTTGATCAGATTGCTTTTTCCCTCTTCCGATTCGTCATCTTCTCCGTTTTCCTTATTGCTGTCGATCAACTCTTTAATCTGTCCTGCAATCTCTACGCCTTCATCCAAATGTTCATTTCCACTTTCATCATTTGACTGGGTCATCATCATAGCATTGACTTCCACGCCGGTATAATTCAATACATCCACATTGGCTGTCACGCGATATTCGGCAATATATGGGAAGATTCCCCATACCTTCCAGACTGCTTTACTTCTTACTCCGAGGTCAATCCCTACCTCTTCTGCAAATGTTCCGCTAATGTTGATCACAAGCTGATTATCAGAGCCCTGCTTTCCAATCGTAATCTTTGCCTGCACTTCCAACTGAACGCTAAGACCTTTATCCTTTGCAGCGGTTCCGTTCGCCTGACTAAGCTTGCTCGGGTGTGTGCTGATCGTTGCTTTTGGATATCCTTGTTCCATCTCACACTTTGCAGAAATATTAGATGCCATCAGCTGTAATTCTTCCGGCGAAACAGGTGTTCCGTCTTCCAGAGTTACTTTATAATCTTCCAGATTGAGATTATCACTTAGTTTTGTAAAATTCTCTGTTGCAAGTGCCATTGATCCAAGATATTGTGCCGCTTCTTCTGCAAATCCACTTTCCAGAGCCTGCTGCTCGATCTGTGCCTCCAGAGCCTCTGTATCTACACCTTCCAGCATATCTGTACCGGTCATCGTATCTTCTGCGTAAATATCCATCGCCTGTTGTACTTCATCCCAGCCAACCTCTGTAAATCCGATGGTCGTCGTATCACCTGCGCCTGACTTTACTCCTGTAATTTTCCCGTATTTTTCAAGCTGTGCAGCATCGCTTCCGCTTTCCACTCCAAATGTTCCGCTATAGAACATAATGAAGTCTCCGACGTCCACTGTTGTCTGACTATCCAGTTCAATATTTGCATACACATCGGCAGAATAATCAAGCAGTTGATTTTCCACTGTGATCGTATCTGCTGCTTCATCCAAATCTGCCCCGATTGGGATTGGCAACATATCCGGCTCAAAAATAACATCTTCCGGCTGTGCATTTTTATAACTATATCGGTTTCCATTTCTTGCAGTAATCTCTATGTACGCAAGCTCACCATTCTCTTCCTTCGGCGTATTCAATGTACGTTTGTCCGGTCTTAATCCCGCATAAATAGAAACGATATCACCAGAATGGAGTTCTCCTTTTGTATAATCAAATTCTCCCTGCGTCATATTGGCAGGTCCAAGTGTTCCGTCCTTGTCTGCCTGATAAAGTGCAATACTCAATGTTTCAACACTCTTATCTCCTGACGTGATATTGCTGATATCCTCTATCGGGATATATACAATCCCGTCATTTAAAGATGTGTTCAGTACTTGCTTCTTATCTGTTGTAAAATTATATTCTCTTACTGTCTTCGGCTGATCTTCAAAACAAAGTCTGGTATCTGTTAAGGCAACCCGATATGTACAGCCTTCGGCAAATCCATCCACAACGTCCATTTTTCCGTCTTCTGAAACCGGATTCTTACCTGCGATTGTAAATGTTCCGTTTCCGCCTGTCACTTCTATGATATCTGTCTGCTTTGGATCTGTGAGATTCGAAGCTGTAATCCCGGCTTTCACAGTGTCCAGATCCAATTTTTTATTCTTTGCTTTTACTATGATCTTAAAATCTGTCTTAACTCCGGTTGCGCTGGCAAATGTCACCTGTTCTACATTTTCAAGTGGTGTCTGTGCCGCGTATTCTGCATAAAGACTTACATTGCTGTTAATCTCATCTTCTTTTGAAGCAAGCTTTTCCCTGTTCTTATCATAATACCAGCTGACAAAAATATAATTATCGCGATAAGGTGTCGGAAGTGAACCAATCTTTGTTCCTTTGTTTACTTTGCGTGCTTCTAATTTACTTCCGCCTTCTGTATAAAATGTAACCTTATACTGTTTTATTTTTGTATCTTCCGGCTTCTTATCATCGTTTCCTGTAATCTTATCGACAACTTTGTCTATAAAGGATTTCTTCGGATTCTCCGGCTGCTTGCTCTTTTCCTGGGTATTCACATTTGAAGAAGCAACCTTCTTACTATTCGTAGAATCTGTTTTTTCTTTATTTCCCGAGGATTGAATGCTCTTATTCTCAGACTGTTGGCTACTATTTTGATCCGACTTTTTCTCTTCTTGCTGTTTCTTGGCCGTCTCTTTCTTTTCTTCCGCTATCTGCCTCTCTACTGTAATATCTGAATCGGCCTTCATCTGCTTCCCATTTTTATTTGCAAAAAATGCTGCCGCAGACAGCGATACTATCGTTAATACAACGATAAGTATTATGATTCCTTTCTTATCATTCCAAAATTTTTTCCACATATGCGTTCCCCCTGTGTTCTTTTTTCCTGCGCTATATTTGTAAAAACATGAATGAATCTTTGTTTACAAAAATATCCGATTTTCCTATATTCTATGGTACAAAATTTCATTCTTTTTGAGGAAACACCTGCATGAATTACACTTTTTTCGACACGAACGATACCTTATCTCTATGGCATTTTATTTCATTTCAAGTTATAATAAATTCACATGAAACTACAGGAGGAAGAGACTTATGAAAATCGCTATATGCGACGACGATAAAACAGAACAGCTTCAAATTTTAGAACTGTTGGAAGAATATTTTAAAGAAGGAAAAAACAAACCAACCATCAAAACCTTCAGTAGCAGCATTGAACTTGCTTCCATCGCCCGCTACGAACAGTTTGACCTCTATCTTCTTGATGTTATTATGCCGGTATTAAATGGCATAGAACTGGCAAAGGAAATCCGTGGATTTGACAAAGTTTCCGATATTATTTTTCTTACATCATCACCGGAATTTGCTGTCGAAAGCTACACGGTCAAAGCTGCCAATTATCTTGTAAAACCAATACAAAAAGCTGCTTTTTTTCAGGCTTTAGATGATATTTCAGAAAAGAGAATGGAAGAATCCGGCAAATCAATTATTGTAAAAAGTTCGTTTGGTGTACATAAAATTTATTTGTCCGGATTGATCTATGTAGAAGCAATGAATCGAAAAGTAATTTATTATCTAAAGAACGGGGAACAAATCACAACTGCGGAACGTTTTTCATCGGTATGTGATATGCTAATGCAAAATTCAGAATTTATTCTCCCGCATCGTTCTTTCCTTGTGAACATGAATTACATCCGTTCGATCACTACTACAGATATGCACTTACAAAACAATAAGATCATCCCTTTAGCACAGAGAAGGGTTGCAGATATTAAAAAACATTATCTTGCATTTCAAATGGAGGAGGTTTCACCATGAATTTTGCGGCATTTTGCGATTTTATCAATTATGGACTGGTTCTTTTTTTCGGAATTGTCGTCTCACTTTACCTTGCAGACTTTCCATTTGAAGACCATAAAAGATTTTACACACTGACAATATGCGGTTTCGGGATTGTACAGATTCTCTTCTATCTCATAATGGGTGAAACAAATCTGTACCATTGTTATCCTTTGTTGATCCACCTGCCGCTTTTTCTGTTGATTCGATTTGGGTTGCACCGCAGCCTCTATATGTCTATGATCGCAGTACTGTCTGCTTATTTACTATGTACACCGAGAAAATGGTTTGGAACGCTGATCTCATCCTTTTTTGATTACAATCCTGTTGTATCTGATATTGCTTCCAGCCTGATCACAATTCCGCTTTTATTTTTTGTTATAAAAATAATCGCACCTTACATTATCAAACTAAAATATGAAAATAAAACAACACAGATGTTACTTTTCCTATTGCCTCTTTCTTACTATATTTTGGAATATATTTTTACAGTCTATACAAATTTACTTTACACCGGCAGTGTAGTTGTCATTGATTTTCTTGACAGCTTTCTTGTACTGCTCTATTTTATTCTCTCGATGCTCACGATTGAATATGCAAGCCAGCGAAGTCATGCCGAGCGTGAAAATTTACTTCTCACCACCGTTTCTGCACAGGCAAAAAAAGAGATTGCGCAGCTTTCTGATTCCAAAAAGCAGGCCGCAATCTATCGTCATGATTTAAAACATCATATGAACTTTATTCAAAACTGTATTCAAGAACAAAAAACCGAAGAAGCCCTCTCTTACATTAACGAAATCTGTACAACATTGCAGTCCGGTGCCATCCAAAAATACTGTGAAAATGAATCTGTCAATCTGATTCTCTCTTCCTATATTGACAAAGCACAGGCACTTCAGATCCAAACTACAATTTCCGTAACTGCAACTGATTTTTCAAGATTTCAGATTACAGACCTTTGCAGCTTACTTTCAAATGCTCTGGAAAATGCGATCCATGCGTGTGCACAGATCACATATCCAGAAGGTCGTTATATCAATCTGAAACTCTATGAAAAAAATGAACAATTATGTATCAACCTTGCAAACAGCTACGAAGAAGAACCTGCTTTTGAAAACGACATTCCTGTTTCACACAAAACCGGACATGGCTTCGGTGTACAAAGCATGATTTCTGTCGTAAATAAATATTCCGGCATCTATGGTTTCTTTGCCGAAAATGGTGAATTTAGATTTCAGGCAACATTGTAAAAATGTTGTCTTCTAATTCACTGTCATAAAATAGCTCAGGCTGATTTCATTTGCTGCTACATCCGCAAGATTTAAACAGCTGTTTCCCATACGGTCGATCAGATGAAGAATATTTGTGAATGGCGCTGTCAGGCTTGCTTTACATTTTCCTTTATTCACACGTTGCAAATGCGCCTTTCTCATCTTAATATCCAAATCCATAATCTTATCTTTCCGCTTAACCATTTTATCTATCTGGACCGATTTGTCTCCCTGCAATGCCTTCATTGAATCAATAAACATTTTTTCCAGTGTTCTTAGACTCTTCTGTAATTCCTCCATTGCTTCCGGCGTATATTTATAATTATTTTGTTCCTTCTCCTGAATACATTTTGCAATTTCCACACTTAAGCTTCCCATACGTTCCACATCACTTAAAATATACATTAAGCTCGCTGTCTGAGCTGCCTGCTGCTCTGTCATTGTTCCGGAAGAAAATAAAAGTGCCAGATATTCGGTTGTTTTATCCGTCAATGATTTGATATTTTTACCCTTTTCAAGCAAGCCCTCCAATTGACTGATATCTTCTGTTTTAACTATTTCAATCGTATTACTTACCGCATCCTTCACTATATCACTGATATGCAAAATTTCTTTTGCCACAAGCTGAAGTGCTGCTGTAGGCTGGTTTGTCATCTTTTCATCCAAATACAATGGTTTTGCCGGATCTACTGCAACTGCCTTTCCATCCGGGATTAAAGTCATAACAATCTTTACCATTACATTGATCAGACATACCCAGATTAAAGTCATTGTAATATTAAATACTGTATGTGTATTTGCAATCTGTCTGGAAATCACTTCGATTTCCGGTCCTTTCGGTGAAATATACTGAATAAATGCTGCAAATGGTTTGATAAACCAGATGAACAGCAGACATCCTGATACATTAAAAATACAATGTGCTACAGCTGTTCGTTTTGCATCTTTATTCTGTCCGATGCTGGCTAAAAGTGCTGTGATCGTTGTTCCGATATTATCTCCAAGAAGAATCGGGATTGCTCCTGTCAATCCTAATATACTTGTCACACCATCCGGTCCGGCCTGGGCTGCAAAGTTCTGTAATACTGCAATTGTCGCACTACTGCTCTGTACTACCAGAGTCATCAATGTACCAACTGCAACTCCAAGCACCGGCATATTTGATACTTTCGCGATCAAATCTGTAAATACCGGACTGGATGCCAGTGGCTTCATAACATCTCCCATCGTTTCAATTCCAAGGAACAACAGACCGAAGGCAAATATCGTCTGTCCGATACTTTTTACCTTCTCTGACTTCGCCACAAAAGAAATAATAAAACCGATAAATATGATAATGTAAATATAATCTGTAATTTTAAATGCAATGATCTGTGCCGTCATTGTTGTTCCGATGTTCGCACCAAAGATAATCGAGATTGCCTGTGGAAGGCTCATCAATCCTGCACTTACAAAGCCAATCGCCATAACCGTAGTCGCACTACTGCTCTGCAAAACTGCAGTTGTGATTGCTCCTGCCAACACCCCTAAAACCGGATTTCTTGTCAACAGTGCCAAAATACTTTTCATCTTCTCGCCTGCCGCTTTTTGCAGACATTCACTCATCATATTCATGCCGTAGATAAATATTGCAAGACCACCTACAAGCCCAAATACAATCTGTAACTTCTCATTCATACCAATTCCTCACATTATTTCAAATATTATTTTCTTGTTTCATGCGAGTTAATTGTATGTAATACGTATGCAAGATAAATCAAATTTATGTTAAATGTATGTTAAATCGTGAAAGAAGTTTTTTAAGAAGGCATATTTTCGCTAACTCACCTCTAAAAATCCTCCCTGCACTAACATACGCATATCCAGATTTCGCAGCTTTTCCCCAAACAGAATCTGTACGTGTTCTTCATCCATTGAGACGACAACCCCATCACCAAACTTTTTATGTTTCACGAGCACACCTGCTCCAAGCTGTTCTTTAAACCTCTTATATTCTTCAGCTGTCACTGGCTTTATCCTTGATTTTGTATTCTGTGCATATGGATTTGCCTGAGAAAATATTTTATTAGTAGAAACTGCTTTCGTGCTATTCTTTTGAATAAATGTTTTCCCTAATATTTCCATGCAAAATGAACTTTCCCTGTTTGTTGTAAACAATGTCAGTTGTTGTTTTGCCCTTGTAACACCGACATAAAATAAGCGGCGTTCTTCCTCGTAAGTCTGCAATTCTTCCTTCGAAGCCCGCCTCGGATTTTGCAAAGCCTGCTCCGGCAAAATCCCATCCACCACATCAATCAGATACACGTGCTCATATTCTAATCCTTTGCTTGCATGCATTGTAGAAAGAATGAACGGACACTGTGTATCCGATTGTTTTTCCGAAATGATAGATTTTAATTCTTCCAGACGCTTTACAAACCGCTCGGGCGATTCTTCTCTTGCTCCCAGCATCCGCAAAATTTCCAGTTTACTGTCGCTTATCCCGATTCGGTTCAAATAATCACGATATCCCATATATTGCGAAATTCGATTGACCGCTTTATCCCCGCTTTCCTGCAACATGTTTTGCAAATGCGTCCGCACTGATTTGACACATCCTATAACATGTCCACTCAAGCCTTGATAATCTGCCGCCACATCAAGTACCGGCAAATCCTTTTCCTCACTAATTTCCGCTATCCTCATAGCCTCCTGCTTGCGAAGATATGTGCCAATCTTATAATATACCTGCAAAAATGCTTCCGTATCTTTCGGATTCAACGCCAATTTCATGATGTTCACAACATCTAAAACTGTTCTGTGCGAAAAAAATGTCAGTTCTGCATTTCTCATCTGATATGGAATGTTATTTCTCTCCAACAAATCAACCAACGGTAAAATACACTCATTATCTCGATACAACACTGCTGTTTGCGTTGTACAGCCATCCGCAACTTTCATAAGATAACTGTACTGGGCTTTCCTGCTTTTAAGAGAAATTTCTTTAATTTCTTCCATTCTTTCCTTTGTTGCCCGCATATGCTTTTCATGACGCAATGTATTTTTCTGGATAAATCGGTCTGCCGCCTCAACAATACTTGCATTCGAGCGGAAGTTATCTTCCATCAACAGCACCCTTGCATTTGCGTGATTTTTTTCAAATGACAACAATGCTTCCGGATATGCCGCACGAAATCCATAAATACTTTGATCCTCATCTCCGACCATAAACAAATTTTCAGTTTTAGAAGCAAGCAGCGCAATAATCGCATGCTGGATTTTTGATGTATCTTGTGCTTCATCCACACAAATATAAGGATATAAATTTTGAAAATGTTCCAGTAGTTGAGGGAATTTGCGAAGCATTGTATATGCGTATACCATCTGGTCATCATAATCCATCAGATGATGTTCCCGAAGCTGCCTGCAGTATTCCTTATAAATAACCGAAATTTTCATTTCCTCTTTTTCATCCAGCTTAAGAATTTCTTCTTCACTCAACATCATGTTTTTAATATATGTAATAAGTGTACGGACATTTTTCAAATCACTCTCTGTCGCAAATTCATGTTGAACCTGCTGATAAATTTTTGATAACAGCCCTGCCGTCATCTTTTCATCCCGGACCAGTTCAAACGCTGTCCTGCCAACCATTTTTCCATAATATTGAATGATTTTCGCACATATCCCATTAATCGTTCGAAACTCTAAGCGCTCTGCCATATCATTTCCAAAATAACCTGCAAAACGCTTCGCCATATCCTTTGTCGCCGCGACCGTATAAGTAACTGTTAATATTTTACTCGGATCAATCCCCTTACAATACACCATATATCCCAGGCGGGTCACCAGCACTGTAGTCTTCCCTGACCCCGGTACAGCAAGAAGCAGTACAGGACCATCCACGCTCTGTACCGCTTCTTTTTGCTGAGTATTCAATTGTATCGGGAATCTCTGTTCAAATTCCTGCCAATTCATTGTTCTCTTAATATCCTATCCTTCTTGTCTTTTCTTTCTTGTAAACTATACTATTTATCAAGCGGCAATAAACGGATTATAAAATCTTCCCCACTTTATCGTCACACTCAGGCTTATCACCAAAAGCACAACCCCTAGTCCTATCACTGCAAAGTCTGCCTTTGCAAATGGACGTTTCATATACCAGGTTCGTTTTGGGTTCTTTCCAAATCCGCGCAATTCCATCGCATTAGAAATCGTATCGATTCGATTCAGGCTTGTCAGTATCAAAGGTAATAAAATGCTGACCGAATTTTTTAATCTTGCAAAAAAGCGCTCATTCTTCCCAAGCTCTACACCTCTTGCCTGCTGTGCCTGACTGATACTGTGATAATCTCTCTGAATATCCGGGATGTAACGCAATGCTATCGCAACTGAATAACCCACCTTGTAGGAAACCCCGATGCTGTTAAGACTTGCCGCAAATTCACTTGGATTTGTTGCAGAGATAAATAATATAGCAACCGGTAATGCCACGAAATATTTCAAAGAAATATTCAACATATAAAACAATTGCTCTGCTGTCAGATCATATCTCCAGAACAAATGACATAATACATGTCGTGTGCCATATAATGTTGTACCCTGATTTGGATCAAATAAAAATATAAACAAATTGTTCAAAAGCAGGAATATCAACATAAAGACCATCATAAATCGCACTTCTTTCAGCTTGATCTTACTCAATCGAAATGCCACAATACTTACTGCAAATAATCCTAACAATACCCATGTATTATATGTAATCATACTCGCAAATGTAAACAGTAAGAAGAATGCAAGCTTTGTTGTTCCGGTCAGCCTATGTATGACACTTTTTCTCGGCAGATAATTTAATACAGTTTTAGCAGCCATGTTTTCTTACCTCCCGGTCTTCTTCTATAAAGCATTCTACAAATTCTTCCGGCGGTACAATACCGCATCGGTTTGCCAGTGTAAACAAGCTCGTCTCCTTCAAAGCTGCACGACCTATCAGCTCCGGGTCACACAGCACTTCTGCCGCACTGCGGTCTGCGATCATCTTACCATCTGCAAATACCACTGCCCTTGGCGTATATTCCAGCATCAGATGCATATCATGTGTAATCATGATAATCGTTACACCCTGCTCGTTTAGCTTTCTTAAGAATTCCATGATTTCTGTATAATGACGGAAATCCTGTCCTGCTGTCGGTTCATCTAAAATAATAAGTTCCGGGTCTTGTACCAGCACACTTGCGATTGTCACACGCTTCTTCTGTCCAAAGCTAAGTGCGGAAACCGGCCAGTTACGGAATGGATACAGCCCACATATTTTCAAGGTTGCTTCGACCTTTTCTTTGATTTCTTCCTGACTCAGTCCTTGATTCTGCAAGCTCATCGCCACTTCTTCAAAAATCATCGTCTTCGATATCATCTGATTTGGGTTCTGCATAACGTAACCGATATATTTTGCACGATGTCGGATGTTCTCTTGCAGCAAGTCCTTTCCCTTAAACAGAATCTCGCCAGAATCCGGTGTCTCAAAACCACATATCAATTTTGAAAATGTTGATTTACCGGCACCATTCTTCCCAACAATACTTACCATCTCTCCTTTGGAAATGGACAGGCTGACATCACTCAATGTCTTCTGCCCTTTCACATATCCAAACTCCAAATTCTTCACTTCCAGCAATGTTTCTTTTTTATCATTATTTTTTAATACCGGATGTGACTCAAACCATTGATTGAGTTTTTTGGTATCTTCCTCATCTAACACTACCGAATCTACATGTGATGCTTTCTTCTGTGCGGTTATTTCAATTCCTGCATAACGCATAGCGGTAACATACAATGGCTCACGAATCCCGTTCTCGATCAGTAAATTAGACGCAAGTAATTCATCCGGAGATAAATCTGCCAGAATCTGTCCGTCATTCATTAAAATAATGCGGTCCACATCTCGCCAAAGCACATCTTCCAGACGATGTTCAATAATCAAAACTGTTGTATCTGTTTTCTGCTGGATCTCATCAATCAATTCGATGGTCTGCTTTCCTGTCGCCGGATCAAGACTTGCAAGCGGCTCATCAAACAGCAGGATCTTCACCTGATCCACCATAACTCCTGCCAGACTTACTCTTTGCTTTTGTCCTCCGGACAATTCATGTGGAGCATAATCCAAATGATGCTCAATCCCTACCAGTTCTGCCACATGTTTTGTAATGGAATGCATCTCATCCTGCGGTGTACAACTGTTTTCCAATGCAAATGCGATATCTTCGCCAACTGTCAAACCGATAAACTGCCCATCTGGGTCTTGCAGCACAGTTCCAACATGGGCAGACAATTCAAAGATACTGCTCTTGGTGGCATCTACTCCATTCACCTCCAGTGAGCCCTCACATTCTCCTGGATTCGAATATGGATTTAACCCGTTAATACATCCGGCCAATGTACTTTTTCCACACCCGGAAGGACCTGCGATCAATACGCGCTCGCCGGGATATATGTCTAGATTAATTCCTTTCAGTGTCGGTTTTTTCTGTGCACGATACTGAAAAGAATAATTTTTAAAAGAAATAATCGGAGAATTCTCGTTTATCATTCATGATCCTCTTTCCTATGAACTAAATATAGCTGTCATTTCATATGATAGTTATTCTACCACAAGAAATGACAGCTGTAAGTCTTTTTTTCAAAAAATATTATTCCTGATCCAAAGATCCTTTCTTTGCGATTGTCTTTGTATAAGCCAGAATCAAAAGTCCTCCGACAATTACACCTGTAATTGTATTAGAGATTGCTGCAAATACACCCTGAGCAAATACTTTTTTTACCGGTTCTGCATAGATCAAGATATCAAGTACAGGTGCTACAACTACCCATCCAACTACATGTGCAATTACATTAGCCAGAACGAAAATCGTCATCTTACCTTTTCCGAAATCTCCCTCTTCTACTTTTAATTTCTTAGCAAAGATTCCAATCACTACACCTACAAATGCTGATGTGATAACCCAGCTCCACCATGGGCTTCCTCCCCATGACAGGTCGATCAATGTGTGACCGATGAATCCGATCAGTCCGCCGGCAACCGGTCCGTACATTGCAGCTAAGAGTGCAAGTACTGCATACTGAAGACTGATATTTGTATTCGGCACAGGACTTGGAATTGCTACAAAACGTCCAAGCACAAAGAATAGTGCTGCACCGATACCTACCGCTACAACTGTTTTGATACTGCTGTTACTTTTCATTTGTATATCCTCCTCTACATTTCTCTCATATCAGGCTCTATCTAAGCCTTTTCATAGTATACGATTATTACAGGCTTTTTTCAAGATACAAAATCTGTAATCAGTTGCTTTTCTACTTATTATAAATAGAAAAATAACCTTTCAGAGATTTCCTTATAACAGTTGACAAATATTAGTAAAACATTTACGATGAACTTAGCAATACCGAAGAGGTCTATTGCTTTTATTTTGGGAATTTTTCTTTGATCCGGTTCACAGATTCCGGATTATTTCTATGTTGATGGGGGACATAATTATGGAGAAGAAAAAAAGGGGGTTTTCCCGCACAATTGAGATGACCAGCGGGTCTTTATGGAAGAACATTTTTTTATTCAGTCTTCCGCTGATGTTTTCTCAGATATTGGAGGTCTTATTTAATTTAAGTGACGTAGCGATCGTTGGCCGGTTTTCCAGCTATCAGGCTCTTGGTTCGGTTGGTTCTACTACTCTTTTAGTCACATTGTTTACCGGTTTCCTGATTGGTATGGGCGCCGGTGTAAATGTACGGACAGCTCATGAGCTTGGAGCAGGAAATCAGGATAACATTACCAAAACCATTCATACTTCTTTACTTGTATGTCTGGCTGTCGGACTGATTATCTGTACCATCTGTATTCTCTTTTCGGAAAATATTCTTCATCTGTTGAACACAAAGGATGAATTGATCGATGGTGCTGTATTATATATGAAAATATATTCACTTGGTATGCCTGCCATGGCAATTTATAACTTTGGTAATGGTGTATTAAGTGCCCGCGGAGATACAACAAAGCCATTGTTTTATCTCTCTATCGCCGGTGTATTGAATGTCGTTTTAAACCTTATTTTTGTTATTTATTTCCACATGGCGGCAGAGGGAGTTGCACTTGCAAGTGCAATCGCACAGTATGTTTCTGCCGCACTGATCATCATTAATTTATTACGGCGCAATGACGAATGTAAATTACATCCTTCTAAGCTTCGTTTTCATAAGAAGGCAAGCCTTGCTGTATTAATGCTCGGTATTCCTGCCGGTATTCAAAATGCGATTTTTGCACTGGCAAATCTGTTCGTACAGACCGGTCTAAACTCTTTTGATGCCGTTACTGTGTCCGGAAACTCTGCAGCGATCAACGCTGATACTCTGGTTTTCAACCTGATGTACGCGTTTTACATTGCCGGTTCAAGTTTTATCAGCCAGAATTATGGAGCAAAAAATAAAAAACGGATGTTGCAAAGTTATTTCATCAGCGTCTTTTATGCATTTGCTGCCGGTGCCATATTCGGTATTTTACTACTCCTGTTCGGAAGACAATTTTTATCTTTATTCGCTACAAATCCAGATGTAATAAATGCCGGACTTCAGCGAATTAAGATCATGTGGTTTGCATACTGCATCAGTGCATTTATGGATGGCTCTATCGCCGCCTCTCGCGGAATCGGCAAAACAATCGTTCCGACTATACTCGTAGTCCTCGGTTCCTGCGTGTTCCGCGTTATCTGGGTCTATACAATATTTGCCCATTTCCATACCATACCTTCTTTATATTTATTGTATTTCTTCTCATGGGTATTGACCTCAATCGTAGAAATCATTTACTTTGCGATAAGCTTCCACAAAGTAAAGATGGATTAAAAAGAGAAAACACAGGAGGTAGAATTTCTATCCCCTGTGTTTTTCATTTCTCTTATATATTTTTCATACTACTATTTTGCCAATATCATGCTTTACTATTTTGCTAACATCATACGGTCATTTGCAAATTCTCCACCGCTGACTTCTTCAAATTTTTTCAGAAGATCTGCCACTTTCAGATTTTTCTTTTCCTCTCCTGATACATCATAGATTACTTTTCCTTCATGCATCATGATCAGTCTGTTACCATGATTGATGGCATCTTTCATATTATGTGTAACCATCATGGCTGTCAATTTATTTTCATTGATAATCTGGTCTGACAACGCAAGTACCTTTGCCGCTGTCTTTGGGTCCAATGCTGCTGTATGTTCATCTAAAAGCAACAGCTTCGGTTTCTTTAAAGAAGCCATCAAAAGTGTGATTGCCTGTCTTTGTCCACCGGACAAAAGACCTACCTTACTGCTCAGTCTGTCTTCCAGACCAAGATCTAATTCTTTCAGTTTTTCTCTGAACTCTTCGCGCTCTTTTTTAGTAATTCCCCATCCAAGCCCGCGGCTCTGTCCTCGTCTTGCAGCAATTGCCATATTTTCTTCAATCGACATTGTCGCTGCTGTTCCTGTCATTGGGTCCTGAAATACACGACCTAAGAATTTTGCTCTTTTGTGTTCAGAAAGCTTTGTAATATCTACTCCATCAATAATAATCTTGCCCTTGTCAACACCCCACACACCTGCGATTGCGTTCAATGTTGTCGATTTTCCGGCTCCGTTACCACCGATGATCGTAACAAAATCTCCCGGATTCAGATTGAGATTCACTCCATTTAATGCGACCTTTTCATTGATCGTTCCTGCATTAAATGTTTTATGTATATTCTGGATTTCTAACATATAACTCATTATGCAGTCCTCCGTTTCTTGAAATATTTTTCTTTCATATAAGGAACTGCCAGGAAACATGCAACCACAACTGCGGAGAACAGTTTCATATAATCTGATGGCATCTTCAGCCATAATACAAATGCAATTACGATGTAATAAATAATTGCTCCGATAAATACCGCTCCTAATGTAAGTGCAAATGCAATTTTCTTTCCTGCACAGAATTTTCCGAAAATAACTTCGCTGATGATAACTGCTGCAAGTCCGATTACGATTGCTCCACGACCCATATTTACATCGGCTGCGCCCTGATACTGTGCATAGATTCCACCACAGAGACCTACAAGTCCATTGGAAATCATAAGCGCAAGAACTTTATTAAATGATGTGTTGATTCCCTGTGCGCTTGCCATCTGTGGATTACATCCGGTAGCACGGATAGCGGCTCCGAGTTCTGTTCCGAAAAACCAGTAAATAATTGCAATCAGTACAATTGCTGCCAGAATCAGTTTGACAAAGAAAAATCCGCTTCCTTCTCCTGTAACATATCGAAGAGATGCAACCAGTTTGTATTGAAGCACATTGATCGCCTGATTTGATTTTCCCATAATCCCAAGATTTACGGAATATAATCCGATCTGTGTCAAAATACTTGCCAAAATTCCCGGAATGCCAAATACTGTATGCAAAATTCCAGTTACAAATCCAGCTGCCATTCCTGCTAAAAATGCAAATATAAGTGCAAGTGCCGGGTCCATGCCCCCGCGGATCAGCATAACTGCTACTGCTCCGCCGGTTGCAAGTGAACCATCCACCGTAAGATCTGCAAAATCTAAAATACGAAATGTAATATATACCCCAAGTGCCATAATTCCCCAAATGATTCCCTGCGCAACGTTACCCGGAAGGGCACGTACCAGAGTCATCGGATTCAGGCTTGCCAGATAAATCCCCATAATTTAATCCTCTATTCTTCTATTGCTTCATAATCATCTGGAACTGTAATTCCAAGTTCTTCACAAATTGTCGGATTGTACATCTTTGTTACGTTTGGTGCTGTCTCAATTTCCATTGTTGTAATGTCTGCACCATTTACCAAAATATCATATGCCATCTCGCCGGCTTTGTATCCGATATCATAGTAGCTGATAGACAATGTTGCAATACCACATCCGGAACAGATTCCCTGCTCACCTGCAATTACAGGAATTTTGGCTGGGAGACAAATGTTGTTGATGATCTCTGTGTTTGCTGCCATTGTATTATCTGTAGGAATATAAAGTGCATCACACTCAGCTACTGCTGATGTTACAACTGACTGAATCTCATTCGAATCTGCTGCTGTATATTCTTTACATGTAATTCCATCCTTCTTCAGTGCTTCTGCAAATAAATTTGCCTGATATGCTGAATTAGGCTCTGCTGAACAATATAAAATACCAACTGTCTTTGCATCCGGTACTAATTCTGTAAGCATCTCTTCCTGCTTATCAATCGGAGCTAAGTCACTTGTACCTGAAATGTTCATTCCTGTTGCTCCTGTCCAATCGGAAATATCCAGAGCTGTTGCATAATCTGTGATTGATGTTCCAAGAATCGGAATATCACTTGTTGCAGCTGCTGAACACTGAAGTGCTGTAGTTGCATTTGCCATGATCAAATCCACATTATCAGCGACAAAATTATTTGCAATTGTTGCACAGTTTGCCTGCTCGCCCTGTCCATTCTGTAAATCAAATGTTACGTTGTCTTTTCCAAATTTTTCTTCACAGGCATCCTCAAATCCCTTTGTAGCCTGGTCAAGAGCCTCATGCTCTAGCTGCTGGCAAATACCGATCTTGTATACATTTCCAGAATCTGATGCGCCATCTGCACTCTTTGAATCTGATGAAGAACTGCCTCCACATGCTGCCAATGATAATGTCATTGTTGCGGCTAACATAACCGCTGCTATTTTTTTTGCTTTCATAATACCCATTCCTCCTATATTGTTTTGTAACTGTTACTTTAAAGCACTACGCTTTAAATCGTTACGCTTTAACGTGATAAAATGTAAGTCATGTTAATTATTATAGTCTTGTTTTACATAATAGTCAAGAGGGAATTGGGAGCCATTTGGGCAGGCTGTCCGATAATATCGAACAGCCTGCCCGCTCTTTTTATGCCAACTCCAAAGTTGAATGATTTAGTTG
>CAKSAJ010000011.1 GCA_934435195.1 uncultured Schaedlerella sp.
ATACAATAGCATGCTGACCTTGATTGTACATTTTTATTTTCCACTAAATGTACATATTTATTTTATCATTTACAATATTTAAAACTATCAATGCAAAACTGCGAGGACATTATCAATACTACGGTGTAACGGATAATATAAGAGAAGTAAAAACATTTCTATGTATTACAAAGAAACTGCTGTTTAAATGGTTAAACCGTAGAAGCCAGAGATGCAGTTACACATGGGACACATTCAACAATGGGTTGCTTAGAACATTTCCATTACTTGAGCCAAGTATCAAGGTAAGCCTGTTTTACAGGTAGTATGAATATAAAGTGAAAAGCCGTATGCCTTAATAGGGCACGTACGGTTTTGTGTAGGGGTATGGGGAGCAATCCCCATATCTACTAGAGAGAAAAGAGGCGAAAAAGGAAATGAAGACAATCAGTGATAAGATTTTTGAATTGTTGAAAGAACAGGGAATGAGTCAGAAAGAATTTGCCCAGAGAACGGGAATTGCAGAAAGTTCGATAAGTGACTGGAAGAAAAAAAGAACCAACCCGGTAAGTGATAAGATTTTGATAATTTGTGAAGTATTGGATGTGACACCATATGAGCTGTTATCAGGAGCAGAGCATACAGGAAACAGAAGCAGAGATAATAATACCTATGTAATTAGTAAAGACACAGAGATTGGAATATTGGTAGAGACATATCAAAAATTAAATACAGATGCACAGAAAAGAGTGATGGGATATTTGGAAGCACTAAAAGAGATGGCATAAAAAATTTACTTACATTATACGCATAAACGAATAAATAAAGAAATAAGATGAGAAAGCGAGGGGGGAGAATATAGGAAGAAAACAAAGAGAGTGGTATCCGGGAGTTATCTATCATTTGATGGAGAAATGAATACATTAGTCTTTCATCCTAATGCTAGAAAAAGATTTTGGGATATGGTATGATAAAGAAACTATAAATATAATACGGTTTAGATGAATTGAGTGATATAATGAATAAAGAACAAGTAAAGAAAAAGTTTCCTTCATATTTTGAAAATTTTGAAATACCTGAATGGGCACGAGAACAAGAATTAGATGTATATCGAGCGTGTGCAACAGGTAGGGTGGATAAGGACTCTTTTTTGAATAGTTATGAAGAAAATGGATATAAAATTAGTATGAATGGTGATGTAACAGATCCACAGGAATATTCCCTATCTACTTATCTAAAGTTTAAAGATGTAAAAAGATTTATGAAAATGGATAGTCGTTATGGAGTTCCATTTGTAATAGCAAAGGGAATTACAAAGCCAATGTATGGAATTTGTTTAGAAACAAAAGAATGGAAGAAAAAATTGGGGATAAAATATAAAGGTTCCCATGTGGATTGGTGGTTATATATAGATGCAGAACCATTTAAAGAATTTGAGGTGATAGAAAATGGAGATTGAAAATGTATTCAGAAAAATCCCAGAGTTTTCGGATATTGTTTTGGATACAATTCTTTTTGAAAATAAATATCCGGTAATGTTTACATGTAAAAATAAAGGGGATTTGTATTTGTTTATTTGTTGTCTTGTAAATGCTGAAAAAGTAAAATGGATAGGAAGCAAGACAACATATGATAATTTAATTGATCTGCTGGAGAATAATATTACTATTCGGGATGCTTTTCTGAATATTACAGAGAATAAAATTATTGTTGAGTACAATGGAAAAGAGACAGAGTATAAGATAGTGAAAGGAAAGGATGTACCAGATAATATATTACCTACTGCTGGTGAGTATATGGAAGCAGAAGAGGGGGAGTATGAGGAAGAGATTGCTTTATTTAAGCGGCAAAATGCAAATATTGAATATTTAATCAAGCCAAGAATTAGTAGATTTATTGCCTTTCATTGTAAAAGCTATAGTGTCTTACTAACAGATGATGATTTTCCACTGGATTTAGATATGATGCAGTACAGAGCGGAAAAAGTCCATCAACAAGAAGTGCTTTTAGTGTAGTGGGGGTGAGGTTGTGCATAATTTTAAATTGAAAAAACATCATGTAAGAGAAGCCTCTTTTATTGAAAATAGAGAAAAAGAAAAGAAAAATAATATAGAGGTTGCTGTGGAAGGCGGAGTTTTAGTCCCGAAAGATCTTGAAAATAGTAAGTATGTGGCTGTTCAATTAAAATTGAATTTAGGAAATCTTGATGAAAGATTTTATTTGACATTAGATACACTTTCTACTTTTGAAATAGAAAGAATAGGAGAAAACACTGAAATTAAAGAAGACGATGTTAAGACATTATGCTTTCCGATTGCATTAACAGAGTTGCGAAAAACAGTCAAAAAGGTTACAGAAGCGTATGGAATGCCAGTATTAGAATTGCCACCATTTGAAGAAGAAACAATAGAATAAAAACCTTCTCTGTAATCTTACTGAAAAAGGAGTCTATTATACACAATAAAGTATAACAAACTCCTTTTTCGACTATTCACCTAATCGCCTATATCAGTATGCCCTTGCTCAAATTCCCACTGTAAACCGTATTTATCGATAAAATAAAAATAACGAACTTCGCTGAGAATTTTTGCTGTCTGTTGATTTCTTTCATCCGTTTCTGGCGTCTGTTGATCAAAGAAATGAACTTCGTCCGGTGTGGTTTTACTGATCTGAAATACTTGGTAGTCTTCCGTTTCATTGATCAGTTTTGTATCAGGCATAGATTTTATATGTAAAAATGCCTCATCAATATTTGTAATTTTTAGTGCTACATGGCGGGCTCCGCTGACATCATTAGCGGCAAAAAAGACGGGCTCCTTTCGGCCTTCCGGTGAGTGGTACTGCATGAGTTCCAGTGTCAGCTTGGTGCCAGGGATATTTACGAAGGCAATGGAAACGTCTCCATCTGCCGCTTCCTTAACAAAGCCACCGGCCTTGAAGAAACCTTCATTTTTCCAATGAGACAGATAATGATCAGGTACTACACCCAGGAGTTTCTGATAATAGTCAACAGCTTCCATCATATCATCTACAAAAATACATACATGGGACACCCCGGCAAATTTTGGCATAGCGGCCTGAAGATGTGTGTCACAGTCAGGTTTTGTGGATATATTTACATTAGATTTCATCATTTGAATCAGATCCTTTCTTTTTTATTGTGTGCTCTGTTAATATGACTGCAGCTCTTGAGATGGCATCCTGTTTTTATTTGATGATGCCGTGATCTCTAGCCAGAGCCTCAATGCTACGGTCGTAGGTCGCTTCAGCTTCTGTGGAAAAGAAGCAGCCAGGTACCCCTTCGTTGTGGTCGCGGTGATGAGCTACGCAGGCGCAACATTTACCATGGTTTGGACAGGCGTAAGTGCAAGGACAGTCACGATTGTTATCACATGTGTTCTCCATAATGTAATTCTCCTTTTCTCGCTTTTTCAATTCCATTTTGTACATTTGATCAGGTATAAAAATGTTTCAAAAGGAAATGTCTTATTTTTAGTATAAAAGAAAAACGCAGAAAAAGCGGTCCCTTTGCGTGAAATAAGGCTTTTTCTGCGTGAATAAATCGTATGAAATTTTATGAGTGGATCATATAAGAAAAATAGCTGTTTTTTAGCTCTTTGTATCTGTTCTGGGAAATCGGAATGCGTTTTCCGTTTGTCAGTAACAATTCACGAGTGCTTAGTTTTCGGATAAAATCCATATTGACAATATAGGCTCTATGTGGCCGGACAAAAGCGGGGTGATCTTTTAATACTTCCATCAGTTCTACTAATGTTGCCGATGTCTCCAGGGAAGAACCATCAGACAATGTAACAATCTGGTTATGATTAAAGCTTTCGATGCAGACCAGTTCGTAAACAGGTATACGGTGTAAGCCGGTTTTAGATTTTAGTATAATGGATGGATTTTTTGTGGGTAATAGTCGATGAATACAGTCAAGTACTGCATCGTCAAAATCAAGTTTATCTACAGGTTTTATTAGATAGCCAGAAGCTTTTACGCTGAAAGCATCCACAGCATATTCTCTGGAAAATGTCAGGAATAGAATTTCAGCCTTTTCTTTTCGCTCACGGATTCGTTTTGCCAGAGTTACGCCTGTCATATGTGGCATGACAACGTCCAACAAGTACAGATCAAAACCACCGTTTTTTTCAATATCATTAAGCAGATCAAAAGGTGAGTCATAAGTCTGTATCTGCAGATGGTTTTCTGGGTGTTCTTCTGAAAAACGAATAGCCAGTTCACAGATTTGTTTTATATCGTTTTGATTGTCATCACATATTCCTATGCGCAGCATATGTTTCACCTCTCGTCTTGTTATGATACTAAATGGTATCATAGAAAGAATAAAATCGCAATATTTTAGCAATTCAGGATAATGCATGCTGTCACAGAATTGTCTTCTCGTTGATAACAGATATTTCCATCATATTTATCAATAGCCATCAGGATACTTTCGATACCTGTTCCCTTTGGCATGATCAAATCATTTTCAATCACAAGGTCAGATCTGCACGGGTTACTGCATACAATGATCAGCTTTCCCTTTTTTGTGCGAAGATTTACGGTAATCTTATCGTGAGAGTTACATGCCAGGCAACCGTTTATCGCATTTTCTAAAAGATTTGAGAGAATTGCTACAAAGTCCATATCTGCGACTGCTATATTTTCAGGTATGTCAGCTACAACAGAAAGGGAGAGATTTTCTTTCTGAGCCCTGTTGTAAAAATTGTTTAAGATCGCATTGACTGTAACCTGTTGGCAAAAATCAGTCTGATTTGCCGTATCTAGACTTTGAATGAAATTTTCAATGTAATGGATCGCTTCCTGCGATTTCTCCTGCTTTATAAGAAGATTGATATTCTGCATATGATGTCGGAAATCATGGCGCATAGCTTTAGCTGCTGATTCATTATCTCTGGTCAGTGCAAGTTGCCCTTGTAAGTATTGTACATTTTGTCGGATCAGCTCCATTTTAACTTCCTCGTTCAGATGCTGGATCGTGCCGAATACTATCCACAGTACAGCACAATAAATCATCAAGGTTGTGACAAATAGGAGAAGGTACTCGACGGGATGAGCAGTATGCATGAGAAAATCGACAAGCGTTGCAAATACTATCAGAAACAGGATAGACACAAGCGTGATCGAGTACCATGTTTGCCTCTTGTTTCCAGGTACAGCGTGCATATAAGGCCGGACAAAATAGAAGTACAGCAATAATGCAGGGAGATTTAGCAATATTCTTACAATACTTCTGGCATACATCTGGTGGATGGTCGATAAATTCAAAAACAACCCATCACAGATTAAAATAGAAATGCAAATAAAAATACAAAATAAGTTTGCATAAGTGATGACCAAAAATATTTTTTTGCAGAAGGTATCAGAAGAAGTATACAGAAACAGCAAAATAGCAGGTAATATCGTTCCGATAAACGAAAATGGTACTACATATGGGGAATCTTTGCCAAGCAAAGAAAATGCCAACAAGGACCAAATGGTAAAAAATACAGCATAAAGTCCATAGAACAGTAAGGTTTTTTTGAGAGAATATTTTCGCTCTGTCATCACGGCAAACCAAAGAAGATGAGCGATTACGGTGATAATTGATATCATAGCCAGGTGGTTCAATGTATAGGCACCTCCCTTTCTGTGTGCTTGAACCGGTGTAGGGTTCTAAGCTAATAATTTGAGTATAAAGTATTTTTATGTGATTGTCTATCGGAAAGCCGTTAGGGACGGGGTTTCTGGCTCTTTTTGTATGATGTTACTGTTCACAGTAACTGTGACCAGCAACGCATCTCGCCATTTCGAATCGCCTTTGGCGATGGGCGAGATGCCGTTCAAGATAAAACGTGCATCCTCCGTGTCAATCAGCGTAGTGATTGATACGGGAGTGAACAGTAACCTATGATACCAAGTGCTTGCAAAAAAATTGTTTCTATCTTGCAATCCATTCCCAGTATATGCTAAAGTATAGAAAAGCATATTTCTATACGAAATCTAAGGTGATTAATCACCATCTATATTCTAATAACATTTCAGAAATCTATGCTTTAATACCAAACATTATCAAAAAAGCAGAAGAGGACTGGGAGTGATTGAAGATAGAGGAAGTTCCTTCTGCAAAAGGAGGAAAAATGAATACTGAGTTGAAAAATGCTGTATTAGCGACTGACCTTAAAGCACAGTATGATGCTTGTGCAAAAAAGCTGCTTGGATACAAAGATATACTGGCACGAATTTTGATAGAGGCAGTAGAAGAATTTCGGGGTATGTCACCGGAAGAAGTGAAGCCATTGATTGAAGATGATATACATATCGGGAAAATTCCGATTGATCCAGGGCTTACGAACAAAGTTGTTGGAGTGGATGAAAACGGAAAAGAAATCATAGGAATGAATACAGTAAATGAAGAAGTGAACGCCGGATACATTTTATTTGATATTATTTTTTATGTGCGCTTGAAAGCGGGACGCTCGAAGATTATCATAAATATAGAAGCACAGAGAAAAGAACCAACAGAATATGATATTCTTAACCGAGCTGTCTTTTACGCCAGTCGAGAAATCTCGTCCCAGAAGAACCGGGAGTTTGTAAATAGCAATTATAATGATATTAAAAAAGTTTATTCTATTTGGATATGTATGAACATGTCAGAGAACAGCATGAACCATATTCATCTGACAAATGATACAATTATAGGAAATCAGGTCTGGAAAGGAAAAGAGGATTTGGTGAATATTGTTATGATAGGGCTGGCAAAAGAAATTTCACCTAAAGAAGAAAAACATAAACTACATCGACTTCTGGGAGCACTATTGTCAGAAACACTAAGGGAAGAGGAAAAATTAGATATACTCAAAAATGAATATCATATACCGATGGAAAAGTCAATAAAGGAGGATGTGAAAGTAATGTGTAATTTAAGTGAAGGAATAGAAGAACGTGGAATAATAAAAGGAAGAGCGGAAGGAAGAGCGGAAGGAAGAACAGAACTCCTAAAACAATTAGTTCAAAAGAAGCTCGCTAAAGGACAGAGTATAGAAGTTATAGCAGAGGATCTGGTAGAAGATGTTGAGGTTATCCAGACAATTGTGGATGAAATTCAAACAGAAAAATAAGAGAATGAAAAAATCCACAGAAACCACATTGGTGTCAGTAGTATTAAAATGAAAGGAAAATTATATAAATGGCAGAACAAACAAAAGGATTATGTAAATATTGTGGTAAAGAGTATACCAAAGCTGGCATGCTTCGGCATTTGCCAGCTTGTAAAAAGCGAAAAGAAAAATTGGAGAGTGAAAAAGGAAAAAGAAAATGTGGCTATTTTCAGATTGTGCTCATGGCAAAGTACAGTAAGAAATATTGGTTGATTATTGAAGTTAGTGAAAATGTTACATTAAAAGAATTAGATAAATTTATTCGCGATATTTGGGTAGAATGTTGTGGACATCTAAGTGCGTATGAGATAAATGGAATATCATATGAACTTTATCCGGATAAAGATAGATTTTGGGGAACACCTGCCAGACATATGAATTATAGACTGAGAGATGTGGTTAAAGTGGAGGATAACATATCTTATGAATATGATTTCGGTTCGACAACGGAATTGATACTAAATGTACATAGCTATCGCGAGGGGGTAAGAACAGCGGATGAAGTTGTCATTTTGTCACGAAATAATCCACTTGAAATTATTTGCAGCCAGTGCGGTAAGAATAAAGCAAAGTGGGTGAATCCGGAAGCCTATTATGATGAAAAACCATTTTGGTGTGAGGAGTGCTTGAAAGAAGAAGCTGGCATGGAGGAGGATATCTATGGGATAGAATATATGCTTCCAGTATGTAATTCTCCGAGAATGGGAGTATGTGGTTATGAAGGAAGCTCAAGATATCCAGACCAGTTCGAGCCAGATAAATAATTGGATAAAAAGTGCCATCAGTATTAGAGTCACGAAAATATTTAATAATGAAACATAGAAGTTTATGTTAGCACATTTGTGTTAAGTACTATTAAAATTCAACATGACAGTCTGAAGATATCTAATAGTAAATGAATGTGGTGGAGCAGAGAAATTGGTGGCAGGTCAGGACTGGATTATTTGATTAAAGTAAAAGATTACAGATTTTTGGAGGCGGTTTGAATTGCTTGTAGGACAGGCAAATATTTAACCGCCCCTTTCTGTATCTGAGCAACTTCCAGGGGAAAACATTTGCTGTTAAGAGCTTCGTACAATGATTCAACTGTGGAATAAATGGAAGATATCAGAAGAATGTTCAAGAGTCAAAAATGTCGAAATTTGTCGAATGATTTATTTTGAACTAATCAATATATAGAATTAATATCTCGGAAAATGTGTTAATATAATATATATTGTACAAATACCAAGCGAATTAAGATGAAAAACGTATAGATGTTAATAAAAATACAAGGGAGAAAGAATATGTTGAAAGTAAGAACAATTATTATTTTATATTTAATTTTAGTTATTATTTTTAATTTACCCAGTAAGAAGCTTGATAAACTTAATGAGAGAATGGAACAAAGAGGAAAAATAAATAATTTGCTAGTAACATTGTGCTTTAGTGTATTACTGGCAGTTGTTTTAGATAATAGGACAAATCGGATAGCAGAGCAACAAGTAAATATTGCTGACAGAGAAACATCACCGGTATTTCAATTGGAAAAATATAAAGACGGAATAAGTGATATATATAAAGTTATAGAAACGAAAGGAATGGCATCTTATGTTACATTGATGTTATATGAACATTATTATTTTACTTATCAGAGTGAACAGTATGAAGTTAACTTAACTTTTGCTGGGGAAGAAATTCAAGGGAAAATGAGTATCGATAATAATAATCCAGAATTAACGTTTAAAGTGCAAAAGGAAGAATTTAATAAGGAAGAAATACGTGAAAATGCAGAGAAATATGTACAAGAATATTTGAAAGATGATAATATTCATGTATACAGTGATGAGTATGTTAAAATAAGTTTTTTTGATTACAAAAATGATCGAGTTATATTTCAATTCAGTGAATATGATAACAAGCTAAAATTGATAAGTACAGAGGATACAAGGCATATACCACCACATAATATTAGCTCAATTTATTGGAAAGAAGAAACGATAGAGAAACAATTACAGAGGCTTATGGAAGAAGTAATTAATATGAAATAAAAATTCAATGAGGACTTATATACTGGGATTAATGAGAAAAACAGGAGGAAAAGGATGAAAAAGAAATATACATTAGAAGAGCATTTGCATCAAGTAAGTAAACACCATGATACAAATCACAGTCTGCAAAGTGTATATGATTTGCAGAAAAGAAAGTTAATTAGATATTTATCCTCAATAGTTACGACTTATCCGACATACAGTACACACGATACGTGGCATTCTGCAAATATTGTATCAGCAATTGAAAACATACTGGGGAAGGATAGAATAAAGAAACTGACAGGAATAGATACATTCCTTATATTGATGTGTGCTTATATGCATGATGTTGGGATGTTATATACGGAGCAGGAAGTTCGAGAAGTATGGGTGTCAAATGAATTTCAGCAGTTTTTAAAGGAATATCAATCGGATGCTTCTACAATTGGAAAAGCTGTTAGAATATTATTGGATGTAGAAAAGGAAAACGTGGAAGCAGCAGTAGCGTGGCCTTTAGATATAAAACAGGCAATTACGATTGTATTAATGGAATATTTCCGCCCACAGCATGGTCGACGTATTCAAAATTTATCGGATAAAGAAAATCGTATAGGAGAGCTGTTGCGTGTAGAGGATTCATTTCTTCCGGTACGTATCATTAAAATAATTAATAAGATATCTATGGCGCATACGGGAAGTTTCGAAAACATGTTGAACGATTTAGTGATTGTAGATACTTTTTCAGGGGAAGAATTTCATCCCAGACTAATTGCATGGTTACTTCGCATGGGAGATTTGTGCGATTTGGATAATGACAGGTTTAATAAAATTGGAATTGCAACATTTGGAACATTACAAGATGATAATCTGGCACATTATTTTAAGCATTTATCAGTAGAAACGTTGCATATTTCTACTGATAAGATACAAGTAGTTGCGAATGTTGATAGAAAGTGTATTGAGCAAGAGTGTGCGATAGATTGGATGAAGGAAGATGCTTGTAATGATAAAGAAAAATTTGAAAGCAGATGTATGAAAGTATATCAGCAGACAATTCGAGAGCATGTCAATTGGAAAAATTGGATGGAGGGAGAGGTTAATTCAGCAAAATTAAATGTGAACAAGATATTCCCGAAGCATTGGAATCGTAAGATTCCGGAGATAGAATATAAAATTCTATTGAATGGGAAAGAAATATCATCTGGGAATCAGAATTTGAGATTTTCTTTTTCACAGGAAAAAGCGTACTCTTTGATTGAGAATATCAGTATTTATCAGAATGAAGGATTTATTTTTATACGCGAATTGATACAAAATGCGATTGATGCATCTAAGATTCAGATTTGGAGGCAAATCAAAGGGAAAATACCAAAGTATAAATATGAAATTTCTCCGTTCCAGGTAGAGAGAATGTTTCCGGGAATATTTGAGAGATATGCAATTAATATTTCAGCAAAATATCATGAAGAGACAGATACTGTAGATTTTTCGATTGAAGACTCTGGTATAGGAATCAGTGTGAAAGAATTTCAGGAACATATTCTAAAGACAGGAAGCAGTTGGAAAAATCGTCAAAATTATAAAAAAGAATTTGAAAGTATGCCGGAATGGTTAAAACCAACAGGAGCATTCGGTATAGGTTTACATACTGTGTTTACTGTTACAGATGAGATGAAGATATTTACAAAGTCAGATTATGAAGAGCAAACAAACGAAATGTTGCTGTATTCTGGTAAAAAAAGTGGTTATGCATTTTGTCAGCAAGCAGAAACTCCACGTGCGCAAGGAACAAAAATATCATTTAAATTTCATTTGAATAAGGCTCAGAAGTCACAGTTTTTTGGAGAGATGAAGGAATCTTATTTAAAAGAATATGAAAATGAATATGAGAAATTAATTATCAATCATATAGAAAAATTTTGTAAAACGCCAATTGTACCAGTTTACTTTAATGGGGATGAATATATATTACCGGCATTGACAATGTCAACATGGGTTAATGAATTGACTAGTTGTATTAGTGAATCGTGCAAGGGAAATATTGATGGCAATGGTAGATTCGAATATTGTTTTGGATATAATTATCAATATTTCATCGTATATGATAAGGAAAAAAGGTATGTAATAAATGCTAAAATTTTATCATATTCAGAATATAACAATATAGGGATGCTATATAACATAAATGAGCAGCAGAATGTCTTGGCTTTTATGGGAATGCATGTAGAAGATAATATTAATATAAGAGATGCTTTATTTGTAATTGATTATATGGATATTTTGGCGGGAGAAGGCAATGATGTAATAGATGCGGCACGAATGAAACTTACTTATGAGGCAAAAAAACAGATACAATTGTCATTAAACGAGATTCTTTCTTTTGCAAAAGAATGTTATATGAACTTGATGATAGAACAACGTCAGGATATGGTTGTAAGTGCATACAGGGAAGGAATAAAAGATCTTGCAACAAAGTATTATGCAAAGGAAATATCGGAGACCGATGTATGGCAAATGATATGCAAGAAGAAAAAATTGATTTTTCCGGCAGAAAGTTCAAGAAAAGTAAGAACCTTGGAAGTTAGGATTGTGACTTATCTAATGTGTTTAAATTTTGTAGATGCAGTTCTTAAGTTAGATATACAGGCATTAGCAGCTAATGAATACAAGACAGATGCTGTGGACATGCTCCAGAAAATGGAAATAAAAGCATTTGAATTTCTGGATTATTTGCTGAGAAAATGGAAATCAGACTGGCGAGTGAAAGATTTATATTTTTTGCAACCATATTTTAATAATCAGTTGATTAATATTTTAAAGCATTATTGCTATATCTGGGGACATATGATTATTCAGTATGCGATGAAATTGCAGAGGATAGATGGGCAAGAAGAAAAATGGAAGCAGTTAATAAAAACAGAATTTAATAAAAGATTTCCTAATATGCATCAATGGAAAAAGACGAAATATATTCCAGAAAATATAATGACGATGCTTAGATATTATAGGGGAATAGGAGAGGTAAATCATTTTGAAATTTCGGCTATAAATGACTTGTTATTTCCTGCTTCGGCGATTGCATTTAGAGAGTGGCGTTTTCGAGGAACATATTGTGATAATCTGTTGATGTCGTTGGAATTAGATCAGCCATATCTGTATTTTCTTTTAGATATTCCAAAAGACCGTGAGGTCAGCAGTCTGGAAAGAGATGTATGGAATTTGTATATGAAAGGCAGTATTTATGGTGGTTTTGGATACGATATGATAAGTCCGGCTTCTGTAGAACAGATTATAGATGAGAAATCAGTAGTTGTTGTAAGAGAGAAAAAACAATTAGTTTATGATTGTATTCCTATGTTGCAAAGATTTGAAATAATTGGGATTGAGGAGTTGAAGAAAGGCTGGGGGCTTAAACTTGAGCCAACACAAAAAGGAAGTCATGGAATCAGTGCTACACAACAAGAAAAGTGGGAGATATATAGAAGATTTTGGGAAAAAATTGATAATTCTAGATTTTATCAACAGACAGATGAAATTGAAGTTATTATACCGGCATTTGATGAATATAGAGAAATAGCAGATTTTAATACAGGCTATAATGAGTTGTTGGAGGTACCATGTCTTTACGCAACTGTTCCGGCATGGGATTATCAAAAAGGCATAAGAGAATTTATGGATGAATGTAATATGAATGCGTGGAATCCCGAAAAATGTGTGGAAACGATTAAAAATAGAGAATTGGACAGAAAGGTAATAAATTATCTATGTAGGACAAAAAGTAATAATAGTGAGGAAGAACGTGAAAAAATAGAAACGCTTTATAGAACATTTCTGCTGGAATTATTTACCGCATGGAATGAAACCATCCCAAAAGGATAGAAAAAAATATTGCACATAAACTCTTAACAGGTTTATAATAAGACTCGGTTAAGAAACATAGGAGGAATAAATATGAGCATTAGAATTGGTATTTTAGGATATGGTAACCTTGGAAGAGGTGTAGAGTGTGCAATTAAACAGAATGCAGATATGGAACTGGCAGCAGTATTTACACGTAGAGATCCTGCGACAGTTCAGATTTTGACAGAGGATGTTCCTGTATGCCGTATTGCGGATGTGCAGGACTGGAAAGATAAGATTGATGTAATGATTCTTTGTGGAGGAAGTGCAACAGATCTTCCAAAGCAGACACCAGTGTATGCAGAGATGTTCAATGTCATTGACAGCTTTGATACACATGCAAGAATTCCGGAACATTTTGAGGATGTTGATGCGGCAGCTAAAAAAGGTGGCAATGTCGGAATTATTTCTGTAGGCTGGGATCCTGGTATGTTCTCGTTGAACAGACTTTATGCAAATGTAATCTTGCCGGAAGGTAAGGACTATACTTTCTGGGGCAAGGGTGTCAGTCAGGGACATTCGGATGCAATCCGCCGTGTGGAAGGTGTCAAAGATGGAAAGCAGTATACAATTCCGGTAGAGGCTGCACTGGAAGCGGTTCGTAACGGGGAGAATCCGGAACTGACAACAAGACAGAAGCATACAAGAGAGTGCTTTGTAGTGCTTGAAGAGGGCGCAGATGCAGCGAAGGTTGAAGAAGAGATTAAGACAATGCCAAACTATTTCTCGGATTATGATACAACAGTACATTTTATTGGTGAGGAAGAGTTGAAAGCAAATCACAGCGGAATCCCACATGGTGGATTTGTGCTTCGCAGTGGCAAGACAGGATGGGATGGAGAGAATAAACATCTTATCGAGTATAGCTTGAAGCTGGATTCTAATCCGGAGTTTACAGCATCTGTAATCGTTGCTTATGCAAGAGCAGCTTACAAACTGGCACAGGAAGGTCAGTCTGGATGTAAGACAGTGTTTGATATTGCACCTGCATATTTGAGCGCGAAGAGTGGAGCTGAATTGAGAAAGCATTTGCTGTAAAGTAAACGCTTTGTTGTTTGTATTTCAGAAGTTGATAAAAATCGTTAAGGCTTTGATATGTGCCTTAACGATTTTTTTAGTTTCCGTGCATGTGACATCTATGGAGTTTTGGAAAATTGCAAAAATTTTATAAACTAAAATCAATTTGTTTTTTTACTTCATCAATATTTCCGGTAAAGACAATACCATCCATTCCGGCATTTTTTGCACCTTCGATATTTTGTGGAAGGTCATCGATGAAGAAGCATTCTTCTGGCTTGAGATTAAAATGCTTAAAGAAGTACTCATAAATATTCAGGTCTGGTTTTGCCATTTTGATCGGACCTGAGAAAACGACACCGTTGAAGCTTTTTAATAATTCTGAATCTGCCATATAATCAGCAAAGTAAGTAGGAGCGTTGGATAAGAGATAGATCGGAATCTGACGCTCGTTTAATTCTTTGATAAATGCAAGGGTGTTTGAAAGGTGTGTGACTTCTTTTGGCCAGTCGCGAAAGAATGTGCGGACGGTATCTTGAAGTCGCGGCGGTGTTAATTCCAGTGTACTTTGCAGGTAATCATCGTATTCGAGTGTGCCCCGGTCGAGGTCCGGCCATTGGCGGTAAACGATGTCACGCAGCAGGTCGGCATCTTCTTTGGATTCGCAAAAGGATCTTAAAATGGCAAGACCATCGAATTTTGCAATGACATTTCCGTAGTCGAAAACAATATTTTTATATTTCATATCAGAGCCTCTTTTCTGCCCATTTTTGAGCAAATAATGTAAAAAATTAATTATATTTTACAATAGATTGTTTCGTCTTGCAATTGCATAATTATGAAAAATAAGTTATACTTACAACCGAATATATTTTGCGGCGCATAAAAGAAGGCACGCATATATTTGGTAACAAAAGAGATGTTTTAAAATATGGGAGAAGTTATATGTGTGGAATAGTAGGATTTAACGGACATAAAAATGCAGCTCCGGTTTTGCTGGATGGCTTGTCAAAGTTGGAATATCGTGGATATGATTCTTCAGGAATTGCGGTTCGTGACGGTGAAGCACCGGTTAGAGTGGTAAAAGCAAAGGGTCGTCTGAGTGTTCTTTGTGAGAAGACAGATGATGGACGTGCGGTAGCCGGAAACTGTGGTATAGGACATACAAGATGGGCAACACATGGAGAACCATCCGAGACAAATGCACATCCACATTGCAGTGATGATGGTAATGTAGTAGGTGTACATAATGGGATTATCGAGAACTATCAGGAATTAAAGGATAAGCTTGTGAAAAAGGGGTATGTATTTTATTCTGAGACAGATACTGAGGTTGCGATCAAATTGATCGATTATTATTATAAGAAGTATCTTGGTACTCCAATCGATGCGATTAATCATGCAATGGTCCGTATTCGTGGGTCTTACGCATTGGCAGTGATGTTTAAGGAGTATCCGGAAGAAATATATGTGGCAAGAAAAGACAGCCCGATGATCTTAGGTGTGGAAAATGGTGAGTCTTATATTGCTTCTGATGTTCCGGCTATTTTGAAATATACTAGAAATGTATATTATATCGGTAATATGGAGATTGCCCGTCTGCAGAAAGGTGATATTACATTTTATAACCTGGATGGAGATGAGATTGAGAAAGAGCTTGTTGAGATCAAATGGGATACTGAGGCAGCTGAAAAGGGTGGATTTGAGCATTTTATGATGAAAGAGATCCATGAGCAGCCGAAGGTGGTAGAGGATACTTTGAATTCTGTTTTGAAGGATGGCAAGATTGATTTGACAGAAGTTGGTCTGACAGAGGAAGAGATGAAAGAAATCAGTCAGATTTATATTGTTGCATGTGGTTCGGCATATCATGTCGGTGTTGCAGCACAGTATGTGATCGAGGATTTGGCAAGAATTCCGGTACGTGTTGAGCTTGCATCAGAGTTCCGTTATCGTAAACCGATTTTGGATAAGAATGGTCTGGTTATTTTGGTCAGCCAGTCGGGAGAGACAGCAGATACTTTGGCTGCACTTCGTGAGTCAAAGGAGCTTGGTGTTAAGACACTTGCGATTGTAAATGTTGTTGGTTCTTCAATTGCACGTGAGGCTGATAATGTATTTTATACACTTGCAGGACCGGAAATTTCGGTTGCAACAACAAAAGCGTACAGCACACAGCTGATCGCATCGTATGCATTGGCTCTGCAGCTGGCAAAGGTACGCGAGACTATTTCTGAGGAAAAATATTGTGAAATGATTCAGGAGCTTACTACGATTCCTCGAAAGATTAGCAAGATTCTGGAAGATAAGGAGCGTATCCAGTGGTTCGCAGCGAAATATGCAAATTCAAAGGATGTATTCTTTATTGGAAGAGGAATCGATTATGCAATCTGTCTGGAAGGCAGCCTTAAGATGAAAGAAATCAGTTATATCCATTCAGAGGCATATGCAGCAGGTGAATTGAAGCATGGAACAATCAGTTTGGTTGAGGATGGAACATTGGTGATCGGTGTTCTGACGCAGGATCATTTATATGAAAAAACAGTTTCAAACCTGGTTGAGGTAAAGAGCCGTGGTGCATATCTGATGGGTCTGACACATTATGGCAACTATAGTATAGAAGATACAGCAGATTTTGCAGTCTATGTTCCAAAGACAGATGAACATTTTGCTACTTCATTGGCAGTTATCCCTCTTCAGTTGCTTGGATATTATGTATCTGTTGCAAAGGGATTGGATGTAGATAAGCCGAGAAATCTTGCGAAAAGTGTTACAGTAGAATAAAAATTTTATAAAAATTAAAAAAAGTACTTGAAGGTGACCTTAGGTCACCTTTTATAATGAGAACAACTAGTAAACAAGGCGTGGAAAAATATTAAACATATAACGTATAAGGAGGTTCTCATGAAGGGAATTATTTTAGCAGGAGGTTCAGGCACTCGTCTGTATCCTTTGACAATGGTAACATCAAAACAGTTATTGCCAATTTATGACAAACCGATGATTTATTATCCGATGTCTGTATTAATGAATGCAGGTATCCGCGATATTCTGATCATTTCTACACCACAGGACACACCAAGATTTAAAGAGCTGCTTGGTGACGGACATCAGTTTGGAGTACATTTGTCATATGCAGTACAGCCAAGCCCGGACGGACTGGCACAGGCATTTATCATCGGTGAAGAATTTATCGGTGATGATACAGTTGCAATGGTTCTTGGCGATAACATTTTTGCAGGACATGGTCTGAATAAGCGCCTGAAAGCTGCTGTGGAAAATGCAGAGACTGGTAAGGGAGCTACTGTATTTGGATATTATGTAGACGATCCGGAGCGTTTTGGTATCGTTGAATTTGACAAGACAGGAAAAGCGATTTCTATCGAAGAAAAACCAGAGAAACCAAAGAGCAATTACTGTGTAACAGGTTTGTATTTCTATGACAACAAGGTTGTAGAGTATGCGAAGAATCTGAAACCAAGTGCCCGTGGAGAGCTGGAGATCACAGATTTGAACAGAGTATATCTTGAGAAAGGTAACTTGAATGTGGAGCTTCTTGGACAGGGATTTACATGGCTTGATACAGGTACTCACGAGAGTCTTGTTGATGCGACAAACTTTGTAAAAACAGTTGAGACACATCAGCACCGCAAGATTGCTTGTCTGGAAGAGATTGCATATCTCAATGGATGGATCAGCAAAGAAGAGATTCTGGAAGTTTATGAAGTATTGAAGAAGAATCAGTACGGACAGTACCTCAAAGATGTATTAGATGGAAAATATCAGGAAAATTTATACTAAAAGGAGTTTTTAATTATGAATATTATCGTAACAGGTGGAGCAGGATTTATTGGAAGTAACTTTGTATTTCATATGTTAAATAAATACCCGGATTATCGTATCGTATGTCTGGATTGTCTGACATATGCAGGAAATTTATCTACATTGGAACCAGTGATGGACAACCCGAATTTCCGTTTTGTAAAAGAAAGCATCACAGACCGTGAAGCTGTTTATAAATTGTTCGAAGAAGAGCACCCGGATATGGTTGTAAACTTTGCAGCAGAAAGCCATGTTGACCGTTCTATCGAGAATCCGGAAGTATTTTTGGATACAAATATCAAAGGAACAGCAGTTTTGATGGATGCATGCCGTAAATATGGTATTAAGAGATATCACCAGGTATCTACAGATGAGGTTTATGGAGATCTTCCTCTTGACAGACCTGACTTATTCTTTACAGAGGAAACACCGATCCACACAAGCAGCCCATACAGCTCATCAAAGGCAGGAGCAGACTTGTTAGTTCTTGCATACCACAGAACTTACGGACTCCCTGTAACAATCAGCAGATGCTCTAACAACTATGGACCATATCATTTCCCAGAGAAATTGATTCCACTTATGATTGCAAATGCTTTGAATGATAAGCCACTTCCGGTATATGGCGAGGGATTGAATGTCCGTGACTGGCTGTATGTTGAGGACCACTGTAAAGCAATCGATCTCATTATCCACAATGGAAGAGTTGGAGAGGTTTACAATGTTGGTGGACACAATGAAAAAACAAATATTGAAATCGTTAAGATTATTTGTAAAGAATTAGGAAAACCAGAAAGCCTGATCACACATGTTGAGGATAGAAAAGGTCATGATATGCGTTATGCAATCGATCCAACTAAGATCCACAATGAACTTGGATGGCTTCCGGAGACAAAATTTGAAGATGGAATCAAGAAGACAATTCAGTGGTATCTGGACAACAAAGAATGGTGGGAGACAATCATTTCAGGTGAGTACCAGAACTACTATGAGAAAATGTATGCAAACCGAGAGGAAATTTAATCAATGAAAGTATTAGTAACAGGTGTAGGCGGACAGCTTGGACATGATGTGATGAATGAACTTGCAAAACGTGGTTATGAAGGCGTTGGTTCTGATATTAAGGAAACTTACAGCGGTGTTTTAGATGGAACACCGGTTGTAAGTATGCCATATGTTCCGATGGATATTACGGATGCGGCTTCTGTAGAGAAGGTTTTGACAGAGGTTGCGCCGGATGCGGTTGTACACTGTGCAGCTTGGACAGCTGTAGATGCTGCTGAGGATGAGGATAAAAAAGATATTGTCTATGCGGTAAATGTAAAAGGAACACAGAATATTGCAGATGTGTGCAAGAAGCTTGACTGCAAGATGGTGTATACAAGTACAGATTATGTGTTTGACGGACAGGGTACTAAGCCTTGGCAGCCGGACTGTAAAGACTACAAACCACTCAGCGTATATGGTGAGACAAAATTAGGCGGAGAGCTGGCAGTTGCCAATACATTGTCTAAATATTTTATTGTCCGTATTGCATGGGTATTTGGAAAAAATGGGAATAACTTTATAAAGACAATGCTTAAAGTGGGAAAAACTCACGATAAGTTGACTGTAGTCAGCGATCAGATCGGAACTCCGACATACACATATGATCTTGCAAGACTGCTGGTTGACATGATAGAGACAGAAAAATATGGTTATTATCATGCAACAAACGAGGGCGGTTTCATCAGCTGGTATGATTTTACAAAAGAGATTTTCCGTCAGGCTGTGGAGCTGGGGCATACAGAATACAGCGAAGACAAAGTGGAAGTGAAACCGGTCACAACTGCGGAGTATGGTGTGTCTAAAGCAGCAAGACCATTTAACAGCCGATTGGATAAGAGCAAGCTTGTGGAAAATGGATTCGAGCCATTACCGACATGGCAGGATGCTCTTGGCAGATATTTGAAAGAGATTGAAATATAAGAGGTGTGAAGTAAAATGGGACAGATTAAAGTTGAAAAAAATGCAGGTGGAATTGAAGGTCTTTGCGTAATTGAACCTACTGTTCATGGTGATGCAAGAGGATATTTCATGGAGACTTATAATCAGAAGGATATGGAAGCAGAAGGACTTACAATGAACTTTGTACAGGATAATCAGTCTAGCTCTACAAAGGGTGTTTTAAGAGGACTTCATTTCCAGAAAGAATTTCCACAGGGTAAACTTGTCCGCGTAGTGAAAGGTTCTGTGTTTGATGTAGCTGTGGACTTGAGAAGTGACAGTGAGACTTATGGAAAATGGTTTGGTGTTGAGCTGACAGAAGAGAACAAAAAACAGTTCTATATTCCGGAAGGATTTGCACATGGATTCCTTGTACTTAGTGATCTTGCAGAGTTCTGCTACAAATGTACAGACTTCTATCATCCGGGAGATGAGGGTGGTCTTGCATGGAATGACCCTGAGATTGGAATTGAGTGGCCACAGTTGGTTGGAGAATATAAGGGAAATGCTTCTGCTGAGGGATATCAGCTGGAGGATGGAACAGCTTTGAATTTGAGTGATAAGGACCAGAAGTGGGTTGGACTGAAAGATACATTCCATTTTTAAGATGAATTTTGAAGGTTACAAATAAAAAAATGACTATGCAATCCAGCAAAGTAAAGTCGGTCTTGTCCGACGAAGGTGGCGGGAGAGCATAGTCATTTTTTATTTTGATTTGTATTAGCAATATTTTCCAATTATTTCTGGCAGATAAATAATCCGGCATCCTTAGTAATGTGAAATCCATTTGTCATATTTTTTTCAACAAATCCGCGGAATTCATTATAGTGATCCAGCAACATTTGATTTTGATTTCCGTGACAGGAAAGGATATATTCAATCAGTGGTTCGGGACGGTCTAATTCGATGGCATCGATATATTTTTTGCATTCAATCTGGTTGAAATAAGGTTTTAGTATTTCTTCTCCATTTTCCAATCCGAATTGTTCGTATAATTTTTCGGCAGAAAGTACAATACGATTGTCGAATTTTTGCACGAGATCACTGATTTCTTTCATGTGATTGATTCCGTATGTGCTGCAGATGAAACGTCCGCCGGGAGTCAATATACGTACAATTTCTTCGCAGGCAGATGCAATGTCATCGCAATAAAACAGGACATGGTTTGCAACTACTAAATCAAAGCTTTGATCCGGATATGGAATCTGTTGACAGTCGAATGCCTGAAATTGAAATCTGGTGTCGGCAGCAGGCAGATTACGCTTGGCATCACGAAGCATTCCTTCGGAAATGTCAGAAAGTGTGATTTGGATTTTTCTAGGAATTTTATCCATATTTTCCACCCAAAGAGCGCCATTTCCACATCCAATCTCAAGAACTTTTAAATTACAATTTGCAGTATTGTTTGTGCTATCAAGTTCATACTGTTCAAAAACCCATGGAAACCAGCCTTGTTTGTTGATTGAGTAATCACGATGGAGTCGGATTCTGGCGGAAATGTTGGTCGCATTTTGATATTGTGATTTGAAACTTTTTTCCATATTTGTAAGGTGGATAAGATCCAACATCTGGCTCCAGTCAATCTGATGTTCTTTTTGAATTGCATCAACGGTGTTGTTTAAAGCATTTTCTACTAACTGCATCTGTTCGATTTTATCCTGAATGAATCGTTTTTGCAGTTGGAGTGCATTCAGCATAAAATGATAGTCACTGTCGTTAATCGTCATTTCTCGTATGTCTTCCAGGGAAAATCCAAGGTATTTTAAAAGCAGGATTTGTTGGAGTCGGGCAAAATCCTGATCTGTATAAAACCGGGAGCCCGATGGGGTGACATAGGAGGGATGAAGAATATTTTGTTTATCATAAAAGCGGATTGTTCGAACCGATACATTTGCCATGCGGGCAAATTGACCGGAAGAGTAATAGCCTGGTAAGTTCATTAAAATATCTCCTTTTAACAAAATTGCTGCGTTTTCGCAATCTTGCTATCATTATATAGCAAAAGTCTGGTGATTGCATCTAAAAATTATTTTGATGCATCTAAAAAATGTTTTGAAAAATTCAAGAAATCGGTTGATTTTTTGTGGATATGTGAGATAATTGAGATATGCATAAGAATGTGTATTACAGTTTACATGGATTTGCAGGTTGTAATACATTAAGAAAAGTAAAGGAGAGATTAAAAATGAAAGAAATTTTCACAGACAAAGCACCAGCAGCAATCGGACCATATTCACAGGGATTTGAAGTAAATGGTATGGTTTACTTATCAGGACAGATTCCGGTAAATCCAGCAGACGGAAGCGTTGGAGAAGGAATCGAAGCTCAGGCAGAGCAGAGCTGCAAGAACGTAGGGGCATTATTGGAAGCTGCAGGAACAGATTTTTCTCACGTTGTTAAAACAACATGTTTCTTAGCTGATATGGCTGATTTTGCTAAATTCAACGAAGTTTATGCAAAATATTTCGTATCTAAACCAGCTCGTAGCTGTGTTGCAGTAAAAGATCTTCCAAAGGGAGTTCTTTGCGAGATTGAGGCACTTGCTGAGAAATAAAAAAATATTTTGAACCGAATAGGGTGCCAGTTAGGTAGTGCCAGTTGGGGACGGGAGTGCCAGTTAGGGACGGGGTTTAGTGGCTTTTGCGAGCAAAAGCCACTAAACCCCGTCCCTGCTGGCACTCTGGGCATTTCTTGTCTATGTATAAAACCTCCAATATTTCCACATACTATCCATACAACGCAGAATATGGAAATATAGGTATAATACAGGAGGTTTATAGATGTTATGAAGGCAACAGGAATTGTACGAAGAATTGATGATCTTGGAAGGATTGTGATTCCGAAGGAGATAAGGAGAACGCTTAGAATCAGGGAAGGCGACCCGCTGGAAATATTTACGGACAGAGAGGGAGAAGTGATATTGAAGAAATATTCTCCGATTGGGGAGCTTGGGATTGTAGCGAAGCAATATGCGGAAAGTCTGTCAAATGTTTTGAATTGTATAGTGTGTATCACAGATCATGACCAGGTTGTAGCGGCAGCGGGAAATGGAAAGAAGGAGTTTGAGGAACAATATATTAGTAAGATGTTGGGAGAGCAGCTTCAAAAAAGGGAAGTGCTTCTGGCTGTGCCGGGGGAAAAGCAGTTTATTATGGTAGTGGATAAAATGGGCGAGTATGAAGGGGAGGCAATCTGTCCGATATTGTGTAATGGGGATGTGATAGGCGGTGTTGTATTTCTAAATCGCGATAAAAAACGTAAATTTGGGGAAATGGAACAGAAACTGATAGAGTGTGCTGCCGGATTTTTGGGAAGGCAGATGGAGCAGTAAAAATGTACTGGAACATTACCGGCCGACATATAATGTATAAGAATGCATAGCATAGAATTGCAGGTGTGGAGGTGTGGGGAATGGAGAGTCGTAAGGATCAAAAACCAGATATACAAAAAGAAGCAGTGTGGATATTAAAGTCACTTTTGTGTGCATATGTAGTGACGGGAATCCTGCTGCTTCTTTTGGCGTTGTTTGTCTACAAATTGAATCTGGAAGAGAAGCAGGTGACGATTGCGGTGATGACAATTTATCTGGTATCGACATTTGTGGGCGGATTTACGATTGGAAAATGGAATCGGGTACGGAAGTTTTTGTGGGGAATGCTCGTTGGAGCAGGTTATTTTATTTTACTCTTGCTTGTCACTTTAGGTATATATCATTCATTGAAAAATGGCGGAGTAAATGCAATGACTACAATGTTTTTGTGCATCGGAGGGGGCTTACTTGGCGGAATGCTGGCGTAAAGGGAAAAACATAAGAAATTATGAAGCATAAGAAATTATGAAAAAACTCTTTTAAATCCACCATCATTGTGGTATAATCCTATGAAGTGAAAGTATAACTGCCAAAGAGCAGAAATAGTAGGAGGAGATAACGATGAAACATATCAAAACATTGAATACTCAGACATTGAACAATACAGTGAAAAAAGGTGGATGTGGAGAATGCCAGACATCATGTCAGTCTGCTTGCAAGACTTCTTGTACAGTAGGAAACCAGACATGTGAGCACAGCAAATAATTCGAATCCATTGAGAGAAAGATGTGTGAGATACACATTTGCAGCGTAGGTGATACGTGGGATGGCAAGGCAGCGGCCTAGGTCGCTGCCTTTAATATGTTAGGATAATAATAGAAAGCGAGGTATCATTGTGATACATCAGTACCAAAATAATGGATATAACATTGTTCTTGATGTGAATAGTGGTTCTGTTCATGTTGTGGATCAGGAAGCGTATGATGTCATTGCCTGTCTGGAGGCAGAGAATACATTTCACACTCCGGATACGCTGAAAAGCGAAGAGACATTTGCACATTTGAAAGAAGAACTTGGAGGCAAGTATTCAGAAGATGAGCTGAAGGAGATTCTGGAAGCTGTTATTGAACTGACAGAAGCAGGTCAGTTATTTACAAGAGATATTTACGAATCTTACATTGGGGAAGTTAAGAAGAGAAAGACAGTTGTAAAAGCATTGTGCCTTCATATTGCACATGACTGTAATCTGGCTTGTAAGTATTGTTTCGCAGAAGAAGGCGAATATCATGGAAGAAGAGCGCTGATGTCTTACGAAGTAGGTAAGAAGGCATTGGATTTCCTGATTGCGAATTCGGGAAGCAGAAGAAATCTGGAAGTCGATTTCTTTGGAGGAGAGCCTCTTATGAACTGGCAGGTTGTAAAAGACCTGGTTGCTTACGGAAGAGAGCTTGAGAAACAGTATGATAAGCATTTTCGTTTTACTTTGACAACAAATGGTGTCCTGCTCAACGATGAGGTTCAGGAATTTGTTAACAAAGAGATGGATAACGTTGTAATGAGTCTGGATGGAAGAAAAGAAATCCATGACCATATGCGTCCGTTTAGAAATGGAAAGGGAAGCTACGATCTGGTCGTTCCGAAGTACCAGAAGTTAGCAGACAGCAGAAATCAGGAGAAGTATTACATCAGAGGAACATTTACAAGAAATAATCTGGACTTCTCAGAAGACGTAATGCATTTTGCTGATTTGGGATTCAAACAGATTTCTATCGAGCCTGTAGTTGGCGACGATACAGAAGATTATGCAATCCAGAAAGAGAATCTGCCACAGATTTTTGACGAGTATGATAAGCTGGCGAAGATGATGGTAGAAAGAGAGCGTTCAGGAAAAGGATTTAATTTCTTCCACTTTATGCTTGATCTGGAAGGCGGCCCTTGCGTGGCAAAACGTTTGTCCGGCTGTGGTTCAGGAACAGAATATCTGGCAGTGACTCCTTGGGGAGATCTTTACCCATGTCATCAGTTTGTAGGGCAGGAAGAGTTTCTGATGGGAAATGTTGACGAGGGCATTACAAAACCTGAGATTGCAGATGAGTTCCGCGGATGTAGTGTATATTCTAAGGAAAGCTGTAAGAACTGTTTTGCAAGATTCTACTGCAGCGGAGGATGTATGGCGAATTCGTACAAGTTCCATAACACGATCAATGATACATATGAAGTGAGCTGTGAGATGGAGAGAAAGAGAGTAGAATGTGCAATCATGATTAAGGCTGCATTGGCAGACGAAGAAAGGATGGAAGGACATGAAGAAGCGTAAAGGGATCCTGAGTCTGATCGCAATCGTAGCATTGATGGCACTTCTCGGTGTGACTACAACGATTGGTCTTGGAAAAGGACATTCCGGAGCGGCTAAGAATATTAATCTTGGTCTTGATCTGGAAGGTGGTGTCAGCATCACTTATCAGGTAAAAGGTGATACTCCGTCAGATGAAGATATGGCGGATACGATTTATAAGCTTCAGAAACGTGTGGAGCAGTATAGTACAGAGGCAAGTGTTTACCAGGAGGGAGACGACAGAATCAGTATCGAGATTCCTGGTGTGACAGATGCAAATGAGATTTTAAATGAACTTGGACAGCCTGGTTCTTTGTATTTTATCGCACAGACAGGAAGCGATGGTTCAGAAAATTATACAAGAGTGGGTGCCACTGGTGATGCAGGAACAGATTATCAGCTTAACAAAACAATTGAAGAGCTGCAGGAAGATGGTTCTATTGTGTTGACAGGTTCTGATGTGAAAACTGCTTCAGCAGGTGCATATACAGACAGTACAACAGGTTCAAAGGAAAATGTGGTTGACCTTGAGTTTACAAAAGAAGGTACAGAGAAATTTGCAGCAGCTACTAAAGTTGCAAAAGAGGCAGGACAGAGTATCGGTATTTATTATGATGGAGCATTTGTCAGTGTGCCGAATGTAAAAGCAGTTATTTCTGATGGACGTGCCCAGATTTCAGGAAGCATGTCTTATGAAGAAGCTGACCAGCTTGCATCTACAATCCGTATCGGTGGATTGAATCTGGAATTGGAAGAGCTGCGTTCTAACGTTGTAGGAGCACAGCTTGGTGAAGAAGCAATCAGTTCAAGCTTGAAGGCCGGTGCAATCGGTCTGGCAATCGTATTTGTATTTATGTGCTGCGTATACCTGCTTCCAGGTTTTGCAGCAGGTCTTGCACTGTTGATCTATACAGGTCTGGTACTGGTAGCACTGAATGCATTTGACATTACTTTGACATTGCCTGGTATCGCAGGTATCATCCTTGGTATCGGTATGGCGGTAGATGCGAACGTTATTATTTTCGCACGTGTGAAGGAAGAACTTTCATCAGGAAAATCTGTAAAAGTTTCGTTAAATGCCGGATTCCAGAAAGCAATGTCTGCAATTTTGGATGGTAATATTACAACATTGATTGCTGCTGCCGTATTATGGCTTAGAGGTAGCGGTACTGTAAAAGGATTTGCACAGACATTGGCACTTGGTATCGTGCTGTCTATGTTTACTGCTTTGGTAATTACAAAAGTAATTGTATATTCGTTCTATGCAATCGGAATCCGTAATCCAAAAGTATACGGACGTGTAAAGGAAGAGAGAAAACCAATCAACTTCCTCGGAAAGAAAAAGATTTTCTTTACAATTTCAATTGCGCTTATCGTGCTTGGATTCGTTGCAATCGGTGTAAACGAAGGAAAAGGAAATGGCGCGCTCAACTACAGTCTTGAGTTTATGGGTGGTACATCATCTACAGTAACATTTGATAAGGATTATACATTGGAAGAGATTGACCAGAATATCGTTCCGTTGATCGAAGATGCTGTCGGAGACAAGAACGTTCAGGTTCAGAAGGTACAGGATTCTAATCAGGTAATCTTTAAGACACAGACATTGAATCTGGAAAAACGTGAGGCGTTTAATAAAGTAATGGCGGATAACTTTGGTGTGGATGAGAATGAAATCGCAACAGAGAATATCAGTTCTACAGTAAGCTCAGAGATGAGAAGAGATGCCATTGTAGCGGTTATCATTGCAACAATCTGTATGCTGCTTTATATTTGGTTTAGATTTAAAGATGTGCGTTTCGCAACAAGTGCAGTATTGGCATTGCTCCATGATGTGCTGATCGTATTAGGCTTCTATGCGATTGCGAGAGTATCGGTAGGTAATACATTTATCGCATGTATGCTGACAATCGTCGGATATTCAATCAATGCGACAATCGTTATTTTCGACCGTATCCGTGAGGAACTGAAAACAAAGAAACGTGGAACACAGCTGGATGAACTGGTAAATAAATGTATTACTCTGACATTGACACGAAGTGTTTATACATCACTTACTACATTTGTCATGGTAGCTGTTTTATATATCATGGGTGTAAGCTCTATTCGTGAATTTGCCCTCCCTCTGATGGTTGGTATTATTTGTGGTGCTTATTCTTCTGTATGTATTACAGGTGCACTCTGGTATGTAATGAAAACAAAAATCGGTGTTAAGAAGGCCGGAAGAAAATAGAAAATGATAAAAAGGGATAGGCATGATTTTCGTGTCTGTCCTTTTTTGAAAATGAAAAGGGGACGGAAGATGGAGAAATGGTTTGTGACGATGAAGAAGGCGGATTTTTATCAGATTGGTGAAATGTTTCAGATTTCTCCGATTCTTGCACGCCTGATCCGAAATCGTGAGATGATAACAAAGGATGAAATCGAGGTTTATCTAAATGGAACGATAGCCGATCTGTATGATGGGATGTTGATGAAAGATATGGATAAGGCAGTCACAATTTTAAAAGAAAAAATCCAGGCAAATGAGCCGATCCGCGTAATAGGAGATTATGATATTGACGGTGTCAATGCGACATACATTTTGCAGGAAGGTATCTCAAATCTTGGCGGGGATGTCGATACGGATATCCCGGACAGAATCAAGGATGGATATGGATTGAATAAAGCATTGATCGACCGTGCAATCGAGGATGGAATCGACACGATTATAACGTGTGACAATGGAATTGCGGCAATGGATGAGATCGCATATGGCAAGCAGCAAGGTTTAACGATCATTGTGACGGATCATCATGAAGTACCTTATATAGATGTCGGGGACGGAAAAGAGTATTTATTACCGCATGCAGATGCGGTGATAGACCCGCACAGGGAAGATTGTCCGTATCCATTTAAAGGGCTGTGCGGGGCTGCGGTTTCTTATAAGCTGATAGAAGCTCTTTATGGTGTGATGCAACGGGATGCAGAGGATGTTGATTATTTGATGGAAAATGTTGCGATTGCGACGATTGGCGATGTGATGGATTTGACCGGGGAAAACCGCATTTTCGTAAAGCAGGGATTAGAAATGCTTAAGAGAACGAGCAATGAAGGATTGAAAGCATTGATGGAATGTACAGGTGTGCCGGTTGATTCTTTGAATGCGTATCACATCGGATTTGTGATCGGACCATGCATCAATGCAGGTGGGCGCCTGGATACGGCGAAGAGAGCTTTGAATTTGTTAAATGCAAAGACAAGAAGAGAAGCGGTGATGCTTGCGGAAGATTTGAAAGCACTCAATGACAGCCGAAAGGAAATGACAGAAAAAGGCGTGGAACAGGCTGTCGATTTGATTGAAAATACTTCATTAAAAGAGGATAAGGTGCTGGTTGTTTATTTGCCGGACTGTCATGAAAGTATTGCCGGAATTATTGCGGGACGTATCCGTGAGAAATATTACCGTCCGGTATTTGTGCTGACTCAGGGAGAAGAGGATGTGAAGGGTTCCGGGCGCTCAATTGAAGCTTATAATATGTTTGAAGAAATGAATAAATGCCGGGCATTGTTTACAAAATTCGGAGGACATAAGCTGGCAGCCGGATTATCTTTGAAAGAAGAAAATGTGGAACGATTCCGAGAGTCAATCAATGAATGTGCAAATCTGACAGAGGATGATCTGACAGAAAAGATTTCGATTGATATGCAGCTCCCACTTCGATATGTGAATGAAAGTCTGATTCAGGAGCTGGAGCTTTTGGAACCATTTGGCAAAGGAAATCCAAAACCATTGTTTGCAGAGAAAAATCTGAAGGTGATCAATCCTCGTATTATCGGAAAGAATAAAAACGTATTGAAGTTCAAGGTGCAGGACAAAAACGGGTATGAAATGGATGCGATCTGTTTTGGTGATGTAGAAGGATGCCTGGAAACAATTGAACAAAGTGAAACGATGGCGTTTACTTATTATCCGTCGATCAATGAATTCCGAGGTGAGAGAACGATTCAAATGGTAGTTCAGAATTATAATCCTTCAAAGTAAGATTGGATAAAAAGTTCTGTTAAGGCAGGAAAACAGATTATTTACAATTTTGAAAAAAATGCTATACTATTTACATATATGCATATTACAAATGAGAACAAAAGGGGGAATTTTGATGGCAGGGACATTAGAATATCAATTATTGAATAAAAATTTGGAGATTGTTGATGGTCATGCCGTCAAAAATCCGGAAGATTATCAGGACCCGGAAAAGTTATATCAGGCATTGATTGCCAGAGTGACGAAATATCATCCGTCTGCAGATATTTCATTGATTGAAAAGGCTTATAAGATTGCGAGTGAAGCACATAAGGAGCAGTTTAGAAAGTCAGGGGAACCATACATCATTCATCCTTTGTGGGTAGGGATCATTCTGGCAGACCTTGAGATGGATAAAGAGACGATTGTTGCAGGAATGCTTCATGATGTCGTGGAAGATACCGTGATGACACTGGATGATATTACGAGAGAGTTCGGCTCAGAGGTGGCTCTTCTTGTAGATGGCGTTACAAAGCTGGGACAATTGTCTTATTCGAAAGATAAGCTGGAAGTCCAGGCAGAGAACCTTCGTAAGATGTTTCTGGCTATGGCGAAGGATATTCGTGTCATTATTATTAAGCTGGCAGACCGTCTGCACAATATGCGTACATTGGAATTTATGACACCGGCCAAGCAGCAGGAGAAGGCTCGTGAGACGATGGATATTTATGCACCGATCGCACAGCGTCTTGGTATTTCAAAGATTAAGATTGAGTTGGATGACCTTTCATTGAAGTATTCGAATCCGGAAGTGTATTATCAGCTGGTCAGAGATCTTAATGAACGTAAGACAAAGCGCGAAGAGTTTGTGCAACAGATTGTTGCGGAAGTGTCAAAGCATATGGAGAATGCGAACATCAAAGCGAAGGTGTACGGAAGAGTAAAGCATTTCTTCAGTATTTATAAGAAGATGGTAAATCAGAACAAGACATTGGATCAGATTTATGATTTGTTTGCGGTCCGTATTATTGTTGATACGGTAAAGGACTGTTATGCGGCTCTGGGTGTGATCCATGAGATGTATACACCGGTTCCGGGAAGATTTAAGGATTATATTGCAATGCCTAAGGCAAACATGTATCAGTCTCTTCATACAACTTTGATCGGACCATCCGGACAGCCGTTTGAGATCCAGATCCGTACAGAAGAGATGCACAAAACAGCTGAGTATGGTATTGCTGCCCATTGGAAATATAAAGAGAGCGGAGATGGAACGAAGGGTGTAGCGAAGAATCAGGAAGAAGAGAAGCTAAGCTGGCTGCGTCAGATTCTGGAGTGGCAGCGTGATATGTCAGATAACAGAGAATTTTTAAGTCTGTTGAAAGGTGATTTGGATCTATTTACAGAAGATGTGTATTGCTTTACTCCGAACGGAGATGTCAAGAATCTGCCGAATGGCTCTACACCTGTGGATTTTGCTTATGCGATCCATAGTGCAGTCGGCAATAAGATGGTCGGAGCACGAGTGAATGGAAAACTTGTGAATATTGATTATAAGATTCAAAATGGTGACCGTATTGAGATATTGACGTCACAGAATTCGAAGGGACCAAGCAGGGATTGGCTGAATATTGTAAAGAGTACACAGGCAAAGAGTAAGATTAACCAATGGTTTAAGAAAGAGTTTAAGGAAGAGAATATTGTTCGTGGACGAGAGCTGATCGCAGCATATTGCAAGGCAAAAGCAATCAATCTGACAGATATCAGTAAGCCAAAATATTTACAGATCGTGCAGCAGAAATATGGATTCCGTGACTGGGAATCTGTACTGGCGGCAATCGGTCATGGAGGACTCAAAGAAGGCCAGGTTGTGAACCGCTTGATGGAAGAATATCAAAAGGATCACAAAAAAGAGATTACGGACGAGACGATTTTGGAGACATTATCAGGAGTTCCATCTCAGAAGGTTCATATTGCAAAATCGAAGAGTGGAATTATTGTCAAAGGAATCGATGATATGGCAGTGCGTTTTTCGAAATGCTGTAATCCGGTTCCGGGGGATGAGATTGTTGGTTTTGTAACCCGTGGCCGTGGTATGTCTATCCATCGTACAGACTGTGTGAATATGATTCATTTGTCTGCGGCAGAGCGTGAGCGTCTGATTGATGCCGAATGGGAAGGTGCAGGTGATAATGGCGGTCAGTATCTTGCAGAGCTGAAGATGTATGCACATGACAGACAGGGACTTCTGATGGATATTTCAAAGATATTTACAGAAGCAAAGCTGGATGTAAAATCTATGAATGTGCGTACAAGTAAAAAAGGAACAGCTACATTAGACATGGGATTTATCGTACATGGAAGAGATGAGCTGAACAGAGTTATTGATAAGCTTCGTCAGGTGGAAGGTGTACTGGATATCGAGAGAACGGCCAGCTAATAGAACAGTGTAAACGCATGAATGCGAATCATTTAGAAAAATGAGGAGTGGTTTGTGCAGGAGGATGACATGAGAATTAAGAAATTTGTGATAGGCATGATTGGGACGAACTGCTATGTGGTGAGCAATGAGAATACAAAAGAGTGTTTTATCGTAGACCCGGCAGTTTGTGACAGGAATGTTATATCTTATATAGAAACAGAAGGATTGAGTCTGAAAGCAATCCTTCTGACACATGGACATTTTGACCATATTATGGGAATTGATGGTGTGCGTGAGAAGTTTCAGGTGCCAGTGTATGCATCTGAGAAGGAACAAGAGATATTACAGGATGCAAGGCTGAATTTGTCTGCGGCATATGGCGGAGGATATACATTTTCTGATGCGACATATGTGCGAGATGGAGAGGAACTGGAGATTGCCGGCATGAAGATAAAAGTAATCGAGACGCCGGGACATACAGCTGGTGGATGCTGTTATTATATTGCAGAAGAAGAGGTGCTTTTTAGCGGTGATAGTTTATTCTGCGCATCGATTGGGAGAACCGATTTTCCAACGGGAAGCAGTTCACAGCTTGTAAGAGCGGTGAGAGATAAGTTGCTTGTGCTACCGGAAGATACGATGGTTTATCCGGGACATATGGAAGAAACTACAATTGGATATGAGCGGAAACATAATCCGTTCATTTAAATGCTGAGATACAAATTGTTTAACAGGGGGCATTGATTAACAGAATGATTCAAATTCAATGTAAAGAAACATTATATACTTATAACTTATATCATATAACGAAAGCATTTTTCCCAAATGAGGAAATCAAACAATGTGTCGATGCAGAGCAAGAACCGTTGGTCCGGATTGAGTTGGATGACGGCTCTTGTTTTTTGCTGGATGCGAAAGAGTTTGAGGAGAATCAAAAGAAGGAAGACGCACAGGAAAAGAAAAAAATAGTAACGAAAATGGTGTATCTGTTTTTATCCGAAAAGACCGGACAGAAGATGGCATGGGGAATGCTTACCGGAGTTCGCCCAACCAAACTTGCGATGCACCAGATGGAAACTGGAATGAGCGAAGCACAGGTAAAAGCATTTTTACAGGAAGTGTATTGCGTGTCAGAAAAGAAAGCAGAGCTGGCTGTTGATATTGCATGCAGAGAGAAGGCATTACTTAGCAAGCTGGATTATCTAAACGGCTTTAGTTTGTATGTCGGGATTCCGTTTTGCCCAAGCATCTGCTCTTATTGTTCATTTAGTTCTTCACCGATCGATGTGTGGAGTCCGCGTATGGATGATTATCTGAATGCACTTTGCATTGAGCTTCACCATATCGCGAAAGAGACAGAAGGAAAGACGCTCAATACGATTTATATCGGAGGAGGAACGCCGACAACTCTTACAGCCAAGCAGTTGGAAAAATTGTTAAATGTAATTGACAAGTTATTCTTAAATGAAGAACGTGGTGCAGAGCTTTTGGAATATACGGTGGAAGCGGGAAGACCTGACAGTATTACGAAAGAAAAACTGGAAGTGATCCGCAGGCATCCGGTGACACGTATTTCGGTCAATCCGCAGACAATGCAGCAGAAGACACTGGATATTGTGGGAAGAAAGCACACAGTACAGGCGGTGAAAGATATTTTCCATCTTGCAAGAGAGCTGGGATTTGATAACATTAATATGGACCTTATTGCGGGACTTCCGGGAGAAAATGCAGAAGATATGAGAGATACACTTCGCCAGATTGAAGAATTATCTCCGGACAGCCTGACAGTACATTCACTGGCAATCAAACGTGCAGCCAGAATGGCGCAGGAACAGCCGGTGAGAGATTTGCACACAGAAATCACAGAGATGGTAGAGGACGCAGCAAAAACGGCAGAAAAGCTTGGATTAGTTCCGTATTATTTATATAGACAGAAGAATATTGCAGGCAATTTTGAAAATGTTGGTTATGCAAAGGTTGACAAAGCCGGAATTTACAATATATTAATTATGGAAGAAAAACAAACTATTTATGCTGCTGGAGCGGGAGCTACAACCAAGATTGTGCTGCCTGAAAAAATCAAGACAGAAAATGGAAAAGAAACAAATCTGATCCGTATAGAAAATGTAAAGAATATTGAAGAATATATTGCTCGTATTGATGAAATGATCGAACGGAAAAGCAATTGACATACTATAACACAAAAACTATAATAGTGAGAGGTGAAAGTATGGGAATACCGGCAGTAAAGGCAGGATGAAGAGAAAAGTTGAAAGTCTTGTCCTTCTGCGGACAGACTCTTCATGATATAGATTTTGATAAAAAGGAGAATAAATACATGGCATTAAAGAAGAAACCAGTTACAGGTATGAAGGACATGATGCCGGAAGAGATGGAAATCCGGGATTATGTGATTGGATTGATTCAGGAGACTTACAAGTCATTTGGATTTTCCAGAATTGAGACACCATGTGTAGAACATATTGAAAACCTTTGCAGTAAGCAGGGCGGAGACAATGAAAAATTGATCTTCAAGATTTTAAAACGTGGTGAGAAACTGAAGATCGATCAGGCAAAAGAGGAGATTGACTTGGTAGATGGCGGACTTCGTTATGACTTAACTGTTCCGCTTTCAAGATATTATTCCAATAATGCAAATGAATTGCCGGCACCATTCAAGGCACTTCAGATGGGTAATGTATGGAGAGCTGACCGTCCACAGAGAGGACGTTTCCGTCAGTTTATGCAGTGCGATATTGATATTTTGGGCGAGCCATCTAATCTGGCAGAGATTGAGTTGATCCTGGCAACATCTACATTGCTTGGAAAACTTGATTTCCATAACTTTACAATCCGTATCAATGACCGCCGATTCTTAAAAGCAATGGCTGCATACAGCGGATTTGAAGAGAAGGATTATGACAGCGTATTCATTACTCTGGATAAGATGGACAAGATTGGTCTGGATGGAGTTCAGAAGGAGTTAGAGGAAAATGGCTATGCGAAAGAATCAGTCGAAAAATATCTCCAGATTTTTAAAGAGATTACGAACGATGTCGAGGGCGTACGCTGGTGTAAAGAGAAACTGGCTGGGTATCTCCCGGAAGAAGCGGCACAGTCGCTGGAGATGATCATTACAAGTGTAGAAAGTGCGAAAGAGGCTGAGTTTAAGATGAGCTTTGATCCGACACTTGTAAGAGGTATGTCTTATTATACAGGAACAATTTTTGAAATTTCAATGGACGAGTTCGGTGGTTCTGTCGGAGGCGGCGGACGTTATGATGAGATGATTGGTAAGTTTACAGGTCAGGATACACCGGCAGTTGGATTTTCAATTGGATTTGAGCGTATTGTTATGCTGCTTTTGGAACGTGGATACAAGATTCCGACAACAAAGGTAAAAAAAGCATATTTGCTTGAGAAGAAACTTCCACAGGAAAAAATCCTGGAAGTATTAGAGGCTGCAAAAGCTGAGCGTGCTGCAGGAAAACAGATTATGCTTCTGAATATGAAGAAGAATAAGAAATTCCAGAAAGAACAGCTTCAGCAGCAGGGATATGAAGAAATCGTAGAAGTTTTCAACAGATAATATAAAAACGAAAAGAAAAGAGGAACAAAGTAATGGCAGAATCAATGCAGGGATTACATCGTACACATCGTTGTGGCGAGCTTTCTGCGGCTAATGTCGGAGAGACAGTTACAATTATGGGATGGGTTCAGAAGAATCGTAATAAAGGAGGTCTTGTATTCGTTGATGTACGTGACCGTTCGGGAATTATTCAGGTGGTATTTGAAGATGGTTTATGCGATGCAGATTTGATCGCAAGAGCAGCAAGCCTTCGTTCTGAATATGTAGTAGCAATCGTAGGTAAGGTTGAAAAACGTTCAGGTGCAGTGAATGAGAATCTTGCAACAGGAGAGATTGAAGTGATTCCGGAACAGATGAGAATTTTATCTGAGTCTGAGACACCTCCGTTCCCAATTGAGGAGAATTCTAAAACAAAAGAGGACTTACGTTTGAAATATCGTTATCTGGACTTAAGAAGACCGGATCTTCAGCGCAATTTAATGATGAGAAGTAAGATTGCAACACTGACTCGTCAGTTCCTTGCAGATGAGGGATTTCTCGAGATTGAAACACCAGTTCTTGGTAAGACTACACCGGAAGGAGCAAGAGATTATCTTGTGCCTAGCCGTATTCATCCGGGAAGCTTCTATGGACTTCCACAGTCACCACAGCTGTACAAACAGCTTTTGATGTGTTCTGGATATGATCGTTATTTCCAGATTGCAAAATGTTTCCGTGACGAGGATTTACGTGCAGACAGACAGCCTGAATTTACACAGATCGATATGGAGCTTTCTTTTGTAGACGAAGAAGATGTTATGAGTATCAATGAAAGACTTCTTGCTAAATTATTTAAAGAGGTTCTTGATATTGATGTAGAGCTTCCGATTCAGAGAATGACATGGCAGGAAGCGATGGACCGTTTCGGTTCTGATAAGCCGGATATCCGTTTCGGCATGGAACTTGTAAATGTGACAGAGACAGTAAAAGACAGTGAATTTGTTGTATTTAAAGGTGCTATTGAGAATGGCGGAACTGTTCGTGGTATCAATGCAAAAGGTCAGGGCTCAATGCCTCGTAAGAAGATTGATAAGCTTGTAAGCTTTGCAAAAGATTATGGCGCAAAAGGACTTGCTTATATCGCAATCCAGGAAGACGGAACTGTAAAATCTTCATTTGCTAAATTTATGAGCGAAGAAGAGATGCAGAATCTGATCAAAGCTATGGACGGAGAAAACGGAGACCTTCTTCTTTTTGCAGCAGACAAGAATAAGGTTGTATGGGATGTTTTAGGTGCATTACGTCTGGAGCTTGCACGTCAGTTAGAGCTCTTGGATAAGAATGAATATAAATTCCTGTGGATCACAGAATTCCCACTTCTTGAGTGGAGCGAGGAACAGAATCGTTATACAGCAATGCATCATCCATTTACAATGCCAATGGAAGAAGACTGGCAGTATATCGACACAGATCCGGGACGTGTCCGTGCGAAAGCATATGATATTACATTGAATGGTAATGAGATTGGTGGAGGAAGTATCCGAATCCATCAGAACGATATTCAGGAGAAGATGTTTGAAGTACTTGGATTTACAAAAGAAGAGGCTTATCGTCAGTTCTCATTTTTGTTAGATGCATTCAAATACGGAGTACCACCTCACGCAGGACTTGCTTATGGTCTGGACCGCCTGGTTATGCTGATGGCAAAAGTAGACAGCATTCGTGACGTAATGGCATTCCCGAAAGTAAAAGATGCTTCATGCCTTATGACAAATGCACCGAGCCAGGCTGATGATAAACAGCTTGCTGAGTTGGGGCTGGAGTTGAGACCGCAAGAAAGTGCTGAAGAATAAATAATAGAAAAATTTCGAAAAATATAAAAAAATAGAAAAATAGTGTTGACAGACGAGGAAAAGTCGTGTATAGTATATTTTGTTCTGACAAAGAACTATATATGCGACAGTGGCTCAGCTGGTAGAGTACGACCTTGCCAAGGTCGGGGTCGCGGGTTCGAACCCCGTCTGTCGCTCTCTTTTGAGGAGGAGTGATGCAACATGTTGCATTGCTTTTTTTTTTATTCGTTTAGTGAGGTTTTGCCGAACTTAGCGAATATATACACCATAATATTTGAAGGCAGTATTTTCGAAGCTTGTAATGTGGTGTTTCATTATAATAGTTAGCGAGGGATTACAGGATGATAAAAGCAGTATTATTTGATATGGATGGCGTGATTTTTGATACAGAGCGTATCAACGCAAAAGGATGGAAGAAGGTAGCAGCGAGATATCAGATCGCTTTGACAGATGAACGAATCGGAATGCTTCGAGGAAGAACTGCGGACGTGGCGAAAAATTTATTTCACGAATGGTTTGGAGACGAGGTAGATTACGATGAAGCAAGAGGTGCGAGACTGGAAATGCTGATGCAGCATTTGGACGAGCATGGAACGCCATTAAAGCCTGGTGTCAGAGAAATTTTTAGCTACTTAAAAGAAAATCATATAAAAACAGCACTTGCAACATCAACACAGAGAGAGCGGGTGGAAATATATTTTGAAAAAGGAAATCTGCCACTGCAATTTGATGCGACAGTATGTGGACGTGAGGTTAAGAATGGTAAGCCTGCTCCGGATGTATTTTTAAAGGCCGCAGAATTGCTTGGCCTTGAGCCGGGAGAATGTCTTGTGATCGAAGACAGCTATAATGGGATACGAGCTGCAAATGCAGCAGGATGTCAGGTTGTTATGGTTCCGGATATGGATGAGCCGACCGAAGAAACAAAGGCGGTTTGTGCACAAACATTGGAGTCTTTGTATGATGTAATCCGATATTTGGATGAATTAAAGGAATTGTCAGAAAAATAAAGAAAAATTCAGACGCACAAAATGAAAAAAAGAGTTGACAATGGAGGTTGCTTCGTGTATAGTAATTATTGTTCTGATGCAGAACAACTAACATATGCGACAGTGGCTCAGCTGGTAGAGTACGACCTTGCCAAGGTCGGGGTCGCGGGTTCGAACCCCGTCTGTCGCTCTTTTATTACGGGCAATGCGAAAGCATTGCTCTTTTGTTTTGCCTGGAAGTATTGCAGCTGGTCACAGTTACTGTAAAAGAGCCAGAAAACCCCGTCCCTAACCGGCTCTCGTTCAAGTCGAGCAGCCGCGAGACTTGGCGCGTGATTCTGGTCAGCGTAAGCTGATACATTCTTTACAGAATCACTGCGCATCCTCGCGGAGCGTTTATCTCAGTCGTCGACTGAGATAAACTTTTTAAAAATTGTACTAGTATTTTTAAAATACCTGTGATACAATACACAAAATGCAGCGGGGTAAAGTGTTAAAGCATTAACAGATTCGAAAGACTTCGTGAAGTATTTATAGTAGTCAGGAGAAGAAAACATGAATACAAAAAAGATAAAAGTAGCATTATTAGGAGTTGGTACAGTTGGTACTGGTGTATATAAATTAATTCAGCGTCGTGCTGATGTTATGGTTCGGACAATTGGAGCAGAGATGGAAGTAAGCAAGATTCTTGTCCATAATCTGAACAAGCAACGTGAAGGTATCGATGCCTCACTTTTGACGGACAATTGGCAGGAGATTGTAAATGATCCGGAAATTCAGATTATCGTAGAAGTGATGGGTGGGATTGAGCCGGCGAGAACGATGATCCTTGAAGCATTGCATGCAGGAAAGCATGTTGTGACTGCGAATAAGGATCTCTTAGCTGCACATGGAAAAGAATTGTTGGATGCTGCAGAAGAAAAGCATTGCGATCTGTTGTTTGAGGCAGCAGTTGCAGGTGGAATTCCAATTATCCGGCCATTGAAGCAGTGTCTTGCGGGAAATGAGATCGATGAAGTGATCGGTATTGTAAATGGTACGACAAATTATATTTTAACAAAGATGTTTGAAGAGAATATGAGCTTTGAAGAAGCACTGGCTAAGGCTACAGAGCTTGGATATGCGGAGGCTGATCCGACAGCAGATGTAGAAGGTCTGGATGCAGGACGTAAGGTTGCGATCATGGCATCGATCGCATTTCATTCAAGGGTTATATTTGACGATGTCTATACAGAAGGAATCACAAAGATTACTTCAGATGATATTGCATATGCAAAAGAATTTGACAGCGTGATCAAATTACTTGGTGTTGCACATAATACGGAGGGCGGAATTGAAGTCGGGGTCTATCCGATGCTGTTGAACAAAGAGCATCCTCTGGCATCCGTAAGAGATTCTTTTAATGCGGTATTTGTACATGGAGATGCAGTAGATGATGCAATGTTCTATGGACGTGGAGCAGGAGAGCTTCCTACAGCGAGTGCAGTTATGGGAGATATCATTGATGTTGCAAGAAATATTGCATATGGATGCAATGGCCGAATCAGTTGTACATGTTATAGAGAAACACCGATCAAAAAGTTTGATGAGGTAGAAAATAAGTTTTTCCTTCGTATGCAGGTGAAGAACCAGCCGGGTGTACTTGCAAGTATTGCAACCGTATTTGGAAGCCATGGCGTAAGTATTGCAAGAGTTGTTCAGAAGCATATAAAAGGAGAGCAGGCCGAGCTTGTTATCGTAACAGATAAGGTGAGAGAAGATTATTTGAAAAATGCACTGGAACAGTTGAGAGATATTGAAAATATTTTTGAAATCAGCAGCGTGATCCGAGAATATTAGGAGATTATAAAACTTAAGATAAATAAAGAATTTGCTTTGGATAAAAATGGTTAGTTACAACAAACTTCTTCGTGAGATTTATTTACAAAAAGAAAAAACTGTGTTATAACTTAATATAGCAAGCTAGCGAATGTATAGCAACAAAAGCTGTGCTCACAGAAAAACACCATAGCAAGTAGATGTTTTTCTGTGAGCCTTATTCATGTGAAGAGGCCAAAGGAGGAAGTTTATAATGAGTTATGCAGATAAAGTATTTATCGATATGTGTAAAGATATTATAGAGAACGGGACAAGTACAGAAGGCGAGAAAGTGCGTCCGGTGTGGGAGGACGGCACATCTGCTTATACGATTAAAAAGTTTGGTGTGGTGAATCGATATGATTTATCGAAAGAATTTCCGGCACTGACACTGAGAAGAACAGGAATTAAGAGTTGTACAGATGAGCTTCTCTGGATCTGGCAGAAGAAGTCGAATAATATCCATGATCTGAACAGTCACATCTGGGACAGCTGGGCGGATGAGGATGGCTCAATCGGAAAAGCATACGGATATCAGATGCAGGTGAAGCACCAGTATAAAGAAGGTATGATGGATCAGGTGGACCGCGTGATCTATGATTTGAAGAACAATCCGTACAGCCGTCGTATTATGACAAATATTTATGTGCATCAGGATCTGCATGAGATGAATCTGTATCCATGTGCATATAGTATGACATTTAATGTGACAAAGGAAGCAGGAAGCGATAAGCTTACTTTGAACGGAATTCTCAATCAGCGTTCACAGGATGTTTTGGCAGCAAATAACTGGAACGTTTGTCAGTATGCAGTTCTTTTACACATGCTGGCACAGGTTTGTGATATGAAGGTAGGAGAATTTGTACATGTCATTGCAGATGCACATATTTATGACAGACATGTGCCGCTTATCAAGGAACTGATATCAAGAGAGCCGCTTCCGGCACCGACATTCTGGTTAAATCCGGAAGTAAAAGATTTTTATGATTTCACACCGGATGATGTAAGACTGGATAATTATGAAACACATCCACAGATTAAAAATATTCCGATAGCAGTGTAGGAGGTTTTAGATAATGAATGCAATAGCAGCAGTAGATGCGAATTGGGCAATAGGAAATAAAAACAGACTTTTAACAAGTATTCCGGCGGATATGAAGTTTTTCAGAGAGAAGACGATGGGACATGTTGTTGTGATGGGAAGAAAAACTTTGGAAAGCTTTCCAAACGGACTGCCTCTTAAGAACAGAGTTAATATCGTGTTGACAGCAAACCGTTCTTATAAGGTGAAAGATGCGATTATCGTGCATACAAAAGAAGAATTGTTGGAAGAATTAAAAAAATATGATTCAAATGAGCTGTATGTAATCGGAGGGGGAAGCATTTATGAGATGCTGATCCCATATTGTGATACAGCGTATATCACAAAGATCGATCATGCATATGCAGCAGATACGTATTTCCCAAATCTGGATCAGATGGATGAATGGGAGATGACGGAGGTCAGTGAGGAGCAGACTTGTTTTGATTTGGAATATGTATTCGCAAAATATGAACGAAAATAATCAAAAAAGAAATAAAAAGAATAAAAAATATTTTATATTCAGAGGTGTTAGTATACTCTGTACAATCGTATTTCTGGTCAGTGGATTATGTGGCTGCACAGCAGGTGGCAATGGAGAAGAAAATCTTCCAAAAGACCAGAAGAAGCTTCAAGTCGTGACAACTATTTTCCCACAGTACGATTTTGTACGGCAGATAGCGGGAGATAATGTGTCACTTACCATGCTTTTGAAACCAGGAGAGGAGACACATTCTTACGAACCGACTCCACAGGATATCATTGCGATTCAGAATGCAGACTTGTTTATTTATGTCGGCGGAGAGAATGACGAGTGGGTGGAAGATATTTTGGAATCACCGGAGATGGAAGATGTAAAAAGGCTTCGTTTAGTAGATTGTGTTGGAAATATTCTTGCAGAAGAGCATGTGGAAGGAATGAAGGAAGAGCGTGGGCATTCCCATGAAGATGAGGAAGAAGAGAGCCACGATGAAGAGGAACATTTTCTTCATTCTGCAGAAGAAACGGAAGAAGAGCATAATGAGCATGTACACACAATGGATGAGCATGTCTGGACATCACCGGGCAATGCAATTGACATCGTAGAGCATATCACAGAGGAATTATGTTCTTTGGATCCAGAGCATGGACAGACATACAAAGATAATGCAGAAGCATATGAGGCACAGTTGAAAGAACTGGACACAGAGTTTCGAGATGTAGTGGAAAATGCGAAGAATCATACACTTTTGTTTGGAGACCGTTTTCCGTTTCGATATTTTGCGGCAGAGTATGGACTGGATTATTATGCGGCATTTTCTGGCTGTGCATCAGATACAGAACCGAGTGCGGCAACAATGGCATTTCTGATTAATAAGGTGAAAGAAGAACAGATCCCGGTCGTGCTGAAGATGGAGCTTAGTAATGATAATATTGCAAATGCGATTGCAGAGGCGTGTGATGTGCCGGTGAAGGTGTTTTACAGCAGTCATAATATTAGTGCTAAGCAGTTTGAAGCGGGAGTAACTTATTTGGATTTAATGAAAGAAAATGTAGAAACGTTAAAGGAGGCTTTGAGATAATGGCTTTGATTCAATGTGAAAATATATCAATTGCATACGAAGGTCAGACGGTCATTGAGGATTTATCATTTCAGATGAATCAAGGGGATTATCTTTGTATTGTCGGGGAAAATGGTTCCGGCAAGAGTACTTTAGTCAAGAGCCTTTTAGGGTTAAAGAGTCCGTCGAAAGGGAAAATTATTTTCGGAGATGGATTGCTTCAAAGAGAGATTGGGTACCTTCCACAGCAAAATGATGTGCAGAAGGATTTCCCGGCAAGTGTGTATGAAGTAGTGTTGTCAGGACGGCTAAATGGACGCGGATTTCATCCGTTTTATAAAGCAGAGGACAAGAAACAGGCAAAAGAAAATATGCAGCTTTTAGGAATCGATGATCTTGCAAGAAGCTGTTTTCGAGATTTGTCCGGCGGACAGAAGCAGAGAGTTCTGCTCGCAAGAGCTTTGTGTGCGACAAAGAAGCTTCTTCTTTTGGATGAGCCGGTGACAGGACTTGATCCGATCGTGACAGCAGAGTTTTATCAACTGATCAAAGAGATAAATCAGAAGTCAGGAATTGCTGTTGTGATGGTCTCTCACGATATTGAGAGTGCACTTCGGGATGCGACACATATTTTACATTTGCAGGAAAATGCAAGATTTTTCGGGACGACAGAGGATTATAAGAAGAGTGCTGTCGGCAGACAATATATTAAAAGCGGACAGATTGATGTTCAGGAAGCGGTAGTAGAGGAACGGCTGAAACGGATGGAAGGGGGAGATAAGTCATGAATACAATGATTGAGATGCTTTCCTATCCATTTATGGTAAGGGCGTTTACAGTAGGAATTCTGGTCTCTTTATGTTCCGCACTTTTGGGTGTGAGCCTGGTATTAAAGCGGTATTCGATGATAGGAGATGGCCTGTCACACGTAGGATTTGGCGCACTGGCAGTTGCAGCAGCGTTAAATGTGGCACCATTGGCGGTCGCAATTCCGGTCGTTATCATTGCGGCGATACTTCTTCTTAGAGTGAACAGCAGCAGTGTGCTAAAAGGTGATTCAGCGATCGCACTGATTTCTACCAGTGCACTTGCAATCGGTGTTATGGTAATATCCATGACAACAGGAATGAATACAGATGTTTACAATTACATGTTTGGAAGTATTCTTGCTATGAGTGCAGAGGATGTCCGCATGAGTGTGGTTTTATCGGTAGTCGTACTATTGTTGTATATATTTTTCTATAATAAAATATTTGCGATTACATTTGATGAAACATTTGCAAAAGCAACAGGTGTGAAAGCTGATTTATATAATACATTGATCGCAGTTCTGACTGCTGTGACAATCGTGCTTGGAATGAGAATGATGGGAACATTGCTGATTTCCAGTCTGATCATATTTCCGGCACTTACATCTATGCGAGTCTGCAAGACATTTCGAGGAGTGATTGTAAATTCAGCGATTATTTCTGTTGTGTGCTTCTGCATTGGCATTTCGGTGTCATACTTTTTTGCAACTCCGGCAGGAGCCAGTGTGGTTGTTGTAAATCTGGCATTTCTTGGTATTTATACAATAATCGGATTTATCAGACAGCGAAAATAACGTTTGCAAACAGGACGTTTTTATAAAGGGAGGTTTTTCTATGAAACAGATTTCAGGTAATAAGTTATTAGTAAAAGCATTGAAAGAAGAAGGGGTAGATACATTATTTGGTTATCCTGGGGCTTGTACGATCGATATCAGTGATGAGCTTTATAAACAGGATGATATACGTGTGATCCTGCCTCGACATGAGCAGGCTTTGGTTCATGCTGCCGACGCATATGCCCGTACAACAGGCAAAGTCGGAGTCTGTCTTGTGACAAGCGGACCGGGAGCGACGAACCTTGTAACAGGTCTTGCAACAGCAAACTATGACAGTGTGCCATTGGTTTGTTTTACAGGTCAGGTTTCAAGACATTTGATCGGAAATGATGCTTTTCAGGAAGTAGATATCGTGGGTATTACAAGAAGTATTACGAAGTATGGTGTTACTGTCCATAAACGTGAGGACCTGGGACGTATTATCAAAGAAGCCTTTTATATAGCAAGAACAGGAAAACCGGGTCCGGTACTGATTGACCTTCCGAAAGATGTTATGGCAGAGCTTGGAAGTGCAGAGTACCCGAAATCTGTAAATATCCGTGGCTACAAACCGACTACGTCTGTTCATATCGGACAGCTGAAACGAGCTTTGAAAATGCTTGGAAAAGCAGAGCGCCCATTATTTCTTGCAGGTGGCGGAGTGATCATTGCAGATGCGAAAGAGGCATTTAAAGAGGTTGTAGAGAAGACAAACGTACCGGTTGTTACAACTGTTATGGGACGTGGTGCGATTCCGACGAACCACCCATTGTTTATTGGAAACCTTGGTATGCACGGTGCGTATGCAGCCAATATGGCAGTCAGCGAGTGTGATCTGTTATTTTCTATCGGAACGAGATTTAACGACCGTATTACAGGGAAATTACATGAGTTTGCCCCACATGCACAAATTGTCCACATAGATATTGATACAGCGGCCATTTCGCGAAATATCCATGTTGATGTACCGATTGTTGCAGATGCAAAAGACGCAATTACAAAAATGAATGAATATGTTGTTCCTTGTAAGACGAAGAAATGGCTGGATGAAATTGACGAATGGCAGCATGTACACCCGTTGACGATGAAAAAGCATGCAGAAATGGGACCGATGGATATTATCGGGGAGATTAACAGACAGTTTGATGAGGCGATCATTGTAACGGATGTAGGTCAGCATCAGATGTTTGCGGCACAGTTTACAGAGATTACAGAGAAGAAGCAGATTATTATGTCAGGCGGACTTGGAACGATGGGATATGGATTTCCGGGAGCAATCGGAGCAAAACTTGGAAATCCGGATAAGCCGGTCATTATGATCTCAGGTGATGGCGGTATGCAGATGAACATTCAGGAGTTTGCAACTGCAGTATTGGAAGAACTTCCTGTTATCTTATGTGTATTTAACAATACATATCTTGGAATGGTACGTCAGTGGCAGAAATTATTCTATGGAAAACGTTATGGAATGACAGATTTGCGAGCAGGTGCTTTGACAAGAAGAACAAATGGAGAAGAAAAGCCGGAGTATACACCGGACTTCATTAAGCTGGCAGAGAGTTATGGTGCAAAGGGTATACGTGTTACGAAAACAGATGAAATCGCAGCAGCATTTGAAGAAGCTAAGAAAAATACAAAAGTTCCGACATTGATTGAATTTATCATTGATCCGGAAGAAATGGTATTCCCAATGATTAAGCCGGGCGGAACATTGGAAGAAATGATCATAGAGTGTTAGGAGGACTGAAAAAATGGAGAATAGTATAAAGAAAAGATGGATTTCATTGTATGTAGAAAATCAGGTAGGTGTTCTTTCGAAAATTTCAGGACTCTTTTCCGGAAAGGCATATAACCTGGATAGTCTGACAGTAGGAACAACAGAAGATCCTACTGTATCACGAATGACGATCGCAACAGTCAGTGATGATGAAACATTTGAACAGATAAAAAAACAACTCAATCGAATGGTAGAAGTAATCAAAGTAATCGACTTTACAGATTTGTTTGTCCGCATGAAAGAGATTTTATATGTAAAGGTTAAGAAATGCAGCAGAGAAGATAAAGCAGAGCTGTTTCGAATTGCAGAGACATATAAAGCAAAACCGATGGATATCGGAAGAGACAGTCTTTTGATTGAATTTGTTCAGACTGCAACAAAGAATGATGCAGTTATCAAACTGATGAAGGAAGAGTTCCAGAATATTGAGGTTGTACGTGGCGGAAGTGTTGGAATTGAGTCAATCAGCATGATGGAAAGATAAAAAATTGTAAAAAAACAGAGTGCACTCTTGAATTTTCTTTTTAATCGTATTATAATCGACTAAAGATAGAAAGCTTGATATTGGAATGGAGGAACTACAGATGGATAAGAAAAATATTGATTGGGAGAACCTTGGATTTGGATATGTTCAGACAGAGAAGCGTTATGTTTCAAACTTCAAAGACGGAAAATGGGATGATGGAGTCCTGACAGAAGATGCGAACATCGTTCTGAATGAATGTGCAGGAGTACTTCAGTATGCACAGACAGTATTTGAAGGTATGAAAGCATATACAACAGAAGATGGACGAATTGTTGTATTCCGCCCTGATTTGAATGCAAAACGTATGGTTGATTCTGCGAAGAGACTCGAGATGCCTCCGTTCCCAGAAGAGAGATTTGTAGATGCGATTGAAAAGGTTGTTAAGGCAAATGCTGAATATGTACCGCCATACGGTTCAGGAGCAACTTTATATTTAAGACCTTATATGTTTGGAAGCAATCCGGTTATCGGAGTAAAACCTGCAAATGAGTATCAGTTCCGTATTTTTGCTACACCGGTAGGACCATACTTCAAAGGTGGAGCAAAACCTGTAACAATCTGTATTTCAGATTTTGACCGTGCTGCACCGCATGGAACAGGACATATCAAGGCCGGATTGAACTATGCTATGAGCCTGCATGCAATTGTGACAGCTCATGCAAATGGATTTGATGAGAACATGTATCTTGATTCTGCTACAAGAACAAAAGTAGAAGAGACAGGTGGAGCAAACTTTATTTTTGTAACAAAAGATAATAAAGTTGTAACTCCTCATTCAAATACAATTCTTCCATCTATTACAAGACGTTCTCTGATGTATATTGCAGAGCATTATCTTGGACTTGAAGTAGAAGAAAGAGATGTATATGTAGATGAACTGAAAGATTTCGCAGAGTGTGGTCTGTGTGGAACAGCAGCTGTTATCTCACCGGTAGGTAAAGTTGTTGACCATGGAAAAGAGATTTGTTTCCCAAGCGGAATGGAGAAGATGGGACCGATCACTCAGAAATTGTATGATACATTGACAGGTATCCAGATGGGACGTATCGAAGCTCCGGAAGGATGGCTGAAAGTAATCGAATAATTCGGTTGATTTTTCGGATATAATTTGAAAAACAGAACCTGCAGAGTATTTGCAGGGTGGATAAAAGAGGGTGCATTCACAAAAAATGTGAATTGCATCTTCTTTTTTTGACAAGGCTGTTTACAAGCATTTTACAGAATGATATGATAAAATGAAATGGAATTTTAGAATGGAAGTAAAACAGTAATGAAAAGGTGTATATATACCCTTGCTTTTTTCTGTATGCTTTGTTTTGGGTGGATGTTGAATCCCTTGACGGTGCATGCGGAGATTGCATCAGACCGGGCGTTTGATGGAGCAGTGTGGGAGAAGATTATAGAGGATGATATAGAGGCGGCAGGTGGTGTCGTACAATCTATGTGTGTGACAGATTATTATATCATTATGATGGAGAATGTTGCAGAGGACGGCACGACACCGGATATTATAAAAGCATATTACCGGTATGACCACGATGAGAATGGACAGCCTGTTGAACGGTATTCCCTTGCAAAACGTGTGCAGGATATGTGTTGTGAACATTGTAACGGAATGGCATTTAACCCGAATACAAGAGAAATCGTGGTTGCATTGTATACAAGCTATAATGCGGAAAACCGAGGCTGTATTTTTTTGCTGGATGCAGATACGTTGGAATTCAAAGGCCGGCTGAAGATTTCAGATGATTATAATATACTCGGAATCGGTTATGATCAGACGGAGGATTGTTATTATATTCAGACAAATGCAGATGGAGGATATACATTTAAAAAGCTGGACAGTCAGTTTCAGATCATAGATGATTACGGAACGATGGAAGGCTATTCTAAGGGGACGAATTTTCAGGATCTTTATGTGAGCGGGGATTATATTATTAATTTACCATTGACCTTGAACATGGGAATTGGGGATTATATTAATATGTATTCTATCTCCAGAAGAGCGATGGTGTCGGATACACAGATGAATTTCAATTTTGAAGGAGTAAGTGCAGATGAACCGGAAAGTATCTGTGAATTAGAACCTGGATTATTTGCGGTAACAGTGACGCAGTCATATGCAGACGGTAGAAGAACTGTGGCAGTCTATAAGACGATGGTTCCTTATAATTTTCCGGCGGCAGATATACAAAAGAACACAGAGCCGATAAGTGAAGATGTGAGCACACCGGAAATCGTGTCCAGTGAAAAACAAGAAGATCAGCATGTTATCTCAACTCCTGTAAAGCAAAAGGTGTCAAGCCTTGCGAAGTTAAAGAGCAAGATCAAGCTGCCATCAGTAAAGCAGGTTTTAAAGGTTGTGTTATTGCTTGTGGTTGCAATTGTTCTGTTCCTTGCATTTTATATGCGGCTTATCGCTATCAGACGAGAACGTCAGCGCAAGCTTGAAAAGGCAAGGAGAGAGCGAAAAGCGATCAGAGAAAAATACGAGGACGAAGAAAGAAAAATATATTGATAAACGAGGTAGAAGATGGAAGCATATACAAGTTTTGCAGTAGTGTATGATACGTTCATGGATAATGTGCCTTATGAAGAATGGGGAGAATATTTACATGGATTGTTATTGGAATATGGGGTTGAAGACGGACTGGTTTTAGATCTTGGATGCGGGACCGGAACAATGACTGAAATTTTAGCTTCAAAGGGTTATGATATGACTGGAGTAGATTTTTCAGAAGAAATGTTGGATATTGCAATGCAGAAACGCGCGAAGAGTGGACATGATATATTGTATCTGATACAGGATATGCGGGAATTTGAACTGTATGGAACTGTCAGAGCCATTGTAAGCGTTTGTGATTCTATGAATTATCTTACAGAAGATGGTGATTTGGAGCAGGTGTTCAGACTTGCCAATAATTATCTGGATCCGGGCGGATTATTTATTTTTGATATGAATACAGAATATAAATATCGTGAAATGTTGGGGGACCAGACAATCGCAGAAGAACGCGAGAATTGTAGTTTTATTTGGGACAACTATTATTATGAGGAAGAAAAGATCAATGAATATCAGTTGTCTTTGTTTGTGGAAGATCCGGTTTTAAGTGAAAAGACGGGACAGGATATCTGTAGAAAATTTCAAGAGATGCACTATCAGAGAGCGTACAGTCTTGCAGAAGTAAAGGCAGCATTGGAAGTGGCAGGGATGGAGTTTATTGCGGCTTACGACGCATTTACAAGAAATCCGGTGCATCAGAACAGTGAGCGCATGTATATCATTGCGAGAGAACAGGGAAAGTAAGAGAGGAGAATAGATATGTCAGACTATATAGTAAGAGCAACAGCGGCAAATACACAGATTCGTGCATTTGCTGCATCAACAACAGAATTGGTAGAGGAGGCGCGCAAGCGTCATCAGACAAGCCCGGTTGCGACAGCAGCGCTGGGACGTCTGCTTACAGCAGGTGTGATGATGGGAAGCATGATGAAGAATGACAGTGATGTATTGACATTACAGGTTCAGTGTGGCGGTGAGATCGGAGGAATGACGGTGACTGCAGACAGCCACGGAGATGTAAAAGGATATGTGAATAATCCGGATGTTATGCTGCCACCAAAGAATGGCAAGTTAGATGTCGGAGGCGCATTGGGACCAGGATTTTTGAATGTAATCAAAGATATGGGACTAAAAGAGCCATATTCAGGACAGACTATGCTTCAGACAGGTGAGATTGCAGAAGATCTGACCTATTATTTTGCAACATCAGAGCAGGTGCCATCTTCTGTCGGTTTGGGTGTTTTGATGGAGAAAGACAATACAGTGCGCTGTGCCGGTGGATTTATTGTACAGGTAATGCCATTTGTTGAGGATGAGGTTCTTGATAAATTAGAGGCCAATATCCAGAAGATTCAATCTGTAACAGCGATGCTTGATAATGGACACACTCCGGAAGAGATGCTGAATCAGGTTTTGGAAGGGCTGAATGTAGAGGTTACAGATACGCTTCCTGCTAAATTTAGCTGTAATTGTTCAAAGGATAGAATTGAAAAGGCGATTATCAGCATTGGTAAAAAGGAAATACAGGCTATGATCGATGATGATAAACCAATTGAAGTGAAGTGTCATTTCTGTAATACAGCGTATAAATTTGAAGTGGAAGAGTTAAAAAAGCTGCTTAAGAAGGCAACGAGATAACACGATGAAATGTCATGACAATGAAAGTTCTAAGTTAAAAGAACCGGATAAGAAACAGGAGTGATGAAAGATGAAACAGGGATTTGTAAAGGTTGCAGCCGTAACGCCAAATCTTCAGGTTGCAGATGTAGAGTACAACACAGGAAAAATTTGTGAGGCAATTGATGCAGCTTATGAGAACAGAGCGAAAGTTGTTGTTTTTCCGGAGCTGTGTATTACAGGGTATACGTGTAGTGATCTGTTTTTGCAGGATATATTGTTGGAGGAATCAAAGCAGGCATTATTAAAAATAGCAAAATATACAAGAAACAAGGATATGCTGATTTTTGTTGGAATGCCGCTTATGCAGGATGGAAAGCTCTACAATGTGGCAGCAGCATTAAATAAGGGAGAGATTTTAGGATTTACTACAAAAACATTTCTTCCGAATTATGGTGAATTTTATGAAATGCGTCAATTTACACCGGGACCAAAAGAGGCAAGATGGATTTTGTTTGAAGGAAACAAAGTTCCGTTTGGTCCGCAGATTTTGTTTGAATGCACGACGATGCCAAATCTTGTAGTATCAGCTGAAATATGTGAAGATGTATGGGCTCCACTGCCACCTAGTATTCAGGCAGCGTTAGAAGGTGCAACGCTTATAGTGAACTGTTCAGCCAGTGATGAGACGATTGGCAAGAGCAGTTACAGAAGAGAGCTGATCAAAGGACAGTCGGCTCGTTTGCTTGCCGGATATATTTATGCCAATGCAGGAGAGGGCGAGTCAACAACAGATCTTGTGTTTGGCGGACATAATATTATTGCCGAGAATGGTTCTATATTGAGAGAATCAAGAAGATTTGTGAATAGAGCAATTTATTCGGAGATTGATATCAATCGTCTGGTTGGTGAGAGACGTAAGAATACAACATTTCAGGTAAATGATGTACCAGGTTTGATACGTGTTCCGTTTTATCTTGAGATGGAGAAGACCTATCTTACAAGAAAGTTTTCAAAACATCCATTTGTGCCATATAATGAGCGTGAGAAAGCAAGAAGATGCGAGGAAATTTTAAATATCCAGGCAATGGGTTTGAAAAAACGCCTTGCACATACACATGCGAAGACAGCAGTTGTTGGAATATCAGGAGGCTTAGATTCTACGCTTGCATTGATTGTAACGGCAAGAGCATTTGATATGTTAAAGAAAGATAAAAAGCAGATTATAGCGATTACAATGCCTTGTTTTGGAACAACGGACCGCACATATCAGAATGCCTGCAAGATGTCGAAACAGCTTGGAGCAACGCTTATAGAAGTGCCAATCGCAGAGGCAGTGAATATTCATTTCCGTGATATCGGACACGATCCGAAGGATCACAGTGTAACATACGAAAATGGACAGGCGAGAGAGCGTACTCAGGTCTTGATGGATATCGCAAATAAAGATGGCGGTATGGTTATCGGTACAGGTGATCTGTCAGAGCTGGCGCTTGGATGGGCAACATATAATGGCGATCATATGTCTATGTATGGGGTAAATGCTTCGATTCCAAAGACATTGGTAAGACATCTTGTGCAGTATGCAGCGGATACGACAGTAGATAAAGAATTAAAGCAAGTACTTTATGATGTGCTGGATACACCGGTAAGTCCGGAATTATTGCCTCCGAAAGATGGGAATATCGCACAGAAGACAGAAGATTTGGTTGGACCGTATGAATTACATGATTTTTATTTGTATTATTTGCTTCGTTTTGGGTTTGAACCAAGTAAGATTTTCCGTCTTGCGAAATATACATTTGAAGATACATATGATGATGTTACGATTTTGAAATGGCTGGAGACATTCTGTAAAAGATTTTTCGCACAGCAGTTCAAACGTTCATGCCTTCCGGATGGACCAAAAGTAGGTAGTGTAGCATTATCTCCGAGAGGAGACTGGAGAATGCCAAGTGATGCCTGCGTAGCAGTGTGGCTGAAGGATTTGGAGAATATTTCGTTGTCAGATATTTAAAAGAATAAGTCATTAGCTGGGAAGAGAAAATCTTCGCAGACAGATAATAAAGAAAAGAGGCAGGATATCCGTTGAACGGACAACCTGCCTCTTTTCTCTTTAGGTGTTGAAATAAGTATAGCTATAAATAATAGCAAAATTGATCTTGAAAGATAAATCTTATAAAAATTAAAGTGAAATACGTGTACCAGTTACTCCATTGATACCGTCTTTTGCTTTTTCAAGTAATGTGATCAGTGCCTGACGACCAGGTTTTGATTCTGCAAAGTCAACAGCAGCCTGAACTTTTGGAAGCATAGAACCAGGAGCGAAGTGACCTTCTTCCATGTACTGTTTTGCTTCCTCTACTGTCATATGATCGATCCATTTTTCATCTGGTTTTCCGTAGTTTACAGCAACTTTCTCTACAGCTGTAAGGATGATAAGGAAGTCAGCGTCCAGATCTTTAGCCATCAGACAGCTTGCGAAGTCTTTATCGATAACTGCGCTGGCACCTTTTAAGTGATTTCCCTGCAATGTAACAGGAATACCGCCACCGCCACAAGCGATAACAAGTTCACCTGCATTAACCATGTTACGGATTGTTCCAATCTCAACGATTTCCTGTGGCTTTGGAGAAGCAACAACACGGCGATATCCACGTCCTGCATCTTCTTTCATAATATAGTTATATTTCTCAGCCATCTCATCAGCCTGTTCTTTTGTTAAGAAACGTCCGATTGGTTTTGATGGATTTTCGAAAGCCGGATCATTTTCATCTACACGAACCTGTGTGATCATTGTAGCAACCGGAATATCTGTGATTCCACGATTTAACAATTCTTCACGTAATGCATTCTGCAAGTCATAACCGATGTAAGCCTGGCTCATCGCAACACAAACAGAAAGTGGTGTGTTAGGCTGTTTTTCATCTTCATGAGTTAAAGCAAGCATAGCATTATTGATCATACCAACCTGTGGTCCGTTACCATGTGCAACAACAACTTCACAGCCTTCTTCAATCAGATCAACGATTGCACGAGCTGTAATTTTAACTGCTGCCATCTGCTCTGGAAGTGTATTGCCAAGAGCATTTCCCCCGAGAGCAATGACAATTCTCTTCTTTTTAGACATTTTATATTCCTCCAAACGAAATTTTTGTTTTTAAAACCAGAAGCGAAACAGGCTCGCTTCTGGTTCGTTATAAGACTATGTTTAATTTGTGCTCAAAATCTTATTCGAAAATTCTTGGGCATCCTTTTTCTTCCAGTTTTTTCAAGATCTCTGTTGGGTTCTCGAATTTAGCAAGGAAGATCATAGCTGCGATGATATATGGTTTGAAGCTAGCTTCTTTGTAAAGTGGATCTCTGTAACGATCGAATACAGAAGCGTCTACTTCACCTTCTTCACAGCTTACGCCTGTGATATCAGCTGGCAGGCAGTGCATGTAAAGAGCTTTTCCGTCTTTTGTTGTAGCCATAAGCTCTTCTGTACAAGCCCAGTCTTTGTGCTCTGCGTTCTGAGCAAGAAGTTCTTTCTCAAGTTCTTTGATACCTTCTGTATCACCATTTCCGTACAGTTCTGTACGTTTTTCCATAGCTGCGAATGGAGCCCAGCTCTTTGGATATACGATATCAGCATCTTTGAAAGCTTCAGCCATGTTGTTTGTTTTTGTGAATGATCCGCCTGATTTTTTAGCGTTTTCTTCAGCAACTTTTTCTACATCTTCGAATACTTCGTATCCTTCTGGATGAGCAAGAACAACGTCCATTCCGAAACGTGTCATAAGTCCGATGATTCCCTGTGGAACTGAAAGTGGTTTACCATAAGATGGAGAGTAAGCCCATGTCATAGCAAGTTTTTTACCTTTCAAATTCTCAACTCCGCCGAACTCGTGGATGATGTGAAGCATATCAGCCATTGCCTGTGTTGGGTGGTCGATATCGCACTGAAGGTTAACAAGTGTAGGTTTCTGCTCTAAGATACCGTCTTTGTTTCCCTGTGTTACAGCGTCAACAACTTCGTGCATATATTTGTTACCTTTTCCGATGTACATATCATCACGGATACCGATTACATCAGCCATGAAAGAAATCATGTTAGCTGTTTCACGAACTGTTTCACCGTGAGCAACCTGAGATTTTCCTTCGTCAAGATCCTGAACTTCAAGACCTAACAGGTTACAAGCAGAAGCGAAAGAGAAACGTGTACGTGTAGAGTTATCACGGAATAAAGAGATTCCAAGTCCGCTTTCAAATACTTTTGTAGAGATGTTGTTTTCTCTCATGTAACGAAGAGCGTCAGCTACTGTAAATACAGCTTCGATTTCGTCGTCTGTTTTCTCCCATGTTAAGAAGAAATCACCATTGTACATCTCTTTGAAGTTTAATGCGTTCAATTTGTCAATATATCCCTGTAATTTTGCGTCCATTATAAAATCCTCCTAATAATTGTTTTTTAATAATTGTTTTAATGGATGGCGTCCGGCGGACCAGACGCCTGAAATTGGTTTTGAGTGTATAATGCTAAGTTCAATGCAATCTCGCTAAGCGATTAGTGCATTATTTCACATATGATTTTGGAAGAGCAGCGTAAACTGCAGCACATGTAACAAGATCCTGTTTCCATGTCTTCTCGTTTGGTGCGTGAGCCTGAGCCTCTGCTCCAGGTCCGAATCCGATACAAGGGATTCCGTTACGTCCCATGATAGATACACCGTTTGTAGAGAATGTCCATTTGTCTGTTAATGGACGAGCCTGTCTCATCTCAAGTGTCTCTTCAGCACCGATACGTGCATCTCCGTAAAGTCCTGTATAAGCTTCTTCAAGAGCTTTTGTTACAGCATGGTCTTTTGGAATAGCCCATGTTGGGAAGTAGCACTCGATCTCATATACACATCCTGTGTAAGAAGGACGGTCATAGTTGTACATAGAAACTGTTACGTCATCACCGTATTTCTGTACGCTAGGTAAAGCACGGATCTCATCTAAGCAGCTTTCCCATGTCTCTCCGAATGTCATACGACGGTCAAGAGATACTGAGCAAGAGTCAGCTACTGCACAACGGCTTGGAGATGTGTAGAAAATCTGAGATGTTGTAACTGTACCACGTCCAAGGAAACGAGCTTCTTCGTAATCTTTGTTGTATTTAGGATCAAGCATTTTAACAAGACCTTTGATCTCTGTTCCGTCTTCAGCATCGTTCTCATTCAAAGCACGGATATCCTGGAGAATGTCAGCCATTTTGTAAATAGCATTGTCTCCACGCTCTGGAGCAGAACCGTGGCAAGAAACACCTTTAACGTCAACGCGGATTTCCATACGTCCACGCTGTCCACGGTAGATACCACCATCTGTAGGCTCTGTAGAAACTACGAATTCAGGACGAACTTTGTCTTCGTTGATGATGTACTGCCAGCAAAGACCATCACAGTCTTCTTCCTGAACTGTACCAACAACCATTACTTTGTATCCTTCTGGAATAAGATCCTGTTCTTTCATGATCTTAGCACCATAAACAGCTGATACGATACCGCCACACTGGTCAGATACTCCACGTCCACCGATCTCTGTCTCTGTTTCGTATCCTTCATATGGATCGAATGTCCAGTTGTCGATGTTACCGATACCTACTGTATCGATATGAGCGTCAAATGCGATGATCTTGTCGCCTGTTCCCATGTATCCGATTACATTTCCCTGAGGATCGATCTGAACTTCATCAAATCCTACTTTTTTCATCTCAGCAGCGATAGTGTCGATATGAGCTTTCTCATCACAGCTTTCTCCTGGGTTTTTTACGATTGCACGTAAGAATGCAGTCATTTCTTTCTCATATCCCTGTGCAGCCTCTTTGATTTTGTTTAAATCCATTTTTAAAAATCCTCCTTTTTAAAATATAAATTAATGTTTTCCTATTATATAAGTCTTAGTAGACTTATTTTTCATTTCCATCCCAAACGATTGATTCATAACGTTCTGGGTCTGTGTTACCTTCTGTAGAGAAGAGTAATACTTTTGAGTTTTCATCTAATCCAAGATGTTCTCTTAATTCTTTGTATTCATCCATCATCATGATGCAAGCAAGTGTTCCGAATGGAGCAGCTCCTGATTCACCAGATGTAACCGGTTTGTCTCCTTTAATAGGAGCAGCAAGCATACGCATACCTTTTGCAGCAACCCAGTCAGGTGTAGCGATGAATGTATCTACATGGTTTTTCAAAATATCCCATGAAATTGTGTTTGGCTCACCACAAGCAAGACCAGCCATGATAGTAACCATATCGCCATCTACAATCTGGATACTTCCGTCACCAACAGAAGCACCTTTGTAAAGACATGCAGCAGCTTCAGCTTCTACAACAACAACCTTCGGTGGGTTCTCTGGATATCTGTTAGCGAAGTAACCCTGAACAGCACCGGCAAGTGATCCAACACCAGCCTGGATAAATACATGTGTAGGACGCTCGCATCCATAATCCTGAAGCTGATCATAAGCTTCCATAGCCATTGTTCCATATCCCTGCATGATCCATGCCGGGATTTCTTCGTATCCGTCCCAAGCTGTATCCTGAACCATGATTCCGTTCTCTGTCTTCATAGCCATATCATTTGCCATACGAACACATTCATCGTAGTTGTATTCTTCGATAGTAGCTGTAGCACCTTCAGCAAGAATGTTGTTCAGTCGTGTCTGTGTTGTTCCCTTTGGCATTAAGACAACTGCTTTCTGTCCAAGCTTGTTTGCAGCCCATGCAACTCCACGTCCGTGGTTACCATCTGTAGCTGTAAAGAATGTAGCCTGTCCGAACTCTTCTTTAAGAGCATCAGAAGTAAGTACATTATAAGGAAGTTCTGAAACATCTTTGCCTGTCTGCTGTGCAATGTAACGAGCCATTGCAAATGAACCTCCGAGTACTTTGAAAGCGTTCAGTCCAAAACGATAAGATTCATCTTTGATGTACACTTCGCCAAGACCGAGCATGTCAGCCATCTTCTCTAATTTAGTAAGTGGTGTTACTGTGTACTGTGGAAAACTCTCATGGAAAGCACGAGCTTTTTTGACTTCGTCCAGACTCATGACTTTCAGGTTTTCATCGTTTGTCTTTGGCATCTTATTGACTGCCCATTTGATTGATTCCATTTGGAATAACCTCCTTTTATATTTTTAATTTTATTTTTGGGTTCCTATTGTTATTTGTTAGCCGCATCCATATAATTATAGAGGGTAAACTTTGAAATGCCTAATAGGGAAGCAACTTTGTCTCCGGATTTTGTGATAAGAAAAGCACCCGCATTATTTAAAAATTGTACAACCTTAACTTTGTCGTCTTTGTTCATTGCTGCGACAGGTTTGCCGACAAGCGCAAGAGCCTGTTCGATTAAAGAATCAAGTAGTTCATTTACATTGTGGGTGATTTTCTGCGGCTGTGCGAGACCGCCATCAGAAGTTCCGTCCCCTCCTTCCAACTCCAATTCAGATTCTGTTGTGATCAGAGAGTGAAGAGCATTTTCTACTGTTAATAAAGAAGTAATATCGTAGTTTAAAGCAAAGATATATTCGATATTGTCATCGTCACCACGAACATACATTGTACTGGACTTTAAAATCTGTCCACTTTCTGTTTTAGTTAAATAAGAAAGTCTGTCGTGAATCCTAGATGGATCTCTTTTCAATGTTTCAAGAACAATGCGTGAAGGTCCGTCGCCAACCTGGCGTCCTGAGATAGAACCGTTTTCTACATATACAATAGAATGTTCAATCTCACGTTTGGTTAAGTCGTGGATGACAATTTCACAATTACTACCGAAGTGAACTGCAAGTCCATGACTGATCTGTTTTAATAAATCAAGCCTTTTGCCCATGAATCTGTAACCCCTTTCTTTAGCACGAAAATGTCTTATCGTTTATTTGCTTCTGAATCCATCATAGCATAAAAAAAATGAAAATCAATACTTTTCTAAAAAATTTTTAGATATCTTAATTTTTTTAAGAATTTTGTTGCATTTAAGGGGGTAGTATGGTATCATATTACAAAGAAAGTGGTTCAGAAATGTAATTTATTGTGCGAAAATTACAAAAAAATCAGACAAATCAAACTGTAGACAAAACAGGCAAAAAAGAAAAGGAGAGACGTATATGTTGATTATTGGAAATGGTAGAGTAGTCACAAGAGATTCCGCTAATCCTTATATTGAAAGTGGAGCCGTAGCAATTGAGGGGACACAGATTAAGAAGGTAGGAGACCTTGAGACACTTAAAAAAGAATTCCCGGATGCAGAGTTCATCGATGCGAAAGGCAAGATTATTATGCCGGCATTTATTAATGCGCATGAACATATTTACAGTGCATTTGCAAGAGGCATGTCAGTTAACGGATATGATCCAAAGGGATTTTTAGATATTTTAGATGGTATGTGGTGGACAATCGACCGCAACCTTACATTAAATGATACTTATTTAAGTGCGATGGCTACTTATATTGATTGTATTAAGAATGGTGTCACAACAATTTTTGATCATCATGCAAGTTTTGGCTCTATCGAAGGTTCTTTATTTGAGATCGAGAGAGCAGCAAAGGAAACAGGAGTCCGTTCATGTCTTTGCTATGAGATTTCTGACAGAGATGGTATGGACAAGGCAAGAGCATCTGTTAAAGAGAATGCTGATTTTATCCGCCACGCATTAAAAGATGATACAGGTATGATCGCAGGTATGATGGGTATGCATGCACAGTTTACAATCTCTGATGAGACAATGGAGCTGGCTGCTGCTAACAAACCAGATGGAGTCGGATATCACATCCACGTTGCAGAAGGTATTGAGGATTTACATCACTGCCTGAAGCATTATGGCAAACGTATCGTAGATCGTCTTATGGATCATGGCATCCTGGGAGAGAAAACTCTTCTTGGACATTGTATTTATGTAAATGAGCATGAGATGGATTTAATCAAAGATACAAATACAATGGTAGTGCACAACCCAGAATCTAACATGGGTAATGCATGTGGCTGCCCTCCGACAATGCATATCGTACACAAAGGTATTCTGACGGGTCTTGGAACAGATGGATACACACATGATATGACAGAATCTTATAAGGTAGCGAATGTGTTGCATAAACATCATTTGTGTGATGCAAATGCAGCATGGTCAGAAGTACCACAGATGCTTTTTGAAGGAAACGTACAGATTGCAGAACGTTACTTCCCACAGAAGCTGGGCGTATTAAAAGAAGGCGCAGCAGCAGATGTGATCGTTGTAGACTATATTCCACCAACACCATTACATGCAGGTAATGTAAACAGCCATGTTCTGTTTGGTATGACAGGAAGAGATGTTGTTACAACAGTAGCAAATGGTAAAGTATTAATGAAAGATCGTGAACTGTTGAACATCGATGCAGAAAAAGTACTTGCTGATTGCAGACAGGCAGCTGGAGCGCTTGCTGATAGAATCAACTCAAGATAGTTAGGAATGTAGGAGGAAAAACAATGGGCAAAAGTAAAGATAAAACTGGAAGCGATGAACTTTTTAAATGGGATGGCAATCCGACACCTGGACAGATTGCACCACTGGCAATTCAGCACGTATTGGCAGCAGTAGTAGGATGTGTAACACCTGCAATTCTGGTTGCGAATGCTGCTAACAACGCAGGCGGAAGTGTAGATACTGGATTATTAATCCAGATGTCACTAATCTTCGCAGCATTGTCAACACTGTTACAGTTGTATGGAAACAAGATCCATATTGGATCAGGTCTCCCGGTTATTATCGGAGTCAGCTTTGCTTATGTGCCAACAATGACAGCAATTGCTTCTCAGGCAAAGGGAGTCGATACGATTCTGGGAGCGATGGTGATTGGCGGTATTGTAGCAATTTTAGTAGGATTATTTATTAAACAGATTCGAAAAGTATTCCCGCCACTTGTTATCGGAACAGTTATTTTCGCAATCGGACTTTCTTTATATAAGACAGCGATCAACTATATGGCTGGTAACTCAGCAAACACATATGAGTTGGTAGTAGAACAGCAGGGTAAAACTGCTGCATTAGTATATGGTTCTTGGCAGAACTGGCTGATTTCAATCATTACACTTGCAATTGTAATCGGATTGAATCACTATGGAAAAGGTTTATTTAAACTTGCTTCTATTTTAATAGGTTTACTTTGTGGATACGTACTTGCTCTTTGCTTTGGAATGGTTGATTTCTCAGCATTGCATTCAGCAGGATGGTTCCAGCTTCCAAAACCACTGGCATTTGGTATGAGCTTTGATATTTCAGCAATTATTCCGCTGGCATTGTTGTTCCTGGTCAACTCGATTCAGGCAATGGGAGACTTCTCAGCAACAACAACAGGTGGTATGGACAGATTACCTACAGATAAAGAGTTAAACGGCGGTATCATCGGATATGGTATCAGTAATATCGTAAGTGCATTCTTCGGATGCCCTCCGACAGCAACATTCAGCCAGAATGTAGGTATTGTAGGTTCTACAAAAGTAGTAGCAAGAAAAGTATTTGCAACTTCTGCAGGAATTTTACTCGTTGCAGGTTTGATTCCTAAGTTTTCTGCATTACTTCGTACAATTCCACAGTGTGTACTTGGTGGAGCGGTAGCTTCTGTATTTGCATCCATCGCAATGACAGGTATCAAGCTTCTCGTAAGTGAAGGTATGTCAGCGAGAAATACAACAGTTGCAGGTATCGCAATTGCAGTAGGAATGGGTGTATCACAGAGTAGCGGATGCTTAAACCAGATGACACAGAGCATTTACAATGGTCTTGGCATGACAATGGGTCTGGAGAACTTCCAGTCAATTATTAACAATACATTTGCATCATCACCGGTAGTATTGGCAACAATCTTCGCTGTAATTTTGAATCTTGTACTTCCAAAAGATGAAGCAAAGAAAAATTAAGTAAAGTATACTCAGGGAGGTTTTGATATGAGTGAATTAATGACACCTATGTCGTTCGAACATCTTTTAAACTGGATTTTAAAAGAACACAAACAGTATGGAACAGTTTTTGGGGAACATGATCCATATGTTGCAGACAGCAAAAACAATCGTGAGATTTTCGGCCGTGCGCTGGAAACTCCAATCGGACCGGCAGCCGGTCCTCATACACAGCTGACACAGAATATCGTTGCTGCATACTATACAGGAAGCCGTTTCTTCGAGTTGAAAACAGTTCAGAAAATGGATGGAGCAGAGCTTGCAGCATGCGTAAACAAACCATGTATCATTGCTGATGATGAGTGCTATAACTGTGAGTGGTCTACAGAGTTATATGTACCACAGGCAATGGAAGAATATATCAAAGCATGGTTCTTATTGAAAGTATTGGCAAAAGAATACAAGCTTGGCGATCCTGACGGATTCCAGTTCAACATCAGTGTTGGATACGATCTGGAAGGAATTAAGAGCGAAAAGATTGATACATTCTTAAATACAATGCAGAATGCAGCAGATTGTGAAGTATTTAAAAACTGCAAACAGTATCTGTTAGATCATGTTGATCTCTTTGAGAATGTAACAAAAGAAGATATCGAAGCTATTCAGCCGGAAATCTGTAATTCAGCTACAATTTCTACATTGCATGGATGCCCTCCGCAGGAGATTGAAAGAATTGCAATGCACTTGATCACAGAAAAAGGATACAACACATTTATTAAATGTAATCCAACACTTCTCGGATATGAGTATGCAAGAAAAACAATGGATGATATGGGATATGACTATGTTGCATTCGGTGATTTCCATTTCAAAGATGACCTTCAGTATGAAGATGCAGTTCCAATGCTTCAGAGACTGATGGCTGTATGTAAAGAACGTAATCTGGAATTCGGTGTAAAAATTACAAACACATTCCCGGTTGATGTAAAACAGAATGAGCTTCCAAGTGAAGAGATGTATATGTCAGGTAAATCACTGTATGCATTGTCTATGTCTGTAGCAGAGAAACTTGCGAAAGACTTTGATGGACAGCTTCGTATTTCTTACTCTGGTGGTGCTGATTACTTCAATATTAAAGGAATCGTTGATTCTGGAATCTGGCCTGTAACAATGGCAACAACAATGTTGAAACCAGGTGGATATCAGAGAGTAAAACAGATGGCAGAAATTCTTGAAAAAGAAAATGACGTATTTACAGGAATTGACGCAGAGGCAGTATCTGCATTAGTAGAAGCAGCGAAGAAAGATCCACACCACGTAAAAGCGATAAAACCACTTCCATCAAGAAAGATGAAAGAAAGTGTTCCGCTGTTGGATTGTTTCGAAGCACCATGTAAAGCCGGATGTCCTATTCACCAGGATATCACAACATATCTTGAGCTTGTAAGCAAAGGAAAATATGAAGAAGCAATGGAAGTTATCACAGAGAAAAACCCACTTCCATTTATTACAGGTACAATTTGCGCGCACAACTGTATGAGCAAATGTACACGTAACTTCTACGAAGATCCTGTACACATCCGTAACATGAAACTGCTTGCAGCTGAGAATGGCTATGAAGCATGGCTGAAGAAACAGGGTGTACCTGCAGTGACAAAAGAAGGCAAAGCAGCTGTTGTCGGTGGTGGACCGGCTGGTATGGCAGCAGCTTACTTCTTAAGAAGAGCTGGAATGGATGTTACAATCTTTGAGCAGAACGATGCTCTCGGCGGAGTTGTAAGACATGTGATTCCTGAATTTAGAATTGATTCAAACGCAATCGATAAAGATGCAGAGATTTTAAATACACTTGGCGTTCACGTTGAATTTAATACACGTGTTAAGAGTGTAGACGAATTGAAAGCAGAAGGATTTGATAAAGTAATCCTTGCAGTAGGTGCGTCAAAACCTGGAACATTGAGATTAGAAGAAGGCGATGCAACAAATGCATTAGAGTTCCTGGCTGATTTCAAGGCAAATAATGGTGAGTTAAACATTGGTAAGAATGTTGTAGTTATCGGTGGTGGTAACACAGCTATGGATACAGCAAGAGCAGCAAAACGCACAACAGGTGTTGAGAATGTATATCTTGTATACAGAAGAACAAAGAGATTTATGCCTGCTGATGCAGAAGAGCTGGAGATGGCTATCGAAGACGGTGTAGAATTCAAAGAGCTTCTTTCACCAGTTAAAGTAGTTGATGGAAAACTGACATGCAAAGTGATGAAACTTGGTGACATCGATGAGTCAGGAAGACGCAGTGTTGTTGAGACAGATGAAATTTGCGAGATCGCAGCAGATACAGTGATCGCAGCTGTCGGAGAAAAAGTTCCAACAAAATTCTATGAAGCAAATAGAATCAATGTAAGTGAAAGAGGAAAAGCTCTTGTTAACGATGAGACATTAGAGTCTAATGTAGAGGGTGTTTATGTAGTTGGTGATGGTCTCGGCGGACCGGCAACTGTTGTTGAAGGAATTCGCGATGGTAAGAAAGCAGCAGAGGCAATTATCGGAACAACTCTTTCAAGAGACTTTGATGAGAATCTTGAAAGTGAAACAATCTTTGCAAGACAGGGAATCTTAGAATCAGAGAAAAATGGACAGGCTGAGTCAACACGTTGTCTTGGATGTTCAACAATCTGTGAGAACTGTGTTCAGGTATGTCCAAACCGTGCAAATGTAGCAGTACATGTACCGGGAATGGAAAAAGCACAGATCATCCATGTAGATTCTATGTGTAATGAGTGTGGTAACTGTAAGAGCTTCTGCCCATACAGCAGTGCACCATACAAAGATAAATTCACATATTTTGAGAAACCAGAAGATATGTCTGACAGTACAAATCAGGGATTTGCAATTCTTGACAGAGAGAAAGTAAGCTGCAAGGTAAGATTCCTTGGAGATGAATTCATCTGGACAAAAGGAGAAGCTACAAAACTTCCTGAAGGACTGCAGAAATTAATTGAGGCTGTAATTGCAGATGGTATTTTATGATTTTACAATATAACTTAGGTAATTTACAAAAAGTAAATAACTACCGAGAGGCATTCCAACTTGTTGGAATGCCTTCTCAGGTTGTTTCATTTGTCGGAGGCGGGGGAAAAACCACTACAATCCGCCGTTTGGCAAAAACATATTGGGAAGAGGGAATTCCGGTAGTTGTGACGACGACAACACATATGAGATATGAAGATGTGCCATATATGCTGCTGGAGGAATCAATAGAAAAATTAATTGAATTATTAGATGTTTATGGAAAATGTGTTGTGGGAAACGTAACAGACAGGAAGACAGCAGACGGAACATCAAAATTTTGTTCAGTTTCAGAGTCATTTTTTGAAGAAATATGTCAGGAAATGGAGCGAAGAGGTGGTATTGTTCTTGTAGAAGCGGACGGAGCAAAGGAATTGCCTTGTAAGGTTCCGGAAGAATGGGAACCGGTAATTCCAAAGCAAACGACGCAGGTTGTGGCTGTATATGGACTTGATGCGATTGGAAAAACATTTGCAGAAACCTGTTTTCGGGCGGAATTAGCGGCAGAGGTACTGCATAAAAAAATAGAAGATAAAGTGACGACAGACGATATTGTTTGTCTTGCTGTATCTGAATTGGGCTCGAGAAAGTCTGTAGGAAACAAGAAATTACATTTATTATTAAATAAGGCAGATTCAGATGAGCGTATTGCGTATGCATTGCAAATTTGTAAAAAAATAGATACAATGTCAGAAAAGCCCGAAAATATTCTTATTACGGGATATGATTTATATGAAAGCAGATAAAGGAGATTGTCATGAAGATTTGGATTAGAGGTGCCGGGGATTTGGCAACGGGAATCGCATCCAGATTATATAGAAGCGGACATCAACTCTTGATGACAGAGCTTCCGGTACCTTTGACAGTGCGAAGAACAGTAGCGTTGTCAAGAGCGGTATACGAACAGCATGCAGAAGTGGAAGATATGTCTGCATTGCTTGTACATTCGATAAAAGAAGCGCTGGAAGTACAAGCTATAGGAAAAATACCGGTTATTATTGAAGAACCGGAAGTGATTTTAAAAGAATATCAGCCGGATGTTGTCGTGGATGCAATTCTTGCTAAAAGAAATCTGGGCACAGAAATTTCCTGGGCACCATTTGTTGTAGGTGTAGGACCTGGATTTACAGCAGGAGTAGATTGTCACTGTGTTGTTGAGACAAAGCGAGGCCACACATTGGGAGATATAATTTGGGAAGGAGAGCCGATTCCAAATACCGGAGTACCTGGGAATGTTGGAGGATTTACACTTGAACGACTGATCAAAGCTACGGCAGATGGAGTGATTGAACCAAAGGTACAAATTGGGGAGATTGTGGAAAAAGGACAGATTGTAGCAATAACAGGCGGGGAACCGGTCTATGCAAAGATGTCCGGAATCGTGCGCGGAATGCTTCAGCCAGGAGTAACTGTGCAGAAAAATCTAAAAGTCGGTGACATTGATGCAAGATGTGAAAGAAAAAACTGTTATCTTATTTCTGATAAGGCAAGAGCTATCGGCGGAGGCGTATTGGAGGCAGTTACTCAGTTTGAACGTATTTACGGGCAATATGCAGTTGTTGTGCTAGCAGCCGGAAGTGGAAGCCGATTTGGTGGAAATAAATTACAGGAATTGAAGTCCGATAAACCGATGTATCAATATATGTTAGATAAGATGGAAGGGTTGAAAGGTTTTCCGACATATATTGTAACCGGAGCAGACGATATTGCAGAGGCTGCCAGGAAGTATGGAATGAAGATTGTAGAGAACAAGAAACCGGAAGAAGGAATTTCCCGTTCGGTAAAACTTGGACTGGAGACATGCTTAGCAGAACATCCTGAGATAAAAGGAATTTTGTTCAGTGTTTGCGATCAGCCGGAACTTACATTTTCTACAATGTTTACATTGATCCGTAAGGCAATGCTTCGCCCACAGCAGATTATTTGCACAGGAAAAGATAAAGAAATGGGGAACCCTGTACTTTGGGATAAAAAATATTTTCCAGAGCTGATGGAACTTACAGGAGATGTTGGCGGAAAGAAGGTTATGCAGAATCATTTACAGGATATTATTATAGTAGAAATAGATGAAGCAGAATTAAAGGATATTGATTATCGCAGAGATTTGGAATAATCTGTACAATCAGAATTGTGCATGATATAATGAACGAGAAAAGGCAACAGTTTATGTATTAGACACAATGGAGGAGGCCTAATTATATGTGGACGAGAGCAGATTTAAAAACAAGAGCAAAATTTGCATTTAAGCGAAATTATTGGACAGCAGTGCTTGTTGCATTTGTTATGACAATATTTACTGCAGTTGGAAGTGGAGGCAATGCGGCAAAGGGCATATCCGATGGATATAATTCAGGAGGAAGCGCAGAGTCAATTGCATTTTCATTGGTAGTGGCTGCCATAGCAGCAATTAGCGGGCTGGTATTACTTATATTGTCTATCTTTGTTGGGAATGCATTGGAAGTCGGTGGATGTCGATTCTTTATCACAAATCAGACAGAGCAGGCACAGGCAGGAACATTAGCCTATGCGTTCAAATCAGGAAATTATGGAAATATAATCCTGACTATCTTTTTGAGAGATTTGTACACATTTTTATGGTCATTGTTATTTGTAATACCGGGAATTATTAAGAGTTATGAATACCTTATGGTTCCATATATTCTGGCAGAGAATCCGGCTATGAACAGAAAAGAAGCATTTCTTATAAGTAAAAAGATGATGATGGGGCAAAAATGGAATGCATTTGTGTTAGATTTATCATTTCTAGGTTGGAGATGTTTAGAGGCAATCACGTTTGGTATTCTTGGAATCTTTTATGTTGAACCTTATGTACAGGCAACAAGAGCTGAATTGTATGCTTATAATCGCACGATAGCATATCAGAATGGATATATCAGATAATAGATATGTAAGAAGGATACGTCAAAGAATTGATTTGTTTGGCCGAAGCAAATGGCTGCGGACAGCACATGCTGTGTGCAGCCATTTTCCTCTAACTTATTGAAACAACGAATGATTCGAAGTTCCTTTATCGTATGAAATTATCTTATCAAACAATTGTGACTGAAAGGTGTCATGAATAAAAAGAATTTCTTAAAATTCTTAAATTGGTATGAACTGGAAAATTTATTTATCATTTACAATGTGCATGCAGTCACGATCGGCTGCATGCCATTTTGTTTTATTTGATTCATATTGTTCAAATAGCCAGGCGATTGCATCATCCATGCCTTCCTCAGAAACAGGGAAGGATGCAGATATCTTTTCCTCATCGGGAGTCTGCTCAAAACACCATGGTTCAGGATAAACAAAAGTTGTAAAGCTTTCTTTACTTTCATCACAAAGGAAATAATATCGCATGCCATGATGACAGCCGGAAAACGGTTCTTTTTTTAGTCCATTTACAGGAACAAGTCTTTTATCGATCATAAATACACATCCAATCTTTATAGAGTATCAAATAGAAATATAAAATTAGTATATAATAAATATAAGGAAAAATTCAAGAGATAATGAGAAGAGAGAGTTTTAGATTAAAGCAATAGCAGGAAAATATTTTTAGACAAAAAGGAAGAGCCACATCGCTGTGACTCAAGGGGGAAAAAGTTTATGAAAAAGTGTTCTTTCTTTTGAACAATTACAGTATAGGGAAAAGATATGAGAAAATTATGATTCATTTTTGAACGAATTGTTAACAAATCAGAACAAAAATGTGTATTTGCCACGGAAAAAGTACAAAAAATCGATTTTTTAGGAAAATCTTATATTATTTTATAGCCTTTTTTGCAAATTCAGTAGTTACTAAATCTTCATAAGGGGCACGTTTCTCTAGTTCACCTGCAGTTTCAAGGATATCTTGGAGCAGATCGAAGCTGGATTTTTCAAAAACTAAATTATCTTTCCAAGTGTCCTGATCATAGTAACGGGTCACAATTGTAGTAATGGTATTCAAATCTGTTTCCGGAAATTGTGGTTCAATTACTTTTGCAATTTCAAAAGGAGAGTGGGACTGTACATAGTCCATGCCTTTTTGTAAAGCATTTGTAAATCCTTGAATGGTGTCAGGATATTGATGAATATAGCTTTCTTTTGCACTGTAAGCGGTGTAAGGAACGTATCCACTGTCCTCACCGAGTGAAGCTACAACATAGCCTTTATTTTCACTTTCGAGTGTGGTGGCACCTGGTTCAAATTCAATGGTGTAGTCACCTAATCCTTCGGAAAATGCAGCAGCAGTTGAGCCGAAGTCGATACTTTGATTGATGGTGAGATCTGTGGTTGGATCGATATCATGCTGTTTTAGAATGTATTCAAATACCATTTCCGGCATGCCACCTTTTCTACCACCAAGAACATCTTTCCCCTTCAAATCTGTCCATTTAAAATCTTTCATCTCTTCCCTTGCAACAAGAAAATTACCGGCGCGCTGAGTCAGCTGGGCAAAGTTTACTACATGATCATTTGCACCTTCATTATAAGTGTAGATGGATGATTCCGAACCCATAAATCCAATATCTGCTTCACCTGAGAGTACAGCGGTCATAGTTTTATCGGCTCCAAAGCCAGTGACAAGAGTGAGTTTTATGCCCTCATCTTCAAAGTAGCCATTCTCAATAGCAACATACATTGGAGCGTAAAAGATAGAGTGAGCCACTTCGTTCAATGTCACAGAGACAGGTGAAGAACTGGAAGCTGTTTTGGTTGTGTTGGAGCCAGTTTCTATTGTGTCTGTTTTGGAATTTGCCTCATTATCTTTAGTAGAATCAGAACTGCAGGCTGATAACAGTCCAACAGTCAGAGCAGAAGCGAGAATTACGGAAATCAATTTCTTTTTCATAAATCCTCCAGAGTGATATAAGATTCTCGTTTAAAATATGCAAGAAAAGAGAATAGGTGCCAATTCTACTCCAAAGGGGTGTTTCTTTTGGAAAAGATAGTGTATAATACTTATGAGTGATTGCTGTTCGCAAAATACTGCGAACAGCATCTTTGTATAGTGCAAAGTGCAGGAAAGAAGGTGGATCATGAGCAGGACAATCAGTATTGGAAAACAGGATTTCGAATCATTGAGAGAAAATAACTATTTTTATATTGATAAAACAGACTTTATCAGACAATGGTGGGAGAATGCAGATGATATTACACTGATTACCAGACCGAGACGTTTTGGAAAAACATTAAATATGAATATGTTGAAATGCTTTTTCTCAAAAGAATATGCCAACCGAGAAGATCTTTTCGAGGGACTTTCAATTTGGAATGAGGAGCGTTACCATATATTACAAGGTTCGTATCCGGTTATTTTCTTAAGCTTTGCAGATGTAAAACAGAATAATTATAGAGATGCAGTACAGAAAATAAAAAATATTATCGTGGATACGTACAGAAAGTATAGAGATTTGGGTGAACAGGATTGTTTTACGGAAAAAGAAAGACAGCAGATTCTGTCTGTAGATGTGAAGATGGATGATGTAACAGCACAGGATGCACTGAAAAATTTATCAAGCTATCTGAATCTTTTATATGGGAAGAAAGTTCTGATTTTTCTGGATGAATATGATACACCAATGCAGGAAGCTTATATTCATGGATATTGGGATGAATTTGTTGGGTTTATGAGAAGCATGTTTAATGCAACATTTAAGACAAATCCTTATATGGAACGGGCAATTATGACGGGGATTACCAGGGTATCAAAAGAATCTGTATTTTCAGATCTTAATAATCTTACGGTAATTACTACAACATCAGATCAATATGCAGAGTGTTTTGGGTTTACAGAAGAGGAAGTTTTTTCGGCATTAGATGAATTTGGAATGTCTGACAAAAAGACAGAAGTAAAACAGTGGTATGATGGTTTTGTGTTTGGCGCGAAAAAAGATATTTATAATCCATGGTCTATTACAAACTATTTAAAAGAAAAGAAATTACGTCCATATTGGGCAGCTACCAGCTCAAATGGGCTGATCAGTAAATTGCTTCAGATTTCATCAGCGAATATGAAGGAACAGATGGAAAAGCTTCTGAATGGAGAAAGAATTGTCGAAAATTTCGATGAACAGATTGTATTTAGCCAATTGGAAAAGGATGAGAATGCAATCTGGAGTCTGTTGGTGGCCAGTGGTTATCTGAAAGTGGAAGAAGTTGAGCATAAAGGAATGACGCTGGAACCATGGTATCATCTCAGCATCACTAACCTTGAAACATTTAGCATGTTTTCTAATATGTTTAAGAACTGGTTTTCAGAAGTAGCTCCGAATTATAATGAATTTGTGAAAGCACTGCTTGATGGAAATATAAATGCAATGAATCTCTACATGAATGATGTTGCACTTGCTACTTTCAGCAGCTTTGATACTGGAAATTCTCCTTCAAAGAGAAAACAGCCGGAACGTTTTTATCATGGATTTGTTTTGGGACTTCTGGTAGAGCTGAGGGAACGCTATGATGTGAAATCAAACAGAGAAAGCGGATATGGAAGATATGATGTAATGCTGGTTCCTAAAAATCAATCAGATTATGCAATTGTTATAGAATTTAAAGTAAGAGATGCAAAAACAGAAAAATCATTAGAAAAAACGGTAGAGAAAGCATTATCTCAGATAGAAGAGATGAATTATGATGCAGAACTTCAAACAAAAGGGATAAAGAAGGAAAGAATACGTCATTATGGTTTTGTCTTTGAAGGCAAAAAAGTGTTGATCGGATAAGAAATGGAGAAATGAATGGAATGTATGCCACTGATAAGAGAAAAATCAATAGTGACTTTAAGAAACAATCGTGATAAAATCATAAGGAAATATTTATAAAAAGAGGAAAGGAATCTCTATTCGTGATGAATGCGAATAGAGATAGAAAAAACAGATGAATACACAAGAACATAAGAGAAGCAGTTTCTCGGGAAAACTTGGATATGTATTATCAGCGGCCGGAGCATCGGTAGGTCTTGGTAACATATGGAGATTCCCGTATTTGGCAGCAAAATATGGCGGAGGTATATTCCTGCTGATTTATATTTTGCTTGCACTGACATTTGGTTACACAATGATCGTTGCAGAATCAGCAATCGGACGTATGACAAGAAAGAGTCCGGTAGGGGCATTTAAGTCATTTGGAAAGGCAAAATGGTTATCATTTGGAGGATGGATCAATGCAATCATCCCAATTTTGATCGTACCGTATTATTCCGTGATCGGTGGCTGGGTAATCAAATATCTGGTAGAGTATCTGAAAGGAAACGGTAAGAGTCTGGCAACAGATGGATATTTTTCTGAATTTATTTCAAACGGAGTATCAACAGAATTATGTTTCCTTGTATTTTGTCTCTTTACACTAGCTATCATTTATGCGGGTGTCCGCAATGGTATTGAGAGAGTGTCAAAGATGATGATGCCGGTTTTGATTTTATTGTCTGTGATTATTGCAATTTATTCCGTTACAAGACCGGGAGCAATTGAAGGTGTGAAGTATTTCCTTATACCGAATGTAAAGAATTTCTCATGGATGACAGTAGTTGCAGCTATGGGACAGATGTTTTATTCTTTATCAATTGCGATGGGAATTTTGATCACGTTTGGTTCTTATATGAAAAAAGATGTATCGCTTGAGGATTCTACAAGAAATGTAGAAGTATTCGATACTGCAATTGCAATGATGGCAGGTCTTATGATTATTCCTGCAGTGTTTGCATTTTCAGGCGGGGATCCGGACACATTACAGGCCGGACCTTCATTGATGTTTATTACAATTCCAAAAGTATTCCAGAATATGGGATTTGGAACAGCAGTCGGAATTCTGTTCTTCTTACTTGTATTGTTTGCAGCAATTACAAGTTCAATTGCTTTGACAGAAAGTGCCGTGTCTACATTTGAAGATGAGTTAAGATGGAACAGAAAGAAATCGACAATTGTAGTGGGAATTATTATGGTTGCCCTTGGAAGCCTATCCTCGCTGGGATATGGACCACTTGCGGTTGTGAAAATTATTGGTATGCAATTTCTGGATTTCTTTGATTTTATGACAAACTCTGTTATGATGCCAATCGCTGCATTGATGACATGTTTATTAGTGTCAAAAGTTGTTGGAATACAGCGAATTGAAGAAGAAGTCATGCAGGGAGAAAGTTCATTCCGCAGAAGAAAAATATTTATTGTGATGATTAAATATTTATGCCCGATTTTTGCAGTTATCATATTATTAAGTTCTGTTGCAAATGCATTTGGCTGGATTTCGATGTAAAGAATGAGGGTGAACAAGGCAGATGAATGATATTCATAATAAAGAAAATACGAGAGAAACTGACATTCGCAGCTATATGCTGGCGATTGTCATAATGGGTGTTTTTACATTTATATTTTTATGTACAGAATACTTGTATGTGAATAGAATATCAGGAAATATATCAGAGAATAAGACCGTCCTAGTGCAAAATTATGCATTGGGTGTAAGTGCACTGGGATTTGTTTTGTATCCGGTTTTAAATCGATATTGTAAAAAGAAATATCGCAAACTTTGGCTTATAGCGATTAGTGTAATATCATTATTTGGAATTCTGGCAATCTGTCAGTCAGATACATATGAGGTGATATTAATAGTGGGCTTCATTGTATCATTGATGCTGGGGATGTTTGGCAGCGGTGTTTTTTATACAGCAACCCATCTTATAAAAGATGACAGATATTTAGCACGTACCGCAGGGCTTGGATATGTGCTTGGAATTTTACTTCAATTTATAAACAATAATCTGATTCCGTTAGAAATGATGGAAGCGATTGTGTTGGATATCTGTTTACTTATTTTGATTGTGCTTCTTATAAAGCTGGAGCCTCAAAATGAGTTTGGAGGAATAAAAAGCAAGCAGATTAATGAGGCGAGTTATGTAAAAGAAAAGAGGTTGGGAATTGTTCTGATTTTATTGATTATATTGATGTCTTGTATTTTTAGTACATTAGATAATGCAGTGACGCTGGTACATGCGGCAGGGACATTTGATATAGGACAATTACCCAGAATTCTTCTGGCAGTAAGTGGGCTGGTATCAGGATTTCTATTTGACTTGCAAGACAGAAAATATATGAGCTTATCCATGTATTGTATGATGCTTGTATCTACGATATGCATCGCAGTATTTAAATTCTCAGGTCCGTTTTTAGCCGGTCTGATCGTCTTTTATTTGACGGCAGGATTCTTTGTTGTATTTTTTACAACAAGCTTTATGGAATTATCTCTTTATATGAAAAGAGCGGATTTCTGGGCAGGGCTTGGAAGAGCGGTCAATAATATAACAGCGGCCGTAATATCCATTGGTTCTCTGAAATTATTATCCATGGGTATCAACATGCTTGTATTTATATTTTTAATCGGAATGTTTATTGCGGTTAGTATTATAGCTGTTTTATATACATTTCAAAGACAGCAGCTTATGGATGAAATAAAAGAAGAAAAGAAAACCGAACTTAGTGTTCAAGAAAAAATAAAGATTATTACAGAACGATATGCTCTGACACCGAGAGAGAAAGAAGTTTTTTATCAGCTTGTATTTACAGAGGATAGCATCCAGAAAATAGCAGATAGATTATATATTTCCAAAAGAACGTTGGAAAGACATATTTCATCTATATATGAAAAAACTGGAATGAAATCCCGGGTTGGATTGATTAATATTTATAATAAACAATAGAATAGCCTATAATTTACAGCACCATCCTTATATTTTGTGAGGATGGTGCTGTTTTTATATATTAGGAAAGTGCTTTCCTAATATATAAAAATCGCTCCGCGAGGATGCGCAGTGATTCTGATAGGAATATGTCAGCTTCGCTGACCAGAATCACGCGCCAAGTTTCACGGACGTTCGATCTGAAATAAAGAAACTAATAAATTTCTTATGAAACAAATTAATAAAAAGCAAGAGCGAAATAATGCGGAAAAAGCAAAATGACGGAACTCCCTTATATACGATTACTTATCTTATGTCTTAATATATGCGAAAGGGGAAGAAAAATTGCATCTGTTTTTGGGTGTGAAAAATACTTTTAAAGGAGGAATTAAGATGAGAAAAGGAAAAACACGAGCTCTTGCGATTGTGCTTGCAATTGGTATGATTTTCACGTTGATGCCAAATGTATCAGTAAGAGCGGAAGATATGGGGCAGCCGGAAGCGGTGGTGGAAGCACAGGCTGCATCAGAAGGGGGAGTTGAAACACCGGTAGTAGAGGAACAGCCGGAAGTGGTTGTACCAGAAGCAACAGCGCCAGCGGCAGTTGTACCAGAAGTGACGGAGCCAGAAACAGTTGTACCAGAGGCAGCAGAAGCAGAAGCGGTTGTGCAAAAGGCGGCAGAAGTAAAAGCAACTGCACCAGAGAAAGCAGAAGTAAAAGCAGCAGAACCGGAAGTAACTGCGGCAGAAGAAACAGAGCAGAAAAACACAGAAAATGAAATAGCACCATGTGGAGTGACAGATGTTACAGGTGGCTCAACTTCTAATACGTATAAGCATACATATCATACAAAAATTGATGCTACAGCAAATGTAACAGTGAAAGACGCAGCAGGAAATGTGGTTGAGACAGCACAAAGAAATATGCAAGGCGAGTTTGTTGAAGGAAATTTAAGCGACAGTGCTGTACAGGCAGAGCTTACGAGAATACAGAATGAAATTGAGGAAGAGTTTATATCAAGAGGAACAATTACCAGAGAAAATGTAAAAGGAAAACTTGTGTTTGATCATTTTGAAAGCAGTAACATTCTTGACTTTGATAATGACCATGTTAATAAAAATCTTGATGTTCATGAATATCAAGTGTATCAGACAACCTATGACCTGATTGTGCAGGAAAACAACGAAGATGAAGCTACAGTTATTAATCATGTTGACGTTGTAGGTGCTAAGCTTTCTTATGAGGCAGGTGAGACGCCGGTAGCAACTGCGACAGTTATTGGTGAAAATGCAGCAAAATGTAGCGTTGAATATGAGTGCTGGGAAGAAGTTGAAAATGGACTACAAGTTGCCGTGTGGTATTCCAATGAAAGTCAATATACAGCTGATATGAAAAAGTTCTCTCAGTTTGAAAGCGGAAAAACTTACAGATATTCTATCGCATTGGATGCAAAAGAGGGATATAAATTTCCATTAGATAATTGCGATATTATTGTAGATGGAAGCCCTGTAGCAGAAGATAATATAATTCCAACATACAATGGAGTGATTGCTGTGGGAATAGAAACATTTCAGCTGATATCAGATACAGTAGCAAAAAAGGAAATTCCTGTTGTTGAGATAAACAATGCAACATTGGAGTTTAAGCATGGTGATAAGCCGGTGTTTACAGGAACGATACCAGAAAATGCGAAATATTATCGGCTGCATTTTGAAGAATGGAGAAATGGAAACGAATGGACACGTTCCGATGAATGGTATAATAATGCAGAACATCATGGCAGTGATAAAGAAATAACAGCTTTTGATAAAGATAAACTATATGATTATAATCTGTATCTTACAACATCAGCAGAAGCAGGAAATGAATGGTATTTCGGTCCGGGAACAAAGCTGAAGATTAATGGGCGCGAGTATGCTTATACGCGAGGAGAATCTGGTAATGACCAGAACTTTCCAGTTAGTCTTGAGGGATTTCTGCATCCAGAGCCGGAACAGTGGCAAGCGATTGATGTAGTGGAAATCAATGATGCAACGATCACTTGCAAGAATGGTGATAAGCCTGTATTTACCGGAAAAACACCAGAAAATGCTCCATATATTTATCAGTTTGAATGTTGGGAGACAGAGGATGGAGCAGGTGTAAACTCTGCTGAATTCTTTGATCAGGCTTATGAAAATCATATCACCGCTTTCGAGAGTGGAAAAACTTATCAGTATATTACATATATGAAAGCGGAATATGGGTATTATTTTACAGATGACACCAAATTGAAGATCAATGGTAAGTTCTATGGCTATAAAAATATTGATAAAGAGATTATGGGAGATGAAGAGAGAATACCTACATGTTGGGCTTATACAGATTTGACCATGACACCTGCAGATGAAGCAGAAGAAAATCAAGAGATTACACTTATTGATGTAGGTAATATCTGGAAAAGTTTAGACTGTACACGGCCAATCGCTTATACGGGAGAGGTAAATCCAAATTCGGAATGTGCAGAGCAGATGGAGTTAGTACAGGAATGCTGGAGTTCAGAAGGACATAGCTTTTCAAGTTTAGATGCTTATGAAGGATATCCGAACAAAGGATTTCATTATGGATATTCAGTTAAGCTTCAGGCAAAAGATGGATTTGTATTCTCAGATGAATTTACAGGTGGAAATAGTAGTGGCTCAGTTAGGTTTATTTGCGATGGAAATGTAGTAGAAAGTTATTCGGCAAATATAGCAGATGACGGAAAAACAATTACTTTATCTGATTTTATCCGTGTGAAACCAACAGAAGGTGCAGTAGAAGAAACAGTGATTAAGGATGTTAAAATTGTTGACGCTACATTTTCTTACAAGGCAGGAGACGCACCGGTAGCAACTGCAAAAATAACAGATGAAAATGCTTCAGATTATAAAATTCTATATGAAGAGTGGGAAGAAATGGAGACAACGGGTGAAGGTTTCCTGGAACCAGTCGCATTTTGGTTCTCAAATGAAAGTCAATATAATTCAGGTATGACAAGAATTACCAAATTTGAAGAAGGCAAACGATATATGTACAGTATCGGATTAAAAGCAAAGAATGGATGTACATTTGCTAAAACTGATGCCGGACTTACAATGAAGGTGAATGGAAACGATGTAAAAGCTTCAAACATTGATAATACAGGGGATGGTACCGTACTTATAGCGGTAGCGGTAAAAACAATTAATGTAGAAAAAGCAGTAGAGCCTGTAACTCCGGAGAAACCAAATCCAGAAAATCCTTCTCCGGAAACACCGGGAAATCCATACAAGTTCCTTGAAGGAGAAAATAGTTCTTGGACACAGAATAGCGAAGGAACGCTTACCTTCCGTGCAAATGGAGATTTCAGTAAATTTACAAGTGTAAAAGTAGATGGCGTTTTGGTTGATCCAAAGAATTATACAGCAGTTTCCGGTTCCACAATCGTTACATTTATGAAAGAGTACCTTGCTACATTATCAAATGGAATACATAAATTAACAGTTGTCTATACAGATGGTGAGTGCAGCACAAACTTTACTGTAAAAGAGGCAGCGAAGCCACAGAAACAGGATGACGGCAAGAAACAGGATGATGGAAAGAAACAAGATGCCGGAAAGAAACAGGATGATGGCAAGAAGCAGGATGCCGGAAAGAAACAAGATGACAGTAAAGCAGATACAACACAGGCAAATAACAATACGTCAGTGCCAAAAACAGGAGATAGAACAGAGCAAGGCCGATTGATCATGCTGGTAGGTGTAACAGCTATTATCATGGCAGCAGACATGATTTATAGAAGAAAAAGAAACAAATAATGTTTCATATTACTAACGGGTGACTTAAGAAGGCATTCTATGACAAATCAGAAAAAAGTATTTGTCATGGGATGTCTTCTTTTTTAGTTGAAAAAACGGACAGGTGTTTTTGTGTGGTGGAAAATAATGAATAAAAAAAAGTGCATGTGACCTAAAATCTAAAAAAAATTTAGAATGTAAAAAACATTTTAAGAAAAACATTGCTTTTTAGTTGAATTGTGATAAAATATAAAGAGATAGAACAACATATAAGTAAAAAATTAACAAAAAACCAAGATGAATGTAGGGCTTCGTTTTGGATGATATGTTGAAACAAGAAAGGAGATTCTGATATGGCAACGTTTATCGTTAATGGACGAGAGGTTACCCCAACAAAAAATCAGAAGCTGTTAAGATTCCTCCGCGACGAATTACATTTAACATCAGCAAAGGATGGATGTAGTGAAGGCGCCTGTGGAGCCTGTACAGTTATTATTGATGGGCAGACCTGTAAATCATGTGTTCCGGATACAGATTCACTTGAGGGAAGAAGTGTAATCACAGTAGAAGGACTGACAGAGTGGGAGGAAAAGGTATACACATATGCTTACGGAAAAGCGGGAGCAGTACAGTGTGGATTTTGTATCCCAGGTATGGTAATGTGTACAAAAGCATTGCTGGATGTAAATCCAGAACCGACAGATGATGAGATTAAATATGCACTCCGCAATAATTATTGCAGATGTACAGGATATGTTAAAATCATGGATGCGGTTCGTCTGGCAGCTAAGATTCTGAGAGAGGGAGTAGTTCCGGATGATGGGGAAGAAGACTGGACACTTGGAACAAGCGTAGCTAGAGTAGATGTGGAGGAAAAAGTACTTGGAACAGGAAAATATCCGGATGACTATTGTCTGGAAGGTATGTTATATGGTGTTGCACTGAGAAGTAAATATCCTCGTGCACGTGTGCTTTCAATTGATACATCGAAAGCAGAGGCACTTCCAAAGGTGGTTTCAGTAGTGACAGCGAAGGATATTCCTGGAGAGAATAAGATTGGACATTTGAAGCATGACCAGTATTCACTGATTCCGGAAGGTGGTCTGACACATTATCTTGGAGATGCAATTGCATTGATTGCAGCAGAAGATTTGGAGACAGCTGAGAAGGCTAAAAAGTTAATTAAAGTAGAATATGAGGTTCTTCCACATGTTCATACAATTGAAGAGGCCGCAGCTCCAGATGCACCAAAGGTATATGATGAAGAAGAGAATAACATTTGTGCTTATAAGCATATCAGCCGTGGTAATGCAGATGAAGCAATTAAAAATTCCAAATATGTGCTTTCACATCATTTTGAGACACCATGGACAGAGCATGCATTCCTTGAGCCGGAATGTGCAGTATCTTTCTATGATGAAGAGGGAGACATTTTCGTTTATTCTACAGACCAGTCCGCACATCAGACATTGAAAGAATGTAGAATGTTGCTTGGAACAGATAAAGTAAAAGTACAAAATGCTCTTGTCGGCGGTGGATTTGGCGGTAAAGAGGATATGACAGTACAACATCTTAGTGCTTTACTCACATATATTACAAAGAAACCGGTTAAGATGAGATTAACAAGAGCAGAGTCGCTTCTTGTTCATCCGAAGCGTCATCCATTTTATATGGATTTCACAATGGGATGTGATGAAAACGGAGTGATCCAGGGAGTAAAAGCAAAAGTAGCTTCTGACACAGGTGCATTTGCATCACTTGGAGGCCCAGTATTGGAACGTGCATGTACACATGCAGCAGGTCCATATCATTATGAGAACTTCGAGATTGAAGGAACTGCTTATTATACAAACAATCCACCGGCAGGAGCATTCCGTGGATTTGGTGTTACTCAGACATGTTTTGCAACAGAGACATTGTTGAATATGATGGCAGATAAAGTCGGCATTACACCTTGGGAGATTCGTTATCGTAATGCGATCCGTCCGGGTGAAGTATTACCGAATGGTCAGATTGTAGATGAATCTACAGGTTTAGTAGAGACACTGGAAGCAGTGAAAGAGGAATATGATGCAGCATTGGCTGAAGGAAAAGCAGTCGGACTGGGATGTGCGATGAAGAATGCCGGTGTTGGTGTTGGTATTCCGGATACCGGTCGTGTGAAACTGATTGTAGAAGAGGATGAAAAGTTACACATTTTTACAGGTGCATCTTGTATCGGACAAGGATTGGGAACAGTACTTGTACAGATGATCGTAACCAATACAGACCTGACACGTGATGATATCGTATATGAGAGAAGTAATACATGGGTTTCACCTGATTCTGGAACAACATCCGGATCACGTCAGACATTGGTTACTGGCGAAGCGTGCCGCAGAGCTTGTGAGAAATTCATGGAAGAAAGAAAAGCAGGAAAATCCATGAAAGATATGATTGGGGAAGTATATTATGGAGAATATCTTGCTAAGACAGATCCGCTTGGAGCAGATGTGCCGAATCCTGTTTCTCATGTTGCATATGGATATGCTACACAGGTATGTATCATTGATTCAAAGACAGGTAAGATTGAAAAGATGATCGCAGCTCATGATGTCGGCAAAGCAGTCAATCCATTATCCTGTGAAGGTCAGATCGAAGGCGGAGTTGTTATGTCTATGGGATACGCACTTCGCGAGCAGTATCCGATTGACGAAAACTGTAAGCCAATTGATAAATATGGTTCACTGAGATTATTCCGTTCACATGAAATCCCAGAGATTGAGGCAATCGTAATCGATAAACCGGGACTGAATGTGGCATGCGGAGCAATTGGAATCGGAGAGATTACATCGATTCCAACAGCACCGGCAATCGCAGATGCATATTGTAGATACGATGGAGAGAGACGTTTTAGTCTTCCATTGTGTAACACACCATATGAAAGGAAGGATTGATTATGGCAATAAAAAAGAAATTTCCATATCGTTCAGCGGTTGTAGCCTGTAATGGAGGATGTAGAGCGAACAGCGAAGAGCCAACATGTACAAAAGGTTGTATCGGTTGTGGCGAATGTGTAAATAATTGTAAATTTGGTGCAATTTCAATCAATGAGTACGGAGTTGCAGAAGTAGACGAAGAAAAATGTATCGCATGTGGAAAATGTGTAAAAGCCTGTCCACAGGAAATTATCCATATTCATGAATGTGCAAATTATATCGTAGTGAAATGTTCAAATGATGATAAGGGAGCCGATGCTCGTAAAGAGTGTGAAGTAAGCTGTATTGGATGTGGTATCTGCGAAAAAACTTGTACAGCCGGAGCAATTAAAGTGATAGATAATTGTGCGGTGATCAATGAAGAATTATGTTTGAGCTGTGGCATGTGTGCAGTGAAATGTCCAAGACATGCAATCTATGACTTAAGGGGAATTTATACAAAAGTCAGATAAGGCAAAAGGAAAATATTAAAGTTTATGAATGAGAGACTTGTAAATCTGGTAAAAATATCAGATTTACAGGTCTTTTTGATGCGATTTGCGAATTAGGGGATGGATGTTTACAGCGTGATATTTGTAAGACAACATTTATTCCGAAACAGACAGTAAACTCTTCTATACGTAATCTGGAGAGGGAAGGATACTTGATATTAGTACACGGAGGAAGATAGCGTGAAGATACAACTATCAGAACATTTTACATATCGAAAATTATTAAGATTTGTAATGCCATCTATTATAATGATGATTTTTACATCCATTTACAGTGTAGTGGATGGATTATTCGTATCAAATTTTGTGGGCAAAACAGCATTGGCATCGATCAATCTGATCTTACCGTTTATAATGGGAATATCAGCGCTTGGCTTTATGATTGGTACCGGAGGAAGTGCTATTGTAGCAACAACAATAGGAGAGGGCAACAAAGAGCTGGCTAATGAATATTTCTCATTGTTAGTGTATGTAACGACAATCGGAGGAATTATATTATCTATTTTAGGAATGCTTTTTACACCGGCTGTCGCTTCAGCACTAGGTGCAGAGGGAGAACTTCTTAGGGATTGTATTTTGTATGGAAGAATTTCATTTATCTCTATGCCGGCATTTATGCTACAGAACGTGTTTCAGAGCTTTTTTGTAGCTGCAGAAAAACCAAAATTAGGATTAGGTGTGATTATTACAGCAGGCGTTACGAATATGGTGCTGGATTTACTTTTTGTCGGTCTGTGGGGATTCGGACTGGCAGGTGCTGCAGTTGCAACAGTGTGCGGCGAATTTATAGGAGGTCTTTTTCCGGTAATTTATTTTGCAAGAAAGAATTCCAGCCTGCTTCAACTTGGAAAAACGCATTTGGATGTCCGCGTTATTGTTAAGACTTGTGTAAATGGTTCATCAGAGCTTATGACAAACCTTTCAAGTTCCATCGTAAACTCGTTGTTTAATATTCAGCTTATGAAATTTGCCGGGGAAAATGGTGTGGCTGCATATGGAACAATCATGTATGTAAGTTTCGTATTTGTATCTATTTTCCTTGGATATTCAATTGGAAGTGCACCACTTATCAGTTATAACTATGGTGCGGCTAATCATGCAGAATTAAAAAATCTGTTTAGAAAGAGTCTGAGTTTAATTGGAATTTTCGGCGTAGCAATTGCAATATTATCACAGTTCCTTGCAATTCCGCTGTCGATTTTATTTGTTGGATATGATAAAGAATTACTTTTGATGACACAGCATGCATTCCGAATTTATTGTCTGGTATATTTAGTAAATGGATTTAATATTTATGGGTCATCCTTCTTCACAGCACTTAATAATGGACTGATATCAGCAGTTATTTCATTTTTGAGAACGCTGCTTTTCCAGGTCGGTGCGGTTATTGTGTTGCCAATGATATTTGGTATTGATGGGATTTGGTCGGCAGTGACAATTGCGGAAATATTGACGTTGTGTGTGACAGTGACATTTTTGGTAAAGCAGCGGGGAAGATATCATTACGCGTGAAGGGAACAGAGAGCCTAGAAAGGCAGCTCTCTTCCTTCTTTAATCCATTCCCTAAATTCCGCAGTTGCTGCGAACAGAACATCACCGGATGAGTTGATCGCTGTTTCCAGAGAATCCTGAACAACTCCGATGATAAATCCAACACCAACGACTTGCATTGCGATGTCATTGTTGATTCCGAACAAGGAACAAGCCATCGGAATCAGAAGCAGTGAACCACCGGCAACTCCGGAAGCACCGCAGGCTGCAACCGCTGAGAGGACACTTAAGAAAATGGCTGTTGGAATATCAACGGAAATTCCAAGGGTATGAGCAGCTGCAAGTGTCATAACTGTGATTGTAATAGCAGCTCCGTCCATGTTGATTGTAGCTCCAAGTGGAATGGATACAGAATAAATGTTTTTGTCCAATCCGAGTTTTTCACAAAGAGCCATATTTACAGGAATATTGGCAGCAGAACTTCTTGTGAAGAATGCTGTAACACCACTTTCTTTAAAGCAACGCAATACAAGTGGATAAGGATTTCTGTGCAGACAGATTGCTGCAATAATCGGGTCTACGATCAATGCAACTCCCAGCATACAGCCAACTAACACAAGTAAGAGTTTTCCATAATCTTTGAAAATTCCGAGACCATTGCTGGATACGGATGAAAATACAAGTCCGAGGATACCAAATGGTGCAAGATTGATAACCCATCTTACAACCTGAGATACAGCATCGGAGATATTTGCAAAAGTATTTTTTGTTGTATCGGATGCAAGTCTTTTTAATGCGACACCGAGTAACAATGACCAGAAAAGAATACCGATGTAGTTGGCATCTGTTAAAGCCGCAACAGGATTGGCAACCACTTTGTTCAATAATGAACTTAATACTTCAAAAATGCTCTGTGGAGCAGTATCAGATACTGCATCTGTCAGTTTCAATGTAACAGGAAATGCAAAGCTTACGAAAACTGCTACGACAGCAGCCAAAAATGTACTGAGCATATATAAGAAAATAACAGTACGAAACTGGTGTTTTACACCGCCTTTTGCATTTGCCAGAGAGCTGACAACAAGTACGAATACGAGAATCGGTGCAATTCCTTTCAATGCACCTACGAATAAGTCTCCGAGTACGGAAATGGCAGTTGCCTGTGGGCATACCAATGCGAGGATGACACCTATGACGAGTCCAATCACAATTCGGAGAATCAAACTAATGTTATTCCATTTGTTAATTAATTGTTTCACTTTTTTTCCTCATTTCTCTAAAATATCTTTTACAGTTTACCATATCGTTAATAAAAACACCACACTTTTTTGCGATAATTGTTTAATTTGATGAAGCGATGAAGTCGAAGCGTATTCTTCTGCTAAGCTCGGAAAGACCTCGCTAAGCGAAGAAAAGGAAACACTTCGAACATCGACTCGAAAAGACCTCGCTAAGCAGAAGAGCATTAAATGTCCAGAATAGGATAAGAAATTTCTTTTTTGGTAAGACGTTTTGCAGTATACTAATAGTAAGTAAAGGTAGAACGAAAGGAGGTCCAGACAATGGACGTAAGAAGCATAGGGGAAGCAATCAAGAATGGAAATACTGCTTTAGGAATTGAATTTGGATCGACACGTATCAAAGCAGTTTTGATTGATGCACAGAACCAGCCAATCGCATCCGGAAGCCATGACTGGGAGAATCATTTAAAAAATAATATTTGGACGTATCCATTAGAGGAAGTGTGGAGCGGACTGCAGGATTGTTATGCAAATTTGAAAAAAGAAGTAAAAGAAAAATATGATGTTACAATCACAACATTTGGGGCGATGGGATTTAGTGCGATGATGCATGGATATCTTGCTTTTGATGAGAAAGATGAGCAGCTGGCAGAGTTCCGTACATGGAGAAATACAATTACAGAGCAGGCATCTGAAGAATTATCAAAAGTATTTCAGTTCCATATTCCGCAGCGCTGGAGTATTGCACATTTGTATCAGGCAATTTTAAATGGGGAAGAGCATGTAAAAGATGTAAGATTTTTCACAACACTTGCAGGCTATATCCATTGGCAGCTGACTGGAGAAAAGGCAATCGGAATTGGAGATGCGGCAGGAATGTTCCCAATCGATTCGGCTACAAAGGATTGGAATGTGAATATGATCGGACAGTTTGATCAGCTTGTTGAAGCGAAAGCATTTCCATGGAAATTAGAAGAGTTACTTCCTAAGGTACTGGTTGCCGGAGATGCGGCAGGAGTGTTGACTGAAGCAGGAGCAAAATTATTAGATACAGAGGGTGATTTGCAGGCTGGCATCCCTGTTTGCCCACCAGAAGGAGATGCCGGAACAGGTATGGCTGCAACAAATAGTGTAGCTGTCCGTACAGGAAATGTTTCTGCCGGAACAAGTGTATTTGCAATGGCAGTTTTGGAAAATCCGTTGTCTAAACCATATGACGAAATCGATATGGTTACAACACCGGCGGGAGATCCTGTTGCGATGGTACACTGCAATAACTGTACATCAGATCTGAATGCATGGGTAAATCTTTTGAAAGAATGTGTGGAAGCATTTGGCGTGAAAGTGGATATGAATACATTGTTCGGAACATTGTATAACAAAGCGCTGGAAGGGGATGCTGATTGTGGCGGACTTCTTGCATATAATTATTTTTCGGGAGAGCATATTACAGGATTTGAGGCAGGTCGTCCGATGTTCGTGCGTAAGCCGGAAAGCAAATTTAATCTTGCAAACTTTATGAGAGTGCATTTGAGTACATCGCTCGGAGCATTGAAAACAGGTATGGATATTCTGACAAAGCAGGAACATGTGGAGTTAGATAAGATGTTAGGTCATGGCGGACTGTTTAAGACAAAAGGAGTCGGACAGAGAATCCTTGCAGCTGCGATTGATACACCTGTATATGTTATGGAGACAGCAGGAGAAGGCGGAGCATGGGGAATTGCACTGCTTGCTTCTTATATGCTAAATAAAGAAGAGAACGAGTCATTGACTTCTTATCTTGCACAGAAAGTATTCGGTGGAGAAGAAGGAGAACGTATGGATCCGGTTGCATCAGATGTCGAAGGTTTTGAAGCATTTATGCAGAATTATAAAAATGGTCTTGCGATTGAACGTGCAGCTGTAGAGTCTCTTAAATAAAAATACTTGAATTATAAATACGTTTTTGATAAAATCTCAAGAGGATGACACTAGGGACGGAGTTTAGTGGACTTTTTGCCAGTTGGGGACGGGGTTTAGTGGCTTTTTTTGCTAACAAAAAAGCCACTAAACCCCGTCCCCACTGGCACCTCCGTCCCTGAATGGTTTGTTTATAAATGGTTGTTTTTTAGAGGAGCTAAATAATGAGCAAGACAATGACAAATGATATGACATCAGGAAATCCTACAAAATTAATCATTAATTTTATGATTCCGCTTTTCCTGGGAAATTTGTTTCAGCAATTTTATAATATTGCAGATTCTGTTGTTGCCGGAAAGTTTGTAGGGGTAAATGCTTTGGCGGCAATCGGTTCAACGACATCTCTTATGTTTTTGGTTACCGGTTTGTTAAATGGTGCCGGCAGTGGTTTCGCAATTTTGATATCACAATGGTTTGGGGCAAAGGATTATAAAAGTATGCGGAGATATCTGGCAATGTCCCTATACCTGATGGTGATTATTGTAGTTGTTATGACGGTTGGACTGAGTTTTGCAAATGAACCTCTTTTGCGGTTGATGAATTCGCCAGAAAACTTGATCGGAGATATCAAAAGTTATATGGGTGTAATCTATGCGGGATTATTTGCAACCGGGGCATACAATATGCTTGCGGCGGTCCTAAGGGCGGTTGGAGATTCAAAATCGCCACTTTATTTTTTGATTATTTCAGGTGTGATCAATATTGTCCTTGATATTGTATTTGTTATATGTCTTGGAACAGGTGTTGTAGGTTGCGGTTATGCGACAGTGATCGCACAGGGAATTTCAGCGGTATTATGCTTCATATATATTTTGAAAAAATTTCCGATTCTGCATTTAAAAAAGGAAGATTTTGAATTTTCAGGAGAGTTATGCAGAAGATTACTGGCGCTTGGTGTGCCGATGGCATTGCAGTTTTCGATTACATCAATCGGAACAATTATTGTTCAGGCAGCCATAAATGTATATGGTGCAACTTGTATAGCCGGTTTTGCAGCAGGTGGAAAAATTCAGAGTGTGATGGGAGTTATTTTTATTTCCTATGGCGCAGCAATGGCAACTTATGTTGGACAGAATTGTGGAGCAGGAAGGATGGATCGAGTAAGGCAAGGCGTGCGAAGCACACAGATTATGGTTTTGATCTGGAGTTTTGTATTGATGGCCTTGGTATTGTTGTTTGGGAAATACGCAATTTATCTGTTTGTGGATCGAACAGAAACAGATGTGGTCGAGGCGGCACTTACATATTTCAAAGCAGTCGCATGGTGTTATCCTTTTCTCGGCAGCATTTTTATTTATCGAAATGCCCTGCAGGGAATGGGATATGGGCTTGTGCCAATGCTTGGCGGTGTGTTTGAGCTTGTAGCAAGAACAATAATTGTTATAAGTGTTGCCGGAAAAGCAAGTTATTTTGGGGTGTGCCTGTCAGATCCGGCGGCATGGATAGCAGCCTTGATTCCATTGATACCATACTATATTTATATAATGTGGAAGGTGTGATGTGGAAGTGGTGCCAGTTGGGGACGGGGGTGTCAGTTGGGGACGGAGTTTAGTGGCTTTTTTGCTGGCAAAAAAGCCACTAAACCCCGTCCCCACTGGTCACCCTCGCCCACTGGCACCTTCCCTGAAAAATTTAAGTGAGGAGAGTGAAATATGCAGCAGTTACAAAAGGACATGACAAGTGGAAGTCCTACAAAAATTATTTTAAATTTTACATTTCCAATTTTTATAGGAAATGTATTTCAGCAATTTTATAATATGGCAGATACGGTGATTGTCGGTAAATTTGTGGGAACGAAGGCATTGGCGGCAGTTGGAAGTACAGGAACAATCATGTTTTTGATTTACGGATTTGTAACAGGAATGACAGCCGGATTTACTGTACTAACCGCACAGAAATTTGGTGCGGGTGATATGAAAGCAATGAGGCAGACGGTAGGTGGTGCTGCCGTGTTGACAACGATTGTGACGATTATATTGACGACGCTGGGACTGTTGTTTATGAAGCCGTTGCTGATATTTATGAAAACACCGTCGGATATTTTTCAGGATGCTTATGCTTACATTATGATTATTTGTGCTGGAATTGCGGCACAGATGTTATACAATTTGATGGCAAGTATTCTAAGAGCACTGGGAAATAGTAAAGTTCCGTTATATTTCCTGATATTATCGGCACTTTTAAATATTGCGTTAGATTTATTGTTGATCATCGTATTTGGTCTTGGTGCTTCCGGAGCGGCATATGCAACGGTGATTGCACAGGGGATATCCGGATTACTGTGTCTGGTTTATGTAAAGTTGAAGGTTCCGATGCTTCATTTGGAAAGAGATGATTGGAGACCAAAGGGACATTTATTAAAAATGCAGTTTGCAGTTGGAGTGCCGATGGCATTGCAGTATTCTATTACAGCAATCGGTACAATGATGGTTCAGACATCCCAGAATCTGCTCGGCTCCAATATTGTCGCAGCATTTACGGCAGCAAGTAAAATTGAACAGGTAGTTACTCAGGCGTATGTTGCACTAGGAACAACAATGGCGACATACTGTGCACAAAATATCGGTGCAGGTAAGATAAAAAGAATCCGCAAAGGATTCAAATCAGCAACTATTATGGCAAGTATTTACGCAGTCGTTACTGCAGCTTTGATAATGACAGTCGGAAAATATATGACATATTTGTTTGTGTCAGATAATGTGATTGAAATTATGAGTAATGTAGATATTTATTTGAAATGTATCGGAGTATTCTTTATTCCACTTGCAATCGTGAATCTATATCGAAATGGAATTCAAGGAATGGGCTATGGACTACTTCCGATGATGGCAGGTGTGGCAGAGTTGATCGGACGTGGAGTAGTAGCGGTGATCGCAGCAAATAAAAGAAGCTATTTTGGTGTTTGCATGGCAAGTCCCGCAGCATGGGTGCTGGCAGGCGGATTACTGCTTGTAATGTATTATTACATTATGTTGAAAGATATGAAAAGAAAATTTCCGAATCGAACAGAGTAGTGCCATTTAGGGACGGAGTTTAGTGGCTTTTTTGCGAGCAAAAAAGCCACTAAACTCCGTCCCTAAATGGCACTTACTTGATGGTATCTAATGATTTGAACTGATATCCCATTTCTTCCCATTTTGTCAGAAGTTCGTCGAGAATCTCGCCATTCGTTTTAGAAGTGCTATGAAGCAGGACAATGGCACCGGGGTGAACACGGGTAAGTAACCTGTCGAAAGCTTCTTCCTTTGTCGGCTGATTATTTTCTTGCCAGTCAACATAGGCAAGGCTCCAGAAGAAAGTATGATAGCCGAGCTCTTTTGCCATTTGTAAATTATTTTCATTATATTTCCCTTGCGGAGGACGATAGAATTTAGTCATTTCTTTGCCTGTAACATTGGTGTAGGCGTTCTCTACATCTTTTAATTCCTTTTCAAATGCAGAAAGGGAGGATAGTTTTGTCATATCAGGGTGATGATATGTATGATTGCCGACGATATGTCCTTCTTTCTCCATCCGCTTTATCAAATCTGGATTCGATTCAATATAAGTTCCGACAACAAAAAATGTGGCTGGAGCACTGTGCTTTTTCAGTGCATCTAAAATAATGGGAGTGTTCCCATTTTCAAATCCGGCATCAAATGTCAAGTAAAGGACTTTTTCAGTAGTATTTTGTGCATAATAAGCATTGAATTTGGCAAGTTCCTCCATAGATGCATTTGCAATGGGAGGTTCGCCATCAGTCTGAAAACTTAATCCCCAGTTCCCTTCAGAAGAACAAGTGATAGCAGATGGGCGAAGTTGTTCTTTCATTTGTGCAGTAAAACGTCCGATACAAAAGGAGGCACAAAAAAACAAGAGGATGGCAAAGAGACGAAGCGAGATGGAATATGTTTTGGTAGTGCGAAATGTGGAAATTTTGTCTTTGATTTTCTTCATAAATAAGAATCCAAGAAGATTTTTGTTTTAATATATTCACAGAAAAGAAAAATCAGAACGGAAGTAAAGCATAAATAGACATTTCCCCAAAAAAGTGATAGAGTAAAAAAATAGGAAATTTTAGAAAGAGGGAACAAAATGAAGCAAAGCGCATTATTTTTTGATATAGATGGAACAATATTATCTGAAATTACAAAGGAAATTCCTGAGAGTGCATTGGAAGCGTTGAATCAGGCAAAGAAAAACGGACATAAGATGTATATCAATACAGGACGTACCTATTGTAATATTCCACCGCAGCTGCGCCGATTTGATTTTGACGGATTTTTATGCGGATGTGGATGTTATCTGGTGTGCAACGATGAGGTTGTGTTGGAGAGCCATATAGAAAAGAAGCGTGGACAGGATATTATTGATATGATGTACGAATGTAAGTTAGATGGAATTCTGGAAGGTACAGAGGATGCATATTTTCCGATAAAACGCTCTCGATTTGAAATGCTCGAAACGTCTCGGCGATTTTTTGCAAAAAAAGGACTTGGAATCGAAAAATACATCGATGAAGGTGATATAGAATACGATAAATTATTTGTATATGCAGATGAGCAGAGCGATAAACAAAAGTTTTTCGATTTTCTGGAGACGGACATGGAAGTGATTGACCGAGGAGATAATGCATATGAAATCGCTCAGAAACCATTTTCAAAAGCAACGGCATGTGAATTTATGAGAAAACGTCTTGGGTTAGAGTTGGATCAAGTTTATGTGTTTGGAGATAGTGGTAATGACTTATCCATGTTCGAATACGCACAGCACACAATTGCACTGGGAACACATTCAGAGGTGCTTGATCCCTATACCGAATTTGTGACTAAGACCGTTGAAGATGACGGAATTGCGTATGCAATGAAACATTATGGATTGATAAATATCTCGACTAATACTTGAAATGTGCATAAATATTAAGAGTGAAAGCACCTCAACTAAGCGATTATTGCAGGAGGAAACACGATGAAATTATTTGTATACAGTTATAGAGAATTTGATGAAGCAGAATTTTTTCAAAAATTTGCAGAAGAGTATCATGTAGAGCTTGGAATCTGTCATGATGCCCCGACGATGGAAAATGCTTATCTAGCAGAAGGATACCCATATGTCAGTATCATTACAACTAAAATTGATGAGAATTTGATGAATCGTTTTCATGCACTTGGCGTGAAAATGATTTCGACAAGAACAATCGGTTACGATCATATTGATCTGGAAGCTGCCAGAAAATGTGGCATAAGCGTGGGAAATGTGACTTATTCGCCGGAGTGTGTTGCGGATTATACTGTGATGTTGATGCTGATGTCCATTCGTAAAATGAAACGGATCATGCAGCGCGAAGAAATCAATGACTTTTCGCTTCCGGGGATTCAGGGAAAAGAGATGCCGAATTTTACAGTCGGAGTGCTCGGAACCGGACGAATCGGTCGTGCTGTGATTCGTGATATCAGTGGATTTGGCTGTAAGATTTACGCATATGATCAGTATGAAAATGATGAAGTGAAAAAATATGCACAGTATGTATCTTTAGATGAAATTTATGAAAAATGCGATATGATTACCCTTCATATGCCATTGACAGAGGAGAATATGCATTTGATCGATGCAGAAGCAATTCAGAAGATGCAGGATGGTGTTGTGTTAATTAATACAGCGAGAGGCGGATTGATCGATACGAAAGCGTTGATTGACGGACTGGAGTCCGGCAAAATAGGAGCTGCAGGATTGGATGTTATTGAAGACGAATTTGGAATGTATTATTTTGATAGAAAGTCAGATATTTTAAGTAAACGTGATTTATATATTTTAAGAGGATTTCCAAATGTTATCGTAACTCCGCACATGGCATTTTATACAGACCAGGCAGTCAGTGATATGGTAAAACATTCGATTGAAAGCTGCATGCTTCATGAAGCAGGAAAAGAAGATCCTTGTAGGGTGATTTGAGACAGAGGAAAATGAATATGAAAGTGGTAGTAGCAGTAGATTCATTTAAAGGAAGCATGACTTCTATGGAAGCCGGAAGAGCGGCAGAAGAAGGAATAAGGGCAGCAAAACCTGATGCGAAAATAGTGGTAAAACCATTGGCAGACGGAGGCGAAGGAACAACAGAAGCGTTAATAGAAGGTCTTGGAGGAGAAAAAATAGAAGTTACGGTGACGGGACCTTATGGATTGCCGGTAACAGCTTGTTATGGATATTTAAAGAAAACAAAAACAGCGGTAATCGAGATGGCTTCAGCAGCAGGAATTACGTTGTCGAATGAAAGAAATCCAATGAAGGCAACTACCTATGGTGTCGGAGAAATGATCGAAGATGCTCTTTCCAGAGGATGCAGAGATTTTATCGTTGGAATCGGAGGAAGTGCAACCAATGACGGCGGAGTTGGAATGCTTCGCGCATTAGGATTTGAGTTTCTGGATGAAAATGGAGAAGATGTCGGAAATGGTGCCCAGGCACTTGAGAAGATTGCTCACATAAAGACCGATAAAAAAAATCCCCTTCTGGAAGAAACTTGTTTTAAAGTGGCATGTGATGTGACTAATCCACTTTGTGGAGAAAATGGTGCTACATTTGTATTTGGACCGCAGAAAGGCGTGACAGAAGAACAAAAAGTACTGATTGACAGTGCAATGAAACATTATGCAGTTATAACAGAACAGGAGCTTGCGTGTGATTGTGTGAATAAGGAAGGAAGCGGAGCGGCCGGTGGAATGGGTTTTGCATTTTTAGCATATTTGCAGGCAGAACTGACACCTGGAATTGATCTGATATTAGATGCTGTCGGAATAGAACAGGAATTAAAGGATGCAGACATCGTTGTAACGGGAGAAGGAAAATTAGATTTTCAGACTGCGATGGGAAAAGCACCGGTAGGAGTGGCAAAACGTGCTAAGAAACATGGTGCAAAAGTGATTGCATTTGCAGGAAGTGTTACGCCGGAAGCTACGGCGTGCAATGAAGCCGGAATCGATGCATTCTTTCCAATCGTGAGAGGTGTTACTACATTGGAAGAAGCAATGAATACAGAAAATGCAAAGAATAATATGCGTATGACAGTAGAACAAGTCTTTCGGTTAATGTGACCATTCGGGGGGTGCCAGTTAGGGACGGAGTTTAGTGGCTTTTTCATT
>CAKSAJ010000012.1 GCA_934435195.1 uncultured Schaedlerella sp.
TCACGTATCTTATTAAAATTTTTGATTAATTCGCTGTATGCCATAGTTTCGCCTCCTAACTTTTCCCGGATTGTATTGATTCAAAATACTTTGGCACTATATCTATTTATAAAACATGTCATTAAAGAACCGTTCCTCTTTCAGCATCTCCGGAAGATACATGGTAAGCACGTCCATTATTTCTTCCACCACCTTCTGTAATTTTTTCTTATAGTATATCTCCATAATCTACTTTTTTCCACAAAAATAGCTATAAGACTCCATTTTTGAAATCTTATAGCTTTGCTATTAATGATATTAAGTTGTTGTTCAATATTTGGATTACCAACGGATTGTCAGATCGTTGTTAAATTTCTTACATCTTTCCACCATAAACTGGGAAGATTCCACTGTCACCATAGCTCTTAATTTTCTTAAAATTCTTTAACAGTTCCATGTCTTCAGCACTAATTTCAAAATCTAGTTGGGCATTACTCTTCATATGTTCGGGATTACTTGTTTTTGGCAGCGAAATTGCTCCAAGCTGAAGCGTATATCTGGAATTTTCACTCCATTATTCAATACAATACTGTTATCAAACATTTCATTCACCTGCTTATTTTAATTTCCCATATTCTTCATCACTTACCGGTTCAAGCCATTCATTAGAACCATTTTCGCCCGGAACCTCTATTGCCAGATGTGAAAACCATTCATCCGGTGCGGCTCCATGCCAGTGCTTAACACCTGTAGGAATATTGATGCAGTCACCTGGCTTCATTTCTATAGCTTCTTTACCTTCTTCCTGATAATATCCTCTTCCGGCAACACATACCAGAATCTGTCCGCCTCCACTTTTTGCATGATGGATATGCCAGTTATTTCTGCATCCAGGTTCAAATGTCACATTGAAAATCCCAACCTGAGAAGTTGAAATCGGTGCAAGAAAACTTCTGCCGGAAAAATACTGTGCAAAGCCATCATTTGGTGCACCAATTGGGAATACCATCTCTTTTGCATGCGCCCGCATTGCTTCCTCTTCGTATGGTAAATCTCCTTCTCCTGCCTCCCACACTTCCTTTGCAAGATTAAAAACAGCCCATGCTTTTGGCCATCCTGCATAAAATGCGACATGTGTGATCACTGCAGCAATCTCTTTTTGTGTCACACCATGATTTTTTGCATTTTGAAGATGATATTTTAAAGAAGAATCCGTAATTCCGGAAGCCATCAGAGCAACCACTGTAATGATACTTCTTGTTTTTATATCGATATCCTGGTTGTTCCAGTTTTCACCGAAAAGCACGTCATCATTAAAATGTGCAAACTCCGGTGCAAATTCACCAAGTGCATTTTTTCCTGCTGTCTGAATTATCTTTTCCATATTCTGTATACCTCCATAGCACTATTATTTATAAAGATTTTACCCACTCACTGATTTCCTGTTTCGTTCCACGATTTAACAGGCTGCCTTCTGTGATAACTGCATCTGGTGCGGACGGTTGCAATTCCTTTATAGTATTACCGAATCCACTTCCACCGGATGTTGCAAAAAGCACGATCTTTTTATCACTGAAATCATAGGCTTCCAAAAATGTATTGACAATTGTCGGAGCCACATACCACCAGATAGGGAATCCTAAAAGTATCTCGTCATAAGAACTCATATCCATCTCGTTCTTCATAATCTCAGGTCTGTATTTCTTATCACTCATTTCCACACTGCTTCGGGATTTTTTATCCATCCAGTCAAGATCCGCCTTTGTATATGGAACTTTCGGCTCAATCTCAAATAAATCTGCTTTTACTTCCTCTGCAATCATCTCTGCTACTTTTTTTGTTGTTCCGCTTGCACTGAAAAATGCCACTAATTTTTTACTCATAATAAAAGGACCCTTTCTTTGCGAATTTCTCGCATAAAAATAGATGTATAAGATTTGATTTTCTCTTATACATCTATTTTATACCTCATTATTTTATTATGTCTAATGCTTATATCGAATCTTCTTCTATGCCTAAAAAGCATTTATTTCTTCTATCATTTTACTGACTGCCAGAGAATATGGGATGTTTCGCCTCCAGGCAATCACAGTGCTTGTCGTGATTTCAGGAGAAATTCTTCGCTGTACAAGAATATCCTCTCGCCAATACTTTGCAGCTCCCTCGATCGATATCGGATACCCCAGTCCATTTGCCGCCATTACTCCTGCATTGGTTCCAAGATTGCTTGTAAAAGCGATCTGCAGTTTCAAAAAATCTTTTCCAAACCAATTAGCAAGTTCACTTTGAACATTCACTCTTTCGGGCAGGATCAACGGTTTTCCAATGAGATCTTCCTTTTTTATAAACTCTTTTTCAGCCAGTGGATCATCCGGCCGCATTCCAACACACCAGTGATCGCAGTCTGTGATCCGGATATAATCCAGCCCTTCCGTGTCCACCGGCTCCAGGAATAATGCAATGTCTACAAGTCCTTTGTTCATCATCTCATACACTGCATCTGCTGTTGCAGTATGCAACACAATCTGAACAAGCGGATATTTTTCTTTATATGTTTTACATATCTTCGCCAATGTCTCCACTGCCGCAAATTCACCGCATCCAATGGTTATCGTGCCCTCTACAACCTCTTCTTTTCCTTTCAGTTCCTCAAGTGTCCTTTCCTCAAGATTAAGAATCTCCAGAGCTCGCCTTTTTAATAGAATCCCCTCATCAGTGAGCGATATCTTCTTCCCGCTTCGAATAAATAATGTTATTCCAAGCTTCTCTTCAAATGCCGCCATCTGTCTTGATAACGTTGGCTGTGTAATATGCAATTGTTCTGCTGCTTTTGTAAAGCTCTGTTCTTTTGCTACTGTCAGAAAATAGCGTAATAGTCTTAATTCCATGTTTTTTTATTCCTGCTTTTTTGTTGTAACTATTCTAATTTCTTGCATAACTGTTTATTTTTATACATATACGTATCTGCATCATCCAATAACATCTGCATTGTACACAACATATCATCGGAGGATAATGCCCATCCTGATATCTCAATCCAAGAAGAATATCATCCAAATATTTAATTAATTCATCATTTTGGTTTCTTTCTTTTTCCTGTGATTTTTTCTACCTCCAGAACATATACGAGTGTTCTGGAAATCGCTGCAGGATTAAAGTAAACATCTTTTCCCATATGATAATGAGACATAATTTTCTTTAATGCATCCATCTTTTCTTCATCACTAAGAATTCTGATTTGTCCCCTGCCAATCACACTTTCATATGCCATTGTACAATAACCTTTTTCCTCAAAATACTGAAGCTGATGTTTGCAGTCCATCTCAAATGATACTCTGTTATCCTTTTTAATAAGATCCACTTTATAACCTTCCAGTGCACTGTGAAAATACAGATTTATTTTTCCATCAACCATTTCCATTCCAAAATTCAATGGTAAAATATACGGATATCCATTATCATTCAGTGCCAATCTGCAAACATCACATTTTTTCATAACTTCTATTATTTCATTGAACTCTGATATTTCTCTGTTTCTCTGTCTCATATTTTTATTCTACCTCTCAGGCAAACTAATCCGTATTATTGTGGCAATTCTATTTTACTTTCGAAGAAGATGATGTTAGAAGCACCAGCCAACTAAATGACTGATGCTTCTAACATCAATATACTTTATTTTGTATAAACTGTATTCCCTTTTGCAATTACTTCAACAAGCTGAAGTTCCTGGTCAAGAATACAAAGATCAGCATCATAGCCTTCTTCAACCTTACCTTTTCCTTTAAGACGAAGAATATCTGCTGGATTAGATGTAATTGTAGAAATAGCTATTTCTAAAGGAATTTCTGTTTTAAATACACATTCCTTTACTTCCTTCAGAAGGCAGCTGGACTGTCCAACGCCCATTCCAAGGAATTCGCCATCACTACTGTACATCGGAAGGCTTCCCTGTCCATCAGAAGAAATTGTCATGCGGTCAGGATTTACTCCTGCATCTAACATCCGTTTGATACCATTACATACACGTACCTCATCACAGATAGTTTCCCAATAATCAATATCTTCATTTCCGGTAAAGTCTACTGCTCCGCCTTTCAGCGCATACTCAATCGACTTGCCAAAAAGCATCTCATTTCGATTGATATGTGTTGGCAGTATTTGAGAAGCCGGTATCTCTGTCTCATCTACTACTCGTTCAATAAGATCTAAGCATCTCGGACTGTCGCCAAGATGAACATTTACAATACCAGCTTTCCCGGAAAGAACACCACCAAGTCTTGTATCCGCAACGACACGTGCAAATTCCTCAAAAGTCGGCTGTGAAGAACGATGATCAGAGATTGCGATTTCTCCAGTTCCAATGATTTCCTGAATCATCATAATATCTTTCACAATACTGTCAGTCAACGTGTGAACCGGAATCTGATAACTGCCTGTATAACAGTATGCAGACATTCCCTGCTCATTCAATCCTTTTGTCTTTGCAACCAGTGCACACATATCACGACCGATTCCATCTGTTCCAAGGCAGCCAACAACTGTTGTTACTCCAAACTTCGTAAGTCCTTCCATAGTTGCTTCCGGAGTACGATTGGCGAATCCACCTTCGCCACCGCCTCCGAGTACATGAACATGACTATCAATGAATCCCGGAGTTAAAAGTAACCCCTCTCCATTGATCATTTCTGCCTCAGAAAGAAATCCGTCTGCGGATATAGAACCTGCATCTTTAATCTTAACAATCTTATCATTGATTGTAAGTACATCTTTTTTCCCCAGATGCTGTGGGGCATAAACATCAATATTCTGAATTAATTTCATCATAAATCACTCCCAATTATCAGATGCATGTTTTAGAATCCAATTCCAACTGCAATAAGAATTGTAATGATTGCACCAATCATTAAGACGCCAAGGAATTTCCACATGAATTTAATCCAGTTAGACCACTCAATCTTTGCAATTGCAAGAGATCCGATCAGACATCCGGATGTAGGAACAATCAGGTTTGTAAATGCATCACCAAGCTGGAATGCAACTACAGCGGTCTGACGTGAAACACCTAACAGGTCTGACAGTGGAGCCATGATCGGCATTGTGATCGCAGCCTGTCCTGTTCCGGATACAACGAAGAAGTTGAATACGGACTGGAACAGATACATAAGTACTGCTGCAACTGCTCCGGAAACTCCAGACAGTGCATTTGAAATATTATACATAATTGTATTGATAACTGTAGGTGTTGTCGGATCAGATCCACCAAGAACCTGCATGATACCCTGAGCCATAGCAACAACAAGCGCTGCACCGATCAGGTCTTTTGCTCCATCTTTGAAAGAAGTTGCAATATCATTCAATCTCATATCGTTCAGCTTAAAGATAACTCCAATCACACCGGAAACAATTCCCATAATGAAGAACTGTGTAGCAATCTCTGGCATGTAGTATCCTTGAGTCATAACTCCCCAAATTACCCATACTACTGTAGCAGCCAGTGTCAGAAGAACTAAAATGTGTCCAAGACCAAATGAATGTCCTTCGTCAATTCCTGTTTTTTCATTCTGCTCACGGAAATATGCATCCGTCTTATATGCGATTGAGATTGTCGGAGTCTTTTTGATCTTTGATGCATAGAACATAGTCATTCCACAGCCGAGTGCTGTAAATACTACCCACATTACCATACGGAATCCTGCTCCGGAGAATACGTCAATACCTGCAATACCCTGTGCAATACCTACAGAGAATGGATTCATCCAAGATGAACCGAAACCAATCTGTGTTGCAACATAAGTAACAAGAACTGCGATAACTGAATCATATCCAACTGCTACAAACAACGGACAAAGAATCATAGTAAACGGAAGTGCTTCTTCTCCCATTCCAAAAACTGCTCCACCAAGAGAAAACAGTACGAAAAGTATCGGAATCAGCAGTTTTTCTGCTCCCTTTGCCTTACGGATCAATCCAATCAATCCGGATTCAATCGCACCTGTACGGATCATGATACCGAATGCACCACCTACTACCATAAGGAATGCGATAATCTCGATTGCAGAACTGCTTACGATTCCGTTATACATATAGTTGAAGAATCCTGTTCCACCATCTCCACTAAAGAGTGCTACTCCTTCTGTTACTACATTTCCTGCATCATCTGTCAGATACTGGAAACTTCCGTCTTTGATTACTGTACGGGTTTTCTCAACACCATTGATCATGTACGAAATATCCTGTGTTTCGTAAAATCCCTTTGGTACAAGGAAAGTCAGAAGTGCTGCGACAACAACTACTAAAAAGATAATAATGTAGGTGTCAGGCACTTGAAATCCCTTGTTAAAAGACTTTAACCCTTTTCCTTCTTTTTTGCTCATTTTGAGTCCCTCCCATTTTTGATATACTGTATCAGTGTACCATAGAATGCTTAAAATCTAACTAAAAATTTACATATTTTATCAATTTTATGGGATTTTCCTGTATTTTTATACACCAAAAGATGGGATTTGGCTCTATAAAGCGATTTACTCTTTCGGATTATCTCCATACCGATAAGGTACTGTGGCCGCCGGAACAACCGCCGAAGCCGGTTCTGTATGTATATCCTGATCATCAAAAAAGATATGTGCCCCAAATGCCGCAAGTACTTCTGTCTTGCTGACTCCACCAAGGAAAAATGCCTCATTAATGGATACACCCCAATTGCGGAGTGTTTTTACTGCACGTTCATGCGCAGGAGCATTTCTTGATGTGACAAGTGCTGTTCGGATCGGCTGAATATCTTTTTCTTTAAACATCTGCTGCACATAAGACAGTTTTGTCAGGAAGTTAGCAAAAGGACCTTTCGCCATCGGCGTGTTCGCATTTGCTTTCTCATGCTCTTCAAATGCCTGTATTCCATTCTTCTGGAAAATCTTTTCAGATTCAGCAGAAAATAGTACTGCATCTCCGTCAAAAGCAATACGGATCTGATCAATCTTTTGCTTCGGATCAGCATGTGCTTCACCTGTAAGAATACGGCCTGCTGCAATCCCATCATCAATTGCCGACTGTACATCATCTGAATTTGCCGACAAAAACAAGTCTGTCTTAAAAGCCTTTAAATAAGGAGCTATTTCTGCACCGCTTGTCAGCGTAGCTCTCGTAATATCCAAACCATAATATTGTATCGAATTAAAAATACGAAGGCATGTATTTGCATTATTCCGTGACATAATAATCACTTCCACCAGTCTTCCCAATTCTGTATTATTCAGCTCTAAAAATGCTTTGATCAATTGAAATGCTGCACCCTTTTGAAGAATCTCATTCTCATGTGCTACCTGATAAGCTTCATATGCTTCAACACCTTGTTCTTCAAATATTTTATTCTCCTGTTCAAGATTAAATAAGGCTCTTGAACTAATCCCTATTACAAGAGGTTTTGATAAATCATATGGCATATTTCATCGCCTCCGATCAAGAAAAGAATTACCTGTCACTCACATCTTTCTTAAATTATATGTTTCCATCTTATTAGACACAAGTAAAAATATAGATTATTTTTCATTAACCATTAAATATCAACAAATTTCCCGCCTATCTTTTAAATTCTACTGCATGTTTTCTCTTCCACAACGGAAATAAGTTACGCTGACATACGTAATTCTTTCGTTCATCTATCGCAATCGCATGAAAGAATGTCTTCCACATATCCGTATACTCATCTTCATAATCTTCTGTCTTTCTCAATGTCTGAAATTCTTCATCCGTCAGATAGCGGAGATAATTCTCTCCGTCTTTTGGATGAACACAAGCTGTTTTACGATTATCATCTATAATCATCCAATATTCTGAAGGCATACGATCTGCAAAATGTCTGCCTACCATCATAATGACATCACTTTTCGGCTCTAGATGACTGACATAAACATTACTTGAGTTCAACCGTTCAAATCGCGCAAACTCTCTGAAATGATGGCTTTCATTGGACACTTTACGACGCAATTCCAGTATCCGCATCACATACGGATTCGTATATTGCTGTAGTACACTCTCTCCAGTTTTGAATCCGACACGAAGAAAATTATAAATTGCCTGCAGTGCATCTTCCTCGACAGACAAAGTCGCCAGATAGATATTCAGATATGCTTCATCCGAAATATCTCTCCGGATCGAGCGAATTACTTTTTCTGCTTTGGAAAGATCTTGTTCTATATGAATATATTCATCAAATATCGTTTGCTGAAATACTGGTTCTTTCTTTAATTGTATCTGGTCGTGACCAATCTGCAAAGCTTCAGACCATGCATCATAGATACAGGTCATGATATCTTCCAAACGGTCTTTACAAGTAAAAATCTTCATTAGCATACTCCAAAATCAGTCAGTGTCATCTGAGTGAACGACTCATTCGCATGTTGTGTGTTCCATATATCTTTCTTATCTACACGAATTAGTTGACGTGTAATATAAGCTGCCTCAATAGGAGTATGGTACATCTGTTTCCCACCACACGTGATAAAATAATGTGCACGCTTTAATACTACTCCCATCTTTTTTAGACCATCATAATCAAGTCTGCCATAACGTCTCGCATAAGTGATACGGCTCGCTGATTTAGGTCCAATTCCAGGAACACGAAGCAGTGTTGCATAACTCGCCTTCTCTACTTCTACCGGAAACTGCTCCAAATGGCGCAATGCCCAATCACACTTCGGATCAATCATTTCATTAAAATTCGGCTGCTCTGAAGATAATAGTTCTCCTGCCTGAAATCCATAAAACCGCAATAGCCAGTCAGCCTGATACAATCTGTGTTCACGCAAAAGCGGTGGTGGCGTTCCTATCTTCGGCAATACATTGTCTTCGTTCAAAGGAATGTATGCTGAATAAAAGACACGCTTCAAGTCAAAGCCCTGATATAATGCTTGCGTCGTCTGTAACAACGTATAATCACTCTCACCTGTCGCACCAATAATCATCTGTGTGCTCTGTCCTGCCGGGGCAAAACTGCGCTTCAAACGTGACATATCACGAGGTGCCAATTGATTCGCATTCTCCCAAGTCAGTGCATAATCCAGCGACGTATATCTTTTATAAGATTCTAATGGATTCATCTGAGACCCTTGAGAAATTGCTTTATCCTTCTTCTGAGCATTTAAGGACTCGGAAAAATGCTTTTTCGAAACATCAGAAAAAATACCTGCATTCAAAAACTTATTTCCTCCACTTCGATCCATATATGCTGACTTTCCAATTGCCATTCTATGAGATGCGATTGTGCTCTGCACCTTACCCATGGGATTCAGAATATTCTTCATGGTCTTGTTTGGAGCCAATGTATGCAATCCTTCTTCCGTTGGCAATTCAAGATTGACACTGATACGATCTGCAAGATATCCTGCTGCCGCAAGTAACTCGTCCGAAGCTCCCGGAATCGTCTTAATATGAATATAACCATTAAAATGATATTTCGTTCGAAGCAGCAATAATGTCTCGCACATCTTCTCCATCGTATAAGTCGGATTCTTTAGGATTCCGGAACTCAAAAACAGACCTTCAATATAATTACGCTTATAAAACTCTACTGTTAAGTCACAGATTTCTTCCGGAGTAAAAGTAGCCCGCTTTACATCATTGCTCTTGCGATTAATACAATACTTACAATCATAAACACAATGGTTCGTCATCAAAATCTTAAGCAAGGAGATACATCTGCCATCTGCTGCAAAACTATGACAAATGCCGCATGCCTCTGCATTGCCGAGCTCTCCTTTCTTTCCCCGCCGGCTGGATCCGCTTGATGTACATGCCACATCATATTTTGCTGCGTCAGCAAGAATCTGCAGCTTTTCCTGTGTTGTATAATTACTATTCTTAATTTCTGTATTCATATTTTCATTATACGAACATTCATTCGAAAATGCAAGCACTTTTTCGAACAAATGTTCGTATTCGATTATTTCAAAAATAGCATACTAGTCTTATTTCCATATTTTTCTATTCCTGCATATTATTTTTCTGCCAATATATATTCCATTTGTCTTTCTTTCGTTCGCATTCCCATTTTTTCATAAAATTTCTCTGCCGGAGTATTTCCTGCCCATACATTCAATGTCACTTCATAGCATCCTAACTCTTTCGCTTCATTTTTTACATATTCAAACAGGCTTTCGCCAACATGCTGACCTCGAGCCTCTTGACTGACACAAAGATCATCAATAAAAAACGTCTTAAACGGAACCATATTGTTTGAAAAAGGCTGCTCTTGTAATTGACAAAATGCATACCCTACACAAACATCATCCTCATCCACCGCAACATATATTGGCTTTTCTTTATGTTTCAAAAGCTCTCTCAATTCGTCTATCGTATATTTGGTCGTGCCCGGAATGAAAATATCAGGCCTTATATCTGCATGAATTTGTAACACTTGCTCTAATAACTCTAAAATTCTTGGAATATCTTTTTCTTTAGCTTTTCTGATAATCATTTTTACCTCCATCCTTTGTCATCCTTCTGCAAAACATTTATCTACTGTTCGTTTATCACGCTCTATCTTGTTATATCAAACATTTCCTTGCAAATCATTTTCCCACATGTTGTTTTGAAAATATTTTCATAAGCTTTCAAAGCCGCTTCTTTCGATAAACCATCTTCCATAATATTCACCAGGAAATCAGCTTCTACCAATATCTGATAATCTATACCATCAATATTATTATACGTATGATGATGTGCAATCAAATACTGCACACGCTCCGATACCTCTTGCTCAAATCCTAATTTTCTAAGCAGCTTTTCTGCTATTGCAGGACCTTCTTTTTCTTGTAGTTTTCCATTGCAATTTCCATATTTTTCTTCACAGAAATGAATTCCAATATCATGTGTCAAAGCTGCTGCTTCAATGGTAAACAAACATTTCTTATCTACATTTTCCGTTTCTGCTATCAATTTTGCATAACTATGCACTTTACAAAAATGTTGAATTCTCTTTGAATCTCCTCTATACAACTCAATCATTGCTAAATGTAATTTATTTATCATCTAAAATTTCCTCCTCTTGCACATTATAATAATTCTCAAATTAATCCTATATTTTCCGTGGTATACATCACATTTTCATTGTTGAATCCGCATCATTAGAAACGGTTAATTCAAAATGATTTCGATTTGTTTTTATAAAACCTTCTTTTTGTAACTTTGATATCTCCGTAGACATTGCTGCACGGTCAATACAAAGATAGTCTGCTAACTGCTGCCGGTCAAAAGGAATATCAAAGGATAACGATGAATGTCTGATGGATTCAGCTGACAGATATGACAATAGTTTATCTCTTGTCGTTCGCTTGCCAACATGTGTGATCTTATCATTCAAGATCAGTATCTTATTTGCCAGGACACTGACAAGGTTACGGATCAACTTCTGATGATGCTCGCATGCAGTTGGACAAGTAACCAGAAGCTTCTGGACATTTAGGAAAATAATTTCACAGTCCTCATCTGCTACCACACTGATATTCAAAACGGCCCCAGGGCTTGCCGCATATGGTTCTCCAAAAAAATCACCAGCATGACATTTTGATAAAATATTTCGATGCCCCCAGAGGTCTTCCTGAATAACAAGAACACAGCCTGACACCACAAGTCCCATTACTTCTGTAGAATCTGCTGCTCTGAAAATATAAGAATCCCTCTCTTTTGAAACTGTTGTTGCCTCTACACAATGCAATATGGATAATATCTCGTCATCCGTAAGACCTTTAAAGAAAGGACTGTTCCTTAAAATGGGTAAAAATTTTTTCAAAATTGTTCCTCCTGTTGGAAATCAAACATACAAGTTGCATTTATTATACTATGATTCTAACAGAAATAAAAATTTTATGCTATAGACGGAGGGTAAAAATGATAAGAAAAATTATTCGAATTGATAAAGAAAAATGTAATGGATGCGGTGCCTGTGCAGATGCCTGTCATGAAGGTGCCATTGATATCATTAACGGAAAAGCAGAATTGGTAAGAGAACATTTCTGTGACGGACTTGGTGATTGTCTCCCGGAATGTCCTACAGGTGCCATTTCTTTTGAAGAAAGAGAGGCTCCTGCATATGATGAGGAAGCCGTGAAAGAAGCACAGAAAAAAGTATTTTCCAAAAATCAGGCAATGTCTACACACACCGGCTGTCCCGGCTCTAGAAGTATGCAGATTCAGCGAACAGAAACACCTGAAACCATAAAATCATCTTCAAGTGTAGAGCAGCTATCAAAACTTCAGAACTGGCCAGTACAGATTAAACTGGCACCTGTAAGTGCCCCATATTTTGACGGCGCAAAACTATTAATCGCAGCCGATTGTACTGCTTATGCATATGCAAGCTTTCATCAGGATTTTATTCGGAATAAGGTAACATTAATCGGCTGTCCTAAATTAGATCAGGTGGATTATAGTGAAAAATTGACTGCAATTATTCAAAATAACAATATTCAAAGTGTGACAATTGTAAGAATGGAAGTTCCATGCTGTGGCGGACTGGAGATGGCAGCAAAAAAAGCACTTCAGAATAGCGGAAAATTCTTACCATGGCAGGTTATAACAATAAGTATTGATGGGAAAACTATAGAATAAAAAAGGAGAATACAATAATGGATAAGAAAATGTTTTGCTTTCAGTGTGAACAGACCGTCGGATGCGCCGGATGTACAGGAAATGCCGGTGCCTGTGGGAAAAAGGCAGATACAGCCAGATTACAAGATGAACTGACGGGTGCCTTGATTGGTCTTGCAAGAGCTGTCGATAGTACAACAGCTATTTCCAAAAGAACCGGACAGGTCATAATTGAAGGGCTGTTTACCACAGTTACAAATGTAAATTTTGACGATGTCTCAATTGAAAACATGATACAAAAAGTCCGAGCTGAAAAAGAAAGACTGGTTCCTGACTGCAGCAAATGTCAATCACCTTGCGGTAAAGCAGACGAATACGATATGCAACAGCTGTGGAATGCCAACGAAGATATACGCTCTTTGAAATCTCTGATTCTTTTCGGAATTCGTGGAATGGCTGCCTATGCCTATCATGCAAATGTTCTGAATTATGAAGATGCCGAAGTGAATCGCTTCTTCTGTGAAGCATTATTTAAGATTGGTTATGAAGAAAGTGCAGATGCACTGCTTCCTACAGTACTAAAAGTAGGAGAAATCAACCTGAAGTGTATGGCACTTCTTGATAAGGCAAATACAGAAACCTATGGGACACCAGAACCAACCAATGTTACACTTACAATAGAAAAGGGACCATTTATTGTTGTAACCGGACATGATTTGAAAGACCTGCAGATTTTACTTGAACAAACAGAGGGCAAGGGAATCAACATCTATACTCATGGCGAAATGCTCCCTGCCCATGCCTATCCACTCTTAAAAAAATTCTCACACTTAAAAGGAAATTTTGGAACCGCATGGCAGAATCAGCAAAAAGAGTTTGATCATCTTCCAGCTCCGATTCTCTACACCACCAACTGTCTGATGCCGCCAAAAAGCAGTTATGCTGACAGAGTATTTACAACAGAAATGGTTGCCTTCCCCGGTGCTGTTCATATTGATGAGAAGAAAGATTTTACGCCGGTTATTGAAAAAGCGCTGGAACTTGGTGGTTACAAGGAAGATCAGATACTCACAGGCATCAATGGCGGTACAAAAGTGACAACCGGTTTTGGTCATGCAGCCATCCTGTCCCATGCAAACACTGTAATTGAAGCAGTAAAATCAGGTGCAATCCGTCATTTCTTTCTGGTTGCCGGCTGTGATGGCGCTAAACCTGGACGAAACTATTACACAGACTTTGTGAAACAGACACCTTCTGACAGTATTGTCCTTACTCTGGCATGCGGAAAATTTCGTTTCAATGATCTCGATCTTGGAGAAATCGGTGGTCTGCCACGACTAATGGATATGGGGCAATGTAATGATGCTTATGGTGCGATTCAGGTTGCTGTAGCACTTGCAGATGCATTTGGATGCTCCGTAAATGAACTTCCGCTTTCCTTCGTTCTCTCCTGGTACGAACAGAAGGCCGTCTGCATCCTGTTAACACTTTTACACCTGGGTATCAAGAACATTCGTCTTGGTCCTTCTCTTCCGGCATTTTTGTCTCCTAATATTCTGAATTTTCTGGTAGAAAATTACGGTATAGCACCTATCACCACACCGGAAGAAGACATCAAAACACTGATGAATTATAACAAATAAATCTCTATGGAATCTCCGAAGCCGATGCAGGATTCAAAAATCCTGCATCGGCTTTATGTTCAGATTGCTTCTGTTTCTTTTTTTACCTCAAAATACGGGAGCTAATATTTATAATCCATTTACAAACTCAACTGCATTTTTTATATCTTCTTCATCTGGATGTCCTTTTGCAATTCCGCCAACCAGTTTAAATGGACCAAATGTGTCATAACCCTTGCATCCGAATTTTCCTAGCACTTTAGAATGCTTCTTGTATAAAATCTGCTCTATAGATTTATAATTGGCACTTCCGCCATAACTACAGAGCAGAAACACCTTTTTGTCATCTGGCAGGTTCTTCTCTGCAAAACCTAATATCGACTGATGAAATTTCGAAAAATAGATTCCTGATGCGAATCCAATCATATCATAACTGCCTAGATCTGCATCTGGCTGTTTTACAACATCAATCAAATCAACATGACACTCTTCTGCTATGCCCTTTACTAATTTTTCTGTATTTCCATGATGCACAGATGCATATACGATTGCTTTTCTCATTTGTGTTCCTTTCTCTTTCTGTCCACATTATTTACACCTCGTTTCACACTCCGCTATATAACATAAATCCTTCATCTGCTTTTATTATAACATTCACCCTATATTTACGCACTAAAAAAGATATTGAAATCGACTTCCCAAAGACTTCTGTATATTTCGGCTCAAGAAGCTTGACCAGATCTTTCATATTTATATTGATTACATCTTCGTACGCAGAGCCTAAAATACTCATGATTAGCCCCGGTTTTATTTTTCGACAAGAAGGTACTTGTGTGCAACAAACAAATTGATTTGACTTTTTTGGTACGCAAGAATAAAATAATAGCGTTGATTTTGCATTTTATTGACTGTATTCTGGCAGGATGCTAAGATTTGTGCGTAAAGAACAAATCATTATTGTTAACGAGAAAAGAGGAATACAGTATGAAGGGCACAAAATTATTTAAGAATGCAAGACTAAAAGGTCAAAAAGAACTTGTTTCTATATTAGTTGAAGATGGAATTATCAAGAAAATCTCAGCAGACATACCTTATGAAAAGAGTACCGTATGTGAGGAAGTTGATTTAAATGGACAACTGGTGATTCCTCCATATGTAGATCCACATTTACATCTTGACTATGTATTTACCGCAAATCTTGGTGAGGAAAACGGATCAGGAACTCTTTTTGAAGGAATCCAGCGATGGAGTGAATCAAAAGGAAACATGTCTATCGAACAGATGAAGGAGCGCATTTACAATGGAATAAAAAAGGAGATGCTGCATGGTGTTCAAGCTATCAGAACTCATATTGATGTGACAGATCCGACATTTACAGGTCTTAAGGCAGCACTTGAGGTAAGAGATGAAGTAAAAGATATTCTTGATCTACAAATTGTTGCATTTCCTCAGGAAGGAATGTACGCATATAAAGGCGGGGATGAACTTGTAGAAGAAGGGCTTAAAATGGGTGCTGACTGTGTTGGTGCGATCCCTCATTTCGAACTGGCCAGAGAGTTTGGTGAGAAATCAGTCCACAAGGCAATTGAACTGGCTGTCAAATATAATAAGCTTGTTGATGTGCATTGTGATGAAACAGATGATACTCAGAGCCGCTTTTTAGAGCTGTTAAATGCATTGGCACTTATGGAAGGCATAGGCACAAGAACTACAGCCAGCCACACATGTTCATTTGGATCAGCAGATAATAGCTATGCATTCAGAATGATGAAACTTTTCAAAAAATCAGGCATTAATTTCATCTCCTGTCCTACAGAGAATGTATATCTTGAAGGACGTCAGGATACCTATCCGAAGAGACGAGGAATAACAAGAGTAAAGGAACTTCATGATAACGGAATTAATGTATGTTTTGCACAGGATTCCATGTCCGATCCATGGTATCCTCTTGGAAATGGAAATATGATGATGATACTCGATCACGGAATCCATCTGGCACAGATGATGTCACCTGAAGAAATTACGAATGATCTGGATCTCGTGACAACAAACGGAGCTGTGACCATGAACATTATGGATCACTATGGAATCGAAGAAGGAAAGCCTGCAAACTTTATCGTGCTCGATGCTAAATCAGAATTTGAAGCAATATGTGAAAGAGCAGGGATAACCGCTTCTGTCAGACATGGTGAATTTTTGTTTAAAAAAATTCCCACAAAGGTAACCGGAGCTATCGACCTGTTAAAATAAAAGGTGGGAAAATAATGTTTCAATGTAAGGATCTTCTATCGCTTACGACAATGTTGCAAGCAAAAGTAATAGCCGGATTGGGTGGTATGGAAAAAGGCATACGCTGGTCTTATAAAGCAGAGAATATCAATTTTGAAAAATGGGTACGTGGAAAAGAGCTTTTAATAGTAAGTAGTCCTGTAACACAGCGAAAGAATTTTGATCTGTATAAAACAATTGAAAAGGCGATTGAGCTTAATATGTCGTGTGCTCTTTTATTGATAGGCGAGAATTATGTTACACAGATTGACAAAAAGGTAATAGATTTAGCGGAAAACAATGATTTTCCGCTTTTTACCATGCCTTGGGATGTGCCACTTTTAGACTTTTTTGAGGAACTTGGACACGCTATATCATATCTCGATGATAGAAAAGATATAGAGGATAGCCTGCTTGCAGAGATAATTTTTGGAAACTGTATCAACACATCCAGTATCGAGCATAAATGTAGACAGATGGGATATGATCTAGGGGTACTGGAACAAGTTTTCGTGCTGCATCTATGTGAACAGACTTCCAAAGAGTCCTACAATAGGCCAAAATACAATGATGATGAACCATCGGATGAATGTACCCGAAAAAATCAGAGAATCACGAATGACCAGATAAGAAGTTATGCGCAAACTCTAAAAGAATATTTTGCAGAATGTAATTATCCTGCGATTGTTTCCTGCTATGGTGACAGAATTATAGGTTTTATGAGAAACTGTGCCGATGATAGAAAGAAGATAATAGAGATTTTTGAACGGTTTGATAAATTTTTGCAAAATGATTTAAATGAAATAGAATATACTTTAAATATAGGTGAAACATGCGAAAACATATCCAAGCTGCAAAAAAGCTTTCATGAAACCTCTAAGACAAACTCCGTATTAGAGCATATTAATAGGAAGAATGAAATCGTATTCTATGATGAAATTGGATTTTACCGTATGCTAATGTCGTATGAAAATACTGCACCAATGCAGCGGTTTGCAACTGAAGTGCTTAATCCTATAATACAGTATGAGAAAAAGGCTCATACGCAGTTGATGGAGACAATGTGGGCATATTTCGAGTGTGACTGCAATCTACAAAGGACAGCTGATAAACTATTTTCACATAAAAATACTGTAAAGTACAGATTACAGAGAGTAGAACAGCTTACGGGAAGGAGTTTTACAAACAGATATCAAAGTCAGGAGCTATACAATGCACTCATGATATATTATTTTCTTGAGTGAATATTCAATACCCAGGCATCGCTTTCAGCCCTGCCTGGGTAACTTGTAAATACACTCTACAATTCAATATTTGATTCCTTTGTCATAATCCCTGTAAATTGTTCAACACCAAAACGTCTCATAAACATTTCACATTTGCACAGGAAAAAATAATAAATATTTAATCCACAACCGCTTAATCCTTCAAAATTCCCCTGGCCTTTAGAAATCAACAGATCAGCATTCTCAACCTCGTCCATTGCTTCCTGAGATATTGCTCCGATAACATTACCTGGCATTCCTGTACCGTTTCCAATTACCTTTTGTGCAACATCTTCCATATGCACGTATTTTGCATCCTCTAATGTTGCATCATTTAGAACTGGCTTTCCTCTTACAATTACAGACATATATAAATTAGGATTGATGTCTCGAAGAGTTGCAAGTAATAACTTATCCGTCACAATTTCTCCGCAGTTATCTGTAAAATATACCAATCTGTTAGCATTGACTATCTCTTTGTAAAAATCAGTCAATAGCTTAGAATCTATTGGTATATTTACTGCTTCATCCAATTTATCTTTCAATTCAATGTCATTCACATTTTCCAATGCTCCGAAATCAATATAATTTCCAACCATTGCATACTGTATTGCCATTTTTAAATGATTTTCAGATGTATTAACTTTATTTTCCATATACGGAAAATAATCCAGCATTAATTTATTATAATGCTGTTTGATTTCCGTGTAATCCATTGTGTTACCAAAGAGTTCTTTACGAAGATCATCCATTTGCTCGGCAACCTGCGGGGTAGTTAAACCATCACTATTTTTTACAATCTCGCTGACTTTGCATTGATATTCATTTATTTTTTCTTCTGTCGCACCAACCGGATATCTATTATTATTTCGTTTTATCTGACATATTTTACATTTTTCATTTATAACCATAAGACGACTCTACTTTCCTCTCTCTGAAACTTCCGATTCACGTACATGTTTAAATAACGTAACTTCGCCTCTATATAATGCTTCTATATCATATGAAGGTTCTTCATTTTGCTCAAATGTTCCATATGCATCTACAATATATATCACTCCATCAATTTTTTGAATTTCTCCCTCAATATTAAAATTAAAAGTCACTAAATCTTCCCTCTTGAATCTAGGTTTTCCTAACATTTGTTTTTCCTCCATTAACTTTCTTGAAGCTCATCCATTTTTTATTAAAGTATTTTATTTTCCTTATAAGATTCATATATATATGACGGATTTTCGTAGTATACACTACTGTTATAATCATCGATTTTTTCACTGATAAACGAATTATAAACCTTTATCAATGCATCTATCACTGGAACCCCTTCGCTTTCCGATACTTTTTTTATTAATCTTTTATATACTTTCCCAATATCCCAGTATGTCGGAATTGCATATTTACATTCTCCTACATTATCAAATTTCCCCTCTTGAATATTGCATTTTCCAATAAATTCTTCACTCACACTGTCTATATTATCGCAATGATATACATCTGCTAAATCATAAATATTTTCCAGACTTTTCTTTCCAAGGTCATTTACAATATCAGCACGTGTATTCTTTGTCTTTCGTGCAATGTAATCGATCAAACTGCACGTATAAAAAAGATCATTATCTTTTTTACTTTCTCTACCTTCACCTATCATCAAAGCACCTCGCAATCTCTATATTTCAAGCACTGTAATGCATTATCAGAGCAAAAAACTATCTGAATTCTCTACCTCAACACTCCACCGCTACTTTGATCACACCATCTCTTTTATTTTCAAAAAGCTCATATGCTTCTTCAATTCTGCTAAGAGGATATGTATGTGTAATAAGCGGTTCTGTGTTAATCTTGCCTTCTGCAATTAATTTCAGAGTTTCTTCGCAGTCACATCCGTCTACACCACCGGTTTTGAAGATAAGATTCTTTCCATACATATCTGGAAGCGGTAACGTTTGCGCTTTGTCATAAAGTGCAACCACTGTTACAATTGCATTCGCTCTTGCACACTCCCAAGCCAGACGAAATGTTGATTCTGCTCCTGCAACTTCAAGAACCACATCCGCTCCGCCGTGCTCACTGTTAGCTTTAACAAAATCGAAACATTCTTCTGGTGAAACAGTAAGCACTTCGGGATAATGTTCCTTAATAAAATGAATACGTTCTTTATCTTTTTCACACATAATAATACGTTTTGGTTTCTTCAGCATAACGCAAAGCAATGTACAGATACCTGTAGGACCAGCGCCTATGATCAACACCGTATCTTCCTCTGTAATTTCTGAAATACGTGTTGCCCAATAGCCGGTAGCAAGAACATCCCCTACCAGTAAGGCTTGTCGATCTGTAACTTCATCTGGTATTTTATTTAATCCCTGGTCTGCAAAAGGAACTCGCACATATTCTGCCTGTCCTCCATCTATACGACATCCAAGTGCCCAGCCGCCATTTTCATCTGTGCAGTTATTTACATATCCTTTCTTACAGAAAAAACACTCTCCACAAAAAGTCTCTACATTTACAGTTACTCGGTCTCCCGGTTTTACATGCGTGACAGCATTTCCAACCGCTTCGACAACTCCCACCATCTCATGCCCAATCGTTATTCCAGGAACCGCACGAGGAACACTTCCATGTTTAATATGTAAATCACTTGAGCAAATGCTTGCGAGTGTCACTTTGACAATGGCATCGCGTTCATGCATAAGCAAAGGTTTTGGCTTTTCTTTTAATTCGAATTTTCCTTTTGAAACATATGTATAAGTCTGCATTACTTTCTCTCCCTCTCCCTATTATTCGTATTTATCAGCGAAACAAACCCTCTTTAATCCAAGCAAAGCTGCGGCTCCGGAAGCACTTGTTCCGAAAAATAATACTTCTGTATCAAGATTCAGATAATCTACAATTCCCCGCCTATTTTCGTTCCAAAAGTACTACTGTTTCACAATGATCGCAAAATGGGAACATGTCCACAGGCTGAATACGTTTCACCTGATATCCATGCTTCGTTAAATATTTTAAATCTCGTGCCAACGTATCCGGTCCACATGAAATATATACTACTTTCTTCGGATTCAACTTCACAACGGATGATAAGAATTTTACATCACTTCCGGCTCTCGGAGGATCCATAAAAACTACATCTGCCTTTTGATCATTCTCTGCCATCTTCACCATAAACTCACCTGCATCCCCCTGTCGGAATTCTGCGTTTGTGATATGATTTTCTTTTGCATTTATCTTGGCATCTTTTACTGCATCTTTATTTAGCTCTACCCCAATCACTTTCTTTACATGCTTCGCTGCGATCAAACTGATTGTTCCAATACCGCAGTAAGCATCAATAATTGTTTCTTTTCCTTTCAATCTCGCATACTCAATTGCTGTATTATACAAAATTTCTGTCTGCACCGGATTGACCTGGTAAAATGATTTTGGTGAAATACGAAATGTACATCCGCACAATTCATCTTTAATAAATCCAGGCCCATAAATCGGTTTTTCTTTTTCACCTAAAACCATACTTGTCTTTTTATCATTCACATTCAATACAACTGTTGTAATCTCCGGATGTTCTTTTCGAAGTGCTTTCACAAAATTATTTTTTGATGGAAGAATTGGTGAGCCTAAAACAAGGATTACCATAATTTCCCCACTTTTAAATCCTCTACGGACCATAACATGACGAAGCAATCCGTACCCTGTATCCTCATCATAAGTTTTAATTTTAAAAGATTTCAGTAGGTTTTTAATCGTATGAATGATTTCCTGGCTTTTCTGATCTTCAATAAGACAGTTTTCTACCGGTACAACTCGATGACTTTTCGCTTCATACGTTCCGGAAATGACATTCCCCCTTCTGTCACGATCAAACACTGCATGCACTTTATTTCTATAGTAATATGGATTTTTCATTCCTATGATTGGTTCTACTTTTCCATAACCACCCAACAAAGACTCTTCCTGTCTTTGTTTTTTCTGCAACTGCTTATGATATGCCATCCCCTGATACTGACAGCTTCCACATTTTTTCGAGATTGGACAGACTGCCTGTTCTGTTGATTTTTTCTTATTTTTTCCTTGTTCTGATTTCATTTATCTACCTCTATAAAATTCCAATGCCTTCTAACAGAATCTTCAACCCGATTAAAATCAAAATGATTCCACCACATAATTCTGCTTTTGATTTATATTTTGTTCCAAATATACTTCCGATTTTTATTCCTGCCGCTGAACAGACAAATGTTACAACTCCGATAAATACGACTGCCGGTATAATTGCAACCTTCAAAAAAGCAAATGTCACGCCAACTGCCAGTGCATCAATACTCGTCGCAACCGCAAGCAAAAACATTGTTTTTATATCCATTGCATCATTTGACTCTTCCTCTTCACCCAATGATTCTTTTATCATACTTCCGCCGATAAACAATAATAGTATAAATGCAACCCAGTGATCATACTGTGTCAGTTTTTCAGCAAAAAAACGACCTGCAAAATATCCGATCAATGGCATCAATGCCTGAAAGCCTCCAAACCACGCCCCTGCAATTGCCATATGTTTCTTCCGGATCTTTCCCAGCGATAACCCTTTGCAAATCGATACTGCAAAAGCATCCATAGAAAGACCAACTGCTAAAATAAAAAGCTCTAAAATATTCATTGGTTTATTCCTCTTCTTTCGTTTGAACATAAGAAAACTCACAGACAACCTTTTCGTATTGTCCATGAGTCCCATCATTTTCAATTTTTAGAAAATTCTCATAATATCATTATACATAACAACCACCATTAATATCATTAACAATGCGAATCCTGCAAAATGAACCATTCCTTCTTTTTCCGGCGGAATACGTTTTCCTCGAATGGCTTCGATAAATAAAAATATCAAGCGTCCACCATCTAATGCCGGAAATGGTATGAGATTCATCACACCTAAGTTTGCTGTCAACAAAATCCCGATATTTAAAATATTCAGCCATACCACCTGCATTCCCGCTGGTTTTGCCTGTTGATATGCATTATCTACTACCGATACGATTCCGACAGGTCCTGACATCTGATTGATTCCAACCTGTCCGCTAAGCAACATTTTTAAGCATTCGAAAGTATAAGATATCCAGTATTTCACTGTATAGGCACCATATTTTAATGTTCCGAAAATCCCCGGTTTGGTACGCTCACCAACACTTACGATACCAAGTCTGGCATAGGAATCATTTTCCAGTTGTTTTGCCACCAGTTCTGCGGTATGCGTCTTTCCATCACGTTCATATGTGACAGACAATGCATCTCCCTCTTTTGTTGAAAAATTATACAATGTAATTTCTTCCCACAAATGAACACTATGCCCATTGATCTTCGTGATCACATCCCCAGCCTGTAATCCTTGTTCCGCAGCAGAATACCCTGTTTCTACCGCTCCTATTTCCGGCGAATGATATCCAATCCATCCAACCAGAATAATACAAAGAATCCATGCTAGTATGAAATTAAATATCGGTCCTGCTGCAATAACAGAAATTCTTGCCCAGACAGACTTACTATTAAAACTACCTTCTGCTGTGTCATCCGCATCGTCCTCTCCCATCATGCATGCACCGCCCAAAGGAAGCAATTTCAGAGAAAATTTTGTCTCTCCGATCTGTTTCCCGATCAATGTCGGTCCCATACCCAATGAGAACTCATCAACTCGGATTTTATTTGCTTTGGCAAGCAAAAAATGACCTAATTCATGAAAAATTACAATTGCACTAAACAATAAAATCGCAATGATTATACCCATTTAGTTACCACCTTTATATTTTGCTAAAATATATTCATACGTTTCCTGCTCTGTAGCCAGAATTTCCGGTATTGTCGGATTTACAATATTCTTATGATGCTCCATACAATCCTGGATAATTTCCGGAATCTGCAGATATCGAATCTCACGATTCAAAAACATTGCAACCGCTTTTTCGTTCGCCGCATTGAGTACTGTCGGAAGTGAACCGCCGATTCTTCCTGCTTCATAAGCAAGCTTCAATCCATAAAATGTTTCCATATCCGGTTTCTCAAATGTAATCTGAGTCAATGTTTCAAAATCCAATCTTTCCCCCGGTAAATATCTTCTCTCTGGATAATATAATGCATACTGGATTGGAAGCTTCATATCCGGTGTACCTAACTGTGCGATCACCGCTCCATCCTCATATTCTACCATTGAGTGGATAATACTTTGTGGCTGTACAACCACCTGCACCTGATCTACACTTACATCAAACAGCCATTTTGCTTCTATCACTTCCAGCCCCTTATTGACCATAGTTGAAGAATCAATTGTAATCTTTCTTCCCATCGCCCAGTTCGGATGTTTTAATGCGTCTTCAACCTGTATATGCTCCAGTTCCTCACGCTTTCTTCCTCTAAACGGACCTCCGGAAGCAGTCAGTAAGATTTTGTGTAATGCCTTTTCCTGTCCCCCTTGTAGAGACTGGAATATTGCACTGTGTTCACTGTCTACAGGCAAAATTGATACCCCATGTTCTTTTGCCAGAGGCATGATAATGTGTCCTGCTGTAACAAGCGTTTCCTTATTGGCAAGCGCGATATCTTTTCCGGCTTTGATAGCTTCGATCGTTGGAAGAATTCCTATCATCCCCACAATTGCTGTTACAAGAATCTCAGATTCTTGTATTGCCGCCACCTCAAGCAAACCATCCATTCCTGTTACAACCTTAACATTCAAATCCTGAATATTATTCTTTAATTCAGCTGCTTTCTTTTCATTCCATACAGCAGCCAGCTTTGGATGAAATTCTCGAATCTGCTTTTCCAATAGTTCTATATTATTTCCTGCTGCCAAAGCAACGACATCCAAATCTCCATTTGTTCTTGCCACTTCCAATGTCTGTGTACCTATAGAACCTGTTGAACCTAATATTGCTATTTTTTTCATTATACTCACCTATTATTCTCTTTATATCTAAATTATATCTCGCATATTGCTACATACTTTTTCTTATATTTACAAAATATTAGATAAGAAATATATCAATGGTGCTGTAATAATAACACTGTCAAATCGATCCAGGATACCACCATGCCCCGGTATCAGCTTTCCATAATCTTTAATATTATAATTTCTCTTTATCGCAGAGGCTGCCAGATCACCGATCTGTGAAATTGCACCGCCTGCTGCTCCGATAATTGCAAATTCAGCAACACTGACGCCTGCACCGCCCCATTTATTAATTGCAAGTGCATAGAGAACTCCGATCAAAGCTGCTCCGACAATTCCGCCGATTCCGCCTTCCACAGATTTCTTTGGACTTAGTACCGGTGCCATTTTATGTTTTCCGATCAACATACCGACGCAATATGCACATGTATCACATCCCCATGCACAAATAAACACAAGCCAGACTTTAAACACTCCGCCAACTCCAATTCGGATCTGATAGATATATGAAAGCATAACAGCAACATAGAATAATCCAAAATATGCAGCCATCAATTGATCTGCATGATATGTTGGATATGCGAAAACCATAATTGCCATAAGGCAAATTAAATATCCTAAGAACAACATCATGAACCAGTCATGATTTCCTTTTGATAATAAAGAACTCATGTATAACAAAGCATAATATCCTATGGTAAATAAATATCCACATATTCCCAATGGTTTTTTTTCAATTTTAAATACTTTGTAAAGTTCACTCAGCCCGATCAGACTGATAACTAAAACAGTTCCAAATAAAATATTTCCACCTGAAATAATTGTGATCAACGCAATGATCACTAATAATATTCCACTCAACAAACGTGTCTTAAACATTCTGATCCTCCTTTATTCCTCCGAAACGGCGATCTCTATTATTATATTGTTCGATTGCACGGATCAATTCCTCTTTTGTAAAATCAGGCCATGGAACATCTGTAAAATAAAACTCTGAGTATGCAAGCTGCCATAACAGATAATTTGACAAACGCTGTTCTCCACTTGTACGGATCAACAGATCCGGATCTGGAATATCCCAGGTATCTAAATATGAACTATACAATTTTTCATCTATATCTTTCGGATCTACTTTACCATCTACACAATCCTGAGCTACTTTTCGCACAGCGCGGACAATTTCATCACGGCTTCCGTAATTTAATGCAATTGTAAAGTTTAATCCTCCGTTATCTTTACTTGCTTCTTCCAATTCATGGATACGTTTTTTAATATCATCATCTAAAGGGGCGATATCTCCGATCACGCGAATCTTCATATCGTTTTTCTTCGCTGTTTTCAGACATGTTTTCATATAATTACGAAGTAATGTCATCAAAGCATCGACCTCTGATTTTGGGCGATTCCAGTTCTCTGTAGAAAATGCATAAACAGTCAGATATTTAATTCCCATTCTCCACGCTTCTTCACAGATACGCTCTACATTCTTACTTCCCTGTGCATGTCCATAATTTCTAGGCATTCCTTTTGCCTTTGCCCAACGTCCATTTCCGTCCAGAATAATGGCTACATGTTGTGGTACATTCATAGTTTTCCTCCTTGCTAAGTGCATACAGCATAAGAGGGGCTGCAATAACTGCGCCCCTCCATATAATTAGACAGTCATGACTTCTTTTGTCTTCACATCTACTGCTACATCAATTTCTTTGATGTATTTATCTGTTAATTTCTGAAGCTGTTCTTCCAGATCTTTAATCTCATCCTCTGAAATATCGCTTCCTTTTAATTTCTTGAACGCATCGTTTCCATCACGACGAATGTTACGGATTGCAACTTTTGCGCCTTCTCCTTTTTTCTTAACATCTTTCGCAAGCTCTTTTCTTCGCTCTTCTGTAAGCTCTGGGAAGATCAGGCGAATGCTTGTTCCGTCATTTGTAGGATTAATTCCGATATCAGATACAAGGATTGCTTTTTCGATTTCCTTAAGCAGGCTCTTCTCCCATGGCTGGATCTGGATCATACGAGCTTCTGGTACAGATACATTAGCAACCTGCTGGATTGGTGTTGGTGAACCATAATAATCTACTGAAATCTTATCCAATACATGTGGATTCGCACGTCCTGCACGGATTGTAGCAAGCTCACTGTTCAGGCTGTTAATTGATTTCGTCATCTTGTCGTCGTATACTTTCAATTGTTCGTTCATATCTTATTAATTCCTTTCTTATACAGTTACTTTTGTTCCTGTAAATGTTCCACTCATTGTCTCAACAATACTGTTCTCTTCATTCAGTCCGAAAACAAGCATTGGCATCTTATTCTCCATACAAAGGATTGATGCTGTCATATCAACTGCTGCGAGCTTCTGATCAATAACATCCTGAATTGAAATCTCATCATACTTTTTCGCTTCCGGATTTACCTTTGGATCACTGTCGTAAATTCCATCGATTGCTTTTGCAAGAAGCATTGCATCTGCTTCAATCTCAATTGCACGAAGTACTGCACCTGTATCTGTTGAAAAATATGGATGTCCTGTACCGCCTGCGAAGAAAATTACTTTGCCCTCTTCTAATGAAGCGAGTGCTGCATCTTTTGAGAATAATGATGTAAATGCTCCACATACAAATGGTGTAAAAATCTCAGTCTTCATACCTACATGTCTGAAAATATCTGATACATAAATACAGTTCATAACTGTTGCAAGCATACCGATCTGATCTGCTTTCGTACGGTCAATTGTTTCACTTGTGCGACCTCTCCAGAAGTTACCTCCTCCTGTTACAATCGCAATCTGATAACCTTCATCAACTAAAGTTTTGACCTGCTTTGCCACTCCGATACAAGTAGCTTCATCAAACCCTGTTTTTTTATCTCCGGCAAGTGCTTCGCCGCTAAGTTTTAAGAGTACTCTTTTCATAACAATCTGCTCCTTAACGTATTCCGATAGAAAAATAATTTATCATTTTTCTATATTTAGATTTATAAATTGAAGTATACCATATCTTTTCTATTTTGTCATGTATATATCGTTCTTCTTTATATGGTTTTCTACCTGGTTCTTCGATTAATATATCTTGCTTTATATTTTGAATATACAATCGTCTGATCTTTATACAAACTGTAATATCCTGACACTGCATAACTGATTGAAATTGCGATCAGATAATATGCAGCACCGGAAAATCCAAACAATTCAAATGAAATTAACATTGCAGTGATCGGACAATTTGTCACTCCACAAAATAACGCCACCATACCGGCCGCTGCAGCCACCTCCGGTGACACGCCAAGTATGTTTCCCATCACACAACCAAACGTCGCTCCTATCGCAAATGCCGGTACAATCTCTCCGCCTCGATATCCTGCACGCATCGTAATAGCTGTCAATATCATCTTCCATAAGAAATCAAGCGGACGCGCATCTCCTGTTGCAATCGCTCGCGCAATAAGTTCATTTCCTGCTCCCATATAATCTTTTGTCTGTAATAAAACTGTGATTACGATCACAAGACATCCCGCCACAACAACACGGATATATGGATTTTTTAAATATTTACCATAAATTTGTCCTGTCCATTTTAATAACACACAAAATAAAATACTAAGCACTCCGCATAGTGTTGCAATTATTCCCATTTTAATGCCGCTCTCAATCGTGAGCACCGGAATCCTGTCGACCGGGAATGTCTCTGGGAAAATCCCCATACCTGTTGCAAACTCTGCCGCTATGATAGATGCCGTCACACATGGAAGTAATGCTGCATAATACATAACTCCTACACTTACTACTTCCATTGCAAATACTGCCGCTGCCATCGGTGTTCCGAATACTGCCGCAAACGCTGCACTCATTCCACACATAATTATGACATGCTGGTCGAATTCATCAAGATGTACAAGTTTTCCAAGCCAGCTTCCGATACTTCCTCCAAATTGAATGGATGCTCCTTCTCGACCTGCTGAACCACCTGTTAAATGTGTAAGCAAGGTTGCCACAAAAATCAATGGTGCTGAACGAAATGGAACCTTATCTCTGGAACGGATCGTTGCTAATACCTGATTTGTACCTCCATCTTGTCTTCCCATCTTTTCATATAAAAATACAATGATCAATCCCGCTATAGGCAAAAGCAGGAACACCCATAAATGGCTGTCCCTATATTCTGTCGCATATTTTATACAAGCTGCAAAGACACTGCTGGCTCCACCGACCACCAGACCGGTTAACACTGCAAGTGCGAGCCATTTCAAAAAATTATTTACGTCTCTTCGGGTTCTTTCATAATAGTAATAAATTAAAATTTTCCCTTTATCAAATAGCGTTTTTTCATTTTCTTTTCCCACAGCCCACACCTCATTCAACTTATTCTATATTTACAATAATATCATAGATATAAGCACTGTGACAATACCGCAGATTCCGATAGCCAATCCACTCATTGCGCCTTCTACTTCGCCAATTTCAATTGCTTTTGAAGTACCAACTGCATGACTGCATGAACCAATAGCAAGTCCTGCTGCTATAGAATCATTTACATGGAAAATCTTAATTAAATACGGAGCAAGAATACTTCCTAATATTCCTGTAAAAATAACTGCCACTACAGTAATTGGTACAACACCGCCATTTCCTTCTGAAATGCTGACTGCTATCGGAGTTGTCACAGATTTTGGTACTAATGATACTGTAATACTCTGCTCAAGACCAAATAATTTACACATACCATATACACTGAACATAGATGCAGCAGAACCAACAACACATCCTACCAGAATTGGAAGCCAGTATTTTTTCAGAATATCAAGTTTTGAATAAATCGCAACTGCAAGGCATGCTGTGGCCGGTGCCAGAAACATATTAATAATTGCTCCTCCCACATCATATGCTTCATACGAAATATGAAATACTTCTAACACACCTACTATCAATACAATCGCAATAATTAATGGATTGCAAATTGGCGACTTTGTTTTTTTCTGAATTTTCACACCAATCCAAAATGCAATCACACTCAATGCTACGCCAAAATATTCTGAGCTACATAATTCACGCATTATTTCTTCCTCCTGTTCATCAACTTCATCACAAATCGTACGCTGTATGCAGTTGCCGCAAATGTAATAATCGTAGAAATAATACAGATAATAAGGAACGGAACAAGTGTGCTTTTTAAAATATCAAAATAATTCATAACACTTACTCCTGCCGGAACAAAAAAGAATGCCATGTTTTCCATTAAAAAATCTGCTTTTTCCTGAATATGTTCGATTTTCAGGATCCCTGTTAACAGACAGATAAATAACAAAATCATTCCAATCACACTGGATGGAAATGAGAAAGGTAAATACGCTGCCACTACCTGGCTAAGCCAACATACAGTAAAAAAGATTCCTATTTGTTTAATAATTTTCATTTTTAAATCACCCCAAGCTACATTACACCTTAGATAAAAAATTGTCAATCAAATTACTATTGATTTTTTTCGAAGTAAAGTTATAATTTTTCATAATAGTATATTTGATTTTATTGACATTCTCTCTTATATGTTCTATTATAAGAGTGATTTTCACACTTTAAAGGATTAAAACATCACAGTGTGCAAATATCTGTTTTTTGATTCGCTAATGAATAATAGCATTATTTTTTATAATGATTGAGAGGTAAAAATTATGATTATTGTATTAAAACCACACGCTTCTGAAGACCATATTCTTCGTGTTGAAGAATTGATCAAGAAAAAAGGACTGGAAGCACATATTGTCCGAGGCGAAGAGATGACGATCATCGGTTGTATCGGAGATACTACCGCCGTTGACCCAAGACTTTTTGAAGTTGATTCCGCAGTCGACAAAGTTATGCATGTCCAGGAGCCTTACAAACTTGCAAACCGCGCTTTCCATCCGGATGATTCTATTATTGATGTGTCCGGTGTTAAAGTCGGTGGAGAACATCTTGCAGTAATCGCAGGTCCTTGTTCTGTTGAATCTTATGAACAAGTACTGGAAATTGCTAAAGCCGCTAAAGCTTCTGGTGCAAATATGATCCGTGGCGGTGCTTTCAAACCTAGAACAAGCCCTTATTCTTTCCAGGGATTGGGTCTTGAAGGTCTTGATATTCTCTGTGCAGTACGTGATGAAGTAGGTCTCCCTATTGTAACAGAATTAATGTCACCGGATTATCTGGATATCTTCAATGAAAAGGTTGACTTAATCCAGATTGGTGCAAGAAACATGCAGAATTTTGATTTATTAAAACAACTGGGTAAAGTTGACCGTCCTATCCTTCTGAAACGTGGTCTTAACGCTACTTATGAAGAATGGATCATGTCAGCAGAATATATTATGGCTTCCGGTAATGAAAATGTAATCCTCTGTGAACGCGGTATCCGTACTTTCGAGTCCTTTACAAGAAACACATTGGATCTTCAGAGCATTCCTGTATTAAACAGCAAAACTCACCTTCCTGTTATCATCGACCCAAGTCACGCCGGTGGAAAATGGTGGCTTGTAGAACCTATGGCAAAAGCTGCTATCGCTGCCGGAGCGAACGGATTGATGATTGAAGTACATAATGATCCTGACAGTGCTCTTTGTGACGGTGCACAATCATTAAAACCGGAGAAATTTGACGCATTAATGAAACAGATTCGTCAGATTGCTGCTGTCGTAGATAAAAGAATCTAGTTTCAAGGAGAACAAACTATGGAATTAACAGTAAACTTAGGAGAAAACAGTTATCCTATTTATATTGAAAATGGTATTCTTCCACACGCCGGAGAATATATTTCAAAATTCTATCAAGGGAAAAAAATCATCTTGATTTCCGATGATAATGTATTTCCACTATATGGCGAAACTGTATTGAATTCTCTGCAAAATTATGAATGCCATACACTCGTCTTACCACATGGCGAACCAACAAAAAGTTTTGAATCTTTACCTAAAATCTATTCCGCTATGCTTGACGCGAAAATTTCCAGAAGTGATCTTGTTATCGCTCTTGGTGGCGGCGTAATTGGAGACCTTGCTGGATTTGCAGCTTCCAGTTTCCTGCGCGGCGTAAAACTGGTTCAGATTCCAACTTCTCTTCTGGCTCAGGTTGATTCCTCAGTCGGTGGAAAAGTTGCTGTCGATCTTCCACAAGGGAAAAATCTGGTCGGCGCATTTTTCCATCCAAAAATGGTTCTTATTGATCCAGATGTATTAAACACATTACCTACGCGATATATCAATGACGGAATGGGTGAAGTAATTAAATATGGTTGCATTAAAGATGCCAAGCTCTTTAATACGCTTAAAAACCATACTTCTTTTGAGGATTTAAAACCGGAACTTGCTTCTATCATTGCACGATGTGTAGATATCAAACGTATTGTTGTCGAACATGACCAGTTTGACACCGGAGAACGTATGCTATTAAATTTTGGGCATACACTCGCTCATACAATTGAACAATATTATCATTATGAACGCGAAAGTCATGGCGAAGCCGTAGCAATCGGTATGTATCAGATTAGTAAGATTGCCGAAGAAAAAGGATTAACGAAAGATGGGTGTGCAGATGAAATCAAACAGCTTCTTGAAACATATGGTCTTCCGTTTTCATGTAATCTTCCAATTAAAGATTTGACCGGTGCAATTAAATTAGATAAAAAGAATTTAAATAATCATTTGAATGTTGTACTGTTACATACCATCGGTGACAGTTATGTATATCCTACTGATGTCACATTTTTTGATAACGCCGGTATCATGTAACTTTCATCTAATATTTTGCATTTGCAATCTCTTTAAACAGACAAAAAGAACGTTATCGTATATCGTATTTTCTAAATACACGACAACGTTCTTTTTTATATTTTCATTTCAAAAACAAACTGGCGAATTATCCTAAAACTCCTTCATAACTGCCGCAAATGCTGCTTCTAAGTCTTCAATAATATCATCAATATTTTCCAGACCAACTGAAATTCTGATCATTCCACCATCAATTCCAGCTGCTACAAGCTGTTCATCTGTCAGCTGACGGTGTGTCTCTGATGCAGGGTGAAGCACACACGTACGAATATCGGCAACATGTACTTCATTGGATGCCAGATGTAATGAATCCATAAATTTAGCAGCAGCAGGACGGCCACCCTTAATTATAAAGGAAATAACCCCACTGCATCCTTTCAAATATTTTTCAGCAAGTGCATGACATACATCGGATTCTAACCCTGGGTAATTTACCTTCTCTACTGCCGGAGATGCTTCCAGATATTTTGCAACTGTCATTGCATTTTCACAATACTGTTTCATACGAACAGGAAGTGTCTCTAATCCCATGTTCAATAAAAATGCGGAATGTGCTGCCGGATACACTCCAAAATCACGCATCAACTGCATTCTTGCTTTAATAATATATGCCATGTTTCCATAACTTTCTGTATAAGAGATTCCATGATAAGATTCATCTGGCTCTGTAAGTCCCGGGAAGTTTCCATTTGTCCAATCAAACTTACCACTGTCAACAATTACACCGCCAATCTGAACTGCATGTCCATCCATATATTTACTTGTCGAATGGACCACGATATCTGCACCGAACTCAAATGGTTTACACAAAATTGGTGTTGCAAATGTATTATCAACGATAAGCGGTACATTCATTTCATGTGCAATATTAGCAAAACGTTCAATATCAAATACAACTAACGCCGGATTAGCAAGTGTCTCTCCAAAAACAAGTTTTGTATTTGGCTTAAATGCCGCTTTAATCTCTTCATCACTTGAGGCTGCATCTACATAAATGCACTCAATTCCAAGTTTTTTTAATGTAAATGAAAACAGATTGATCGTTCCTCCATAAATCTGTGGAACACTGATAATGCTGTCTCCTGCCTCACAAATATTTAAAATAGAAAGCAATGTTGCTGCCTGACCGGACGTAGTACACATTGCACCTACTCCGCCTTCTAATGCAGCAATCTTCTCTTCTACTGCCATTACTGTTGGGTTTCCAAATCTGGAATAGCAAAGTCCTTTTGTCGGATCATCAAAAATTGCAGCTACTTCTGCTGCTGAATCATATACATAGGTCGTGCTCTGTACAATTGGAAGTACTCGTGGTTCTCCATTTTTAGGTGTATAGCCTACATGCAGACATTTTGTTTCATCTCTCATTATCACTTGTCTCCTTTTCTTAAGTCATACATAAATTCTAGCAAATTTCATCAACTTTTCCTAGCAATTTTATCAAATTTATGAATCTGATCTATAATTCGGATTGTATTCAGGGAAATATCCAGATATGGGTGTTCTACATTTTCTTCCTTTATAAGCTCATAAAATTTCTGAATCTCATAAATCATATTATTTTCTACCGGCTTATATGGTAGTTTCTCACACATTCCATCTTCTAGTCCGTCCCTGTCTCCCTTGCGCAGTCTTATCTCGATTTCTGTCGGACTGCCAATATGATTCAATAAAATAGAACCTTTTTCTCCTTGAATCACACTTGGATTAACCGAAGCTGTGATTTTCGAATATACTGCCTGTGCCAGAAAATTCGGATATTTCATCAAAACAACTCCACTACCCTCAAATCCATTTGAGAGAAATGTAGAATATGTCTCTACCTTTTCCGGTTCTCCAAACAAACGGACAATTGCATGGATACAATATACTCCAATATCACGTGCCGCTGAATTTAACAACTCCGGATTAAAAGCATTTTCCACAATTCCATTAAGGAAATTATCGTATCTGCTGGAATACTGACAAAATTCAAATTCCACTCTTCGCAGTGTTCCAATTCTAGGAAGCTGCTCTTTCACCAATTCAAAAGCGGGATCAAAATCTGACTTCATTGCCTCTAAAAGAATTACATGGTTTTTCTTTGCGCACGCGATCATTGCCTCTGCTTCCTGCTCATTAATCGCCATAACCTTCTCACATAATACATGTTTTCCGGATTCCATTGCCTGAATTGCCTGTTCACAATGAATATAATTTGGTGATGCAATATAAACTGCATCCAGTCCCGAATCCAAAAAATCTGTATAATCCGTAAATACATGCTTTATATTATGCTTTTGAGCAAAGCACGTTCCCGTCTGTTGTGCCCTTGAATATACTGCAAATAACTCCGTTTGAGGATTTTGTATAGCCGCCTCACAAAATTTATGACTGATTTTATTTGTCCCTACAATTCCAATTTTTATCTTCATATACTACTCTTCCTATATTTTTCCTTCTTTAATTTATCGTACATTTATGTAAATCTGATACACTACACAATCATCTCCAAATGTCCCCTCCACAAAACAAATAACTGAATACAACTATTTGAATTGCCAGTATCACCGGTATTCCCACAAAAAATTTCACTTTCTTTGTTTTATGGTGAAATATATACATTGCAAGCCATCCACCAATCGAACCACCGATAAGTGCCAATCCAAGTAGTGTACTTTCTCGTATTCGCCATTCTTGTCGTATAGCCTTGTATTTATCTACTCCAAATATTACAAACGTAATCACATTGATTATAACCAAATATAAAATCAAACTGCTGTGTATCGTCATCTTAATATCATTCCATTCTTTCTGAAGATTATCTTTTTTCACTATAATCTCATCCTATTTTTCATCCCATTCTCGCTTTGTAAATAAAATGTCATGATTGATCAAGCGATAGAAATCGCGTTTCATTTCTTCATATCGCTGATCTCCCAATGCCATTAACCACATCATCTTCGTAATGGTTGCCTCCAACGTCATATCATACGCTTCCAGTAATTTAAAATCCAGTTTCACACGCTTGCCAACTTCGTATACAGTCATATTACTTCCTTCATTTGCAACCTGCGTAGTCATCACAACAATTTTTCCTTTGTCTTTCCATTTATTCATTTCTTCATAAAATTCTTCTAATAAGCTCTCTGGAATCCCACCTACTCCAAAACTCTCAATGACAAGACAGTCATAATTTTCAAACAAGTAAGGTAAAATATCTGCCTTCATTCCCGGAATCAATTTCAACACATACACACTATTTTTCATTTCATAATAAAATCTGACTGGACCTGTGTACGGCATTTCTGTAATATAACGTACCAAAACACCATCTTGGATTACTGCAAGATACGGAAAATTTATGCTTGTAAATGCATTATAACTCTTTGCTCTCTCTTTTCTCGCCCTTGTTCCCACAATAACTTTCCCGTCAAATACTATATTCACATCCTGCGAATCATTATCGGAAGCATAAATAAAACTATCCAGTAAATTCGTCTTTGCATCAGTAACATCCATCTCAATCGGTTTCTGTGCACCTGTAACAACAATCGGTTTTCTGGAATTCTGAATCATATAAGACAGTGCCGCTGCTGTATATGCCAAAGTATCCGTTCCGTGACAAATTACAAATCCATCATACTCACTATAATTTTCTTCTATTGTTTTCACCAGTAATTTCCAATGATCCGGTGTTACATTTGTACTATCTAAATTACAAACTTGAATAGACTCTACTTCACAAATCTTTGCAACTGCAGGTATATAAGTCAAAATATCCTCCGGCGAAAGCCCGGGTGCAAGTCCGTATTCTGTTTGTTTGGAAGCGATTGTCCCTCCTGTTCCTATCATCAATATCTTTTTCATATCGTTCCCTCTCCATGTTTCTCGTATAAATGAGTATACCACAATTTATTTCATATAAAAAGGATGACTCTGTGCAATCATAGAAATCATAGAAATGGATGTTGCTGTTCACAGTACCTATGACCAGCAACAAATGGATTCTTTATTTATATTACAATCATAGTTAGCTAACGGCTTATTCTCACACAAATTTTGCCATTAACCATGCCGCTATCGGAATCACAATCACACATGAAATGGCTCCAAAAATCATTGAAACACAATTCTGAAATAGAATTTTAGAATTTAATATAATCTCTATTGAATAATCCTGGATTTTTAAATATGCAAAAAGCAATAATGACTCACCTAAATATGCAAATAACAATGTATTCACTGTTGTCCCAATCACTTCTCTTCCTATTTGAATTCCACTTTCCATTACTTCTTCCATTTTTAAATCTGCTCTATGCATTTTCACTTCATATATTGATGTTGTAACTGTCAATGCCATATCAAGGACTGTTCCCAATGTACTAAGTATAATCACAGACACTGCAACTTTTTGCATATTAATATCTAAATTCATATTATAATAAAATACGTCTTCTCCTACTGCCTGTATTTCATTTAATCCACCTGCTTCGCTTTTCCATATTACAAAATATACAGCAAAAAATAATATACTCATTGTAAGTAATACCGCTATAAATGCACTCCACGTTTTCACGTTAGAACCATTTTGATAAAACAACGTAATACATGAAATCAAAAAACCTGCTCCTATCGTAGTAAAAAGAACTGGCATTCCAGATGCCATAAGCCAAATTGCCAAACTTATCACAAACAGATTTCCGCACAATGCTATCAGAGATACTACTCCTCTGTCTCCACCGACAACTACAATAGAAATCAATAAAATTACGCCCAATGCCATCAGCATGTTATTTTTCTCCTCTTTATCGTCATTTTCATTATTAATGAAGTAATTAAAATAGAAACCGGAATGGCAAGAACAATTCCTGTACTTTCAATAAAAAACCGACATAATTCACATGGAATATGCAACTTAATAATTGTCATAAACCGTATTTCATTATTCATTCGAATCAAACATGTTGGAATCAATCCACATACAAATACAAACAGCAATACATTTATCATAGTCCCCATGATGTCATATCCTATTTCTCTTCCCGATTTAAAAAGTTGTAAAAATGTCACATCTGGTTTCTTCCTAATGATTTCACTCAAGGCTGTAGCTATGGCAACCGCCACATCCATAATTGCACCTATTCCAGAAAGTAATATCTCTGCATGAAAAATTTCATCTGGATTATCTATACTCCCAAGATATTCCATTGTTGAATAGTCTACCTCTTGTGCATAAGTAATTACAATATCAAATGCCCCCATGATTATTACAAGGACAATCAATGTCGATACTATTGACGCTATTGTTTTTTTATTGATTCCATTTAAACCAATCAGCGTTGCAACCGCAAAAAATACTATCATCCTGCTACAAATTTCCAACACATTAGAAGTATTTTCCGCACATATAAATCCAATTATAAATATCACGATATTCATCAATACTGTAATAATTGTCAATACTCCTTGTCTTCCTGTAACCATTACAAGTAAAACAAATAAAAATCCTATTAAACTCACTAATTCTGTATCACGCTTCAAACCTCTTATTCCTAATTTGATATCATCTTTTGTGCCATTTAAAAATACTTTATCCCCTTTATGATATTTCTGACTTAACATCCCAGTGTAAGTATACTCATTTGATGCCCCTATCATTTTCCCCTTACTTTTTCCATTAAGAACAATTCCGCGAATACTTTGTTTATATTCTGTTTCCATAGTTCCACGCGTACTTTTTGTTTCACCCGATTCCATTGTTTCTACTTCAGTTAATTTTGCAATTGGGATGTGATATAGCCATGCATCGCACATTGTAAAAAGAATAGCTGTCAGATACGCAATAATCAATATAACTTGTTGTTTTAATTTTTTACTTTTCTTTATATGTTTTATTATCTTTTTTCCAAACTGTCTCATTTTTATCCTACTTTGTTTCTGCATTCCTTGCATATTCCACAAAAAACGACTACATCTATTCATATTTCGAAGATTGTAGTCGTTTCATTACTTTTCAATTGTCAAATATGGATTTTTACAACGCCTCTTTAATTGCCGCAAGCAACTCACTATATTCCTCGTATGCCGGAAGTTCCGGATACTCTTTCTTAATAGCATCTGTACTTCTAAAAAGAAAGCCAGCCTTACTTGCCTGAATCATACCCAAATCGTTGTGGCTGTCTCCACTTGCTATCGTATCATACCCGATAGACTGCAGTGCTTTCACTGTTGTAAGCTTTGACTGTTCACATCTCATTTTAAATCCTGTGATTTCTCCAGTTTCTGCAACTTCAAGTGAATTACAGAAAATAGTCGGCCATCCCAGTTTTTCCATAAGTGGACTTGCAAACTGTGTAAATGTATCACTTATAATAATAACCTGTGTGATAGAACGAAGCTCATCCAGGAACTCTTTTGCTCCCGGCATTGGATCAATCTTTGCAATCGTCTCCTGTATTTCTTTTAATCCAAGTCCATGTTCTTTTAATATCTGAATTCTCCAGTTCATGAGCTTATCATAATCAGGTTCATCTCTTGTAGTTCTTTTGAGCTCCGGAATACCGCTTTCTTCTGCGAATGCAATCCAGATTTCCGGTACAAGCACTCCTTCGAGATCTAAACATACAATATTCATCTTTCTTCCTCCATAATTTATCAGTTTAATATGATAAAGTATACCACACCTTTTTAGTTATGTCATCTATGATTATGTATATGTGATGATAAAAACAAATATTTTATCTTTCAGCCAGATACTTCTCCGTCAATTTCACTGCATCTTCAATACACTGAGAACAACTACACAATACCTTTCCAGTATCAACACCCTTCAGTTCACGACAGATGCAAGATCCATTTTTCCCAACGAATCGTTCTACCTGTTCTCTTATCTTTTTATATGTAGTCCCCTTCGTTTTAGACCCTTCTTTTGTACTTCCCTTGCTATTATCGAGCCCTATGATCATTGCCATTCCTGAAAGTGCGCCACACATCTCCATGCATCCCATACCAAGACCAAAGCCTTCTGCTATACGAAACATTTCATCTTCATCAATACCAAATTCTTTACAAAAAGAACAAGCTACTGCCTGTGCACAATTACATCCTCTGTTATGCAATTCCAATGCATGTTCTACTTTTGTACTCATATTTCTTTTCTCCTCTTCTTATTGTCCGCTTATAAAAGCGGCTCTTATCATTTGAATTCAAGTCGAACTAAAAGCACAAACTAGCTGTTTTTCCAAATAGGAAAAACAGCTAATCTGATAAATGCCCAACACTTTAAATCTTATTAGTTATTAGAATAAAATGATCCCATATAACGGATATATTCATCATCTGTTTTATTTGCCTGCCAATTATGAACATTTGCTTTATTATGTTCACCTGCAATAACAGAAAGAGATTTTCCGAGATTGTCAAATGCTTCTTCCACGCAAGCCTCCGGTGTCATAGCAGCCTTCATAACAGCTTCTCCTGCCGGTCCACCCGGAAGGTTGCTTAACAGACTTGGTGTTATTGTTGTACCTAAAGTAATAACTTCCACATCAACATTTGTACTCTCACATTCTGCTGCTACAGCTTCTGTCAACTTTTTAATATAAGATTTACCTGCACCATACTGTGCATTATATGGCGAACTGCTGATTGCTGTTAAAGAAGATACGTTGATCACAGCACCTCGATCCTGTTTTGCAAAGATTCCCATATAGTGATAGAAGCATTTTAAGAAAGTCATAACGTTAACATTAATCATCTGCTCATGCTTCTCCCATGGAGTATCCTGTAATTTCCCAAATGTATGGAAACAGGCAACATAACTCATGAATCCCATATCAAGATCTTTTGTTGCTTCAAAAATCTTATCTGTACAGTCAGACTGTGCAAAATCCGCACGGATAACCATATGATCTACGCCATATGTTTCACTAATATTTTTTCCAAGTTCCTGCAGCATCTCTTCTCTTCTTCCTACAAGAACAACACTCATTCCCTCAGAAGCAATTTTTTCTGCAAAGGCTTTTCCCACTCCTTCAGTTGCTCCCAGAATAATTCCCCATTCACCGTATTTCTCTCTTAAATTCATCGTTTTTTCCTCCTATTTTTTTACGATTCATAACGAGATATACTATACCATGTCTGGAGAATTTTAACAATGGAGAAAGTCTATTATCTTTGTTTTTAGGAAAATATTAACATTTTTTCAATTTTCTATTCCACAACCATTTTTCTTAGTTTATCCAAATCATTTTTATTCGGATGTGATAATGCACTGTCAAAATTTTTAATCATCATGTCAAGATTTGGCATATGATTTGGCTGTTCTTTCATCTTCACATAGCGTTCTCGCACAGATTGTGGCATCTTGCCCTGACACATATATTCACCAATAATTGTGTTGCTTGAATCAATGCTTTCTTTAATCTGTCCAAGCACCTTTTGAAAGTACTCCTGACTGCCACCAAACCCAGCTGTTCCAAACAAGAAAATTTTCTTATTTTTGAGTTTTTTCAACAATTCTAACGTCTCTTTATCCGCATTTCCCTGATTTGTCCAAAATCCTATATATACTTTATCAGACTGTGGTTCTTCTTTGCTCACACCAAAATAATCGCATTTTTCTTTTGGAAGTACCTCGTAAATTGTATCCGCAAGTTCCTTTGTATTCCCTGTTGAACTGCTAAATATAATCGAATATCTTTCTGTTTCCATATTCATTACCTCTTTTCTCACAGTTACATTCTATCATATATAAATATTTTGTCAAAATCACGCAACCTAGTTAGACAAAACATAGATGAGATGATATAATTCTATAGATATTCATCGCTATGAAAATATTTATGATAAGGAAGTGAAATTTTGGAACAAGGGAACTTAACAAAAGGTCCTATTTTAAAAACATTAACTAAGCTTGCCATTCCTATTATGGCATCTTCTTTTTTGGGGACATTATACAATCTTACTGACATGGCATGGATCGGATTGCTCGGCTCTAAAGCCGTTGCTGGTGTCGGTGTCGGTGGTATGTTCACCTGGCTCTCACAGGGATTAGCCTCTATGGCTAGAATGGGTGGTCAGGTACAGGTGGCACAGTGTATCGGTCGGGGGGACCGAGAAAAAGCACATGCTTATGCACAGACAGCAATACAATTATCTACTTTTATGGGATTATTATATGCTGCTGTTTCTTTATTGTTTACGAATCAGTTGGTAGGATTCTTCCATTTGACCGATCCGGAAGCATGGACTGCTGCCATCTCTTATACTAAAATCGCCTGTGGACTTATTGTTTTTTCATTTTTAACATTAACCATGACAGGCATTTATACTGCACAAGGTGACTCAAAAACACCTTTTTTAGCCAACCTGATTGGGCTTGTACTGAATATGATCTTAGATCCTGTTCTCATTCTCGGACCGGGACCATTTCCAAAATTTGGTGTGGCAGGTGCAGCTATCGCAACAGTTACCGCTCAGTTTGTTGTTATGAGCGTTATGATTTTAGGCGTTATAAAGCAGAAAAAAGACAACGTATTGAAAAAGACTCGGTTAATTGCGAAAATGCATTTTGAACATGTTGCAGGTATATGTAAAATCGGAATTCCAACTGCACTTCAAGGAATGGCTTACTGTGCAATTTCTATGGTACTGACCCGTATGGTATCTGCCTTTGGAGCGGAAGCCATTGCTACGCAAAGAGTTGGCGGACAGATTGAATCTGTTTCATGGAATACTGCTGAAGGATTTGCTTCTGCTTTGAATGCATTTATCGGGCAAAACTATGGTGCCGGTAAGATGGACAGAGTAAAGAAAGGGTATCGTGCCTCATTATTTACGGTTGGTATCTGGGGCTTATTAATTACAATGTTGTTTGTTTTCGCTCCAAACACAATTGCCTCTCTTTTCTTCCATGAACCAAAAGCCATTGCTACCGCAGTCGGATATCTTATTATTGTAGGTTTCAGTGAGGCTTTTATGTGTGTCGAGCTTACTACAATCGGTGCATTATCCGGACTTGGAAAAACACACCTTTGCAGTGTTATTTCTATTTTATTTACAAGTGCACGTATTCCTCTTGCGATTGTCCTTGGACAGAGTACACTTGGTCTTGACGGAATCTGGTGGGCAGTCTCGCTTACATCAATTGTAAAAGGTATTATTTTTGTTTGTACATTCTTCTGGATTACAAAAGAAAAACCTGCCTGAGTACTTTACTCAGGCAGGTTTTCTTTATATTGAGTTGCTGTACTTAGAAAAAGACCAGGTTTCACATTTTCCCCAGTCTTTTAGCTTCTTCAATGATATCTAACAACTTTCGGTTCGCACTGCCAATCTGTACTCCTGCATCGATCACTGTATCGCACATTTGTACTGCCTTAATTGCCTCCTCATACGCCCGTTCACTTATTTTCTCAAACGGAGTTTCTTCAATCACTTGTGTCGCCAATACTTTTGCCACCTGGTAATCCACATCATTTTGATATAGGATTCCAGCTACAAAAGGTATCTGCTCCTTTCGAAGTTTCCGGTAGATCGGTATTCCATTTCCTCCGGAAGATATAACAAAGGTCTTTGGCTTTCCTTCTATCTTCGGTAATTCCATGCTTCCAAATAATGGATCAAAATATCCATTTTCTATCTCATATAATTCTCGGATAATTGGCTCTGTAAAAATATCCTCCGGTTGTCCATAATGAGTGATCGTCTCACCCTTCACACACATCACTTTATCCGAAACCTTCTGTGCCAGTTCAATTTCATGTAAGGACATAATAACCGTAATATGCTTTTCTCTCACCATATGCTCCAAAATCGAGAGCAGCTCAAGCTTATGTTTCACATCCAAAAAGGAAGTCGGCTCGTCTAAAATCATCACTTCCGGCTCCTGACAAATTGCTCTTGCGAGCAAAATACGTTGTCTTTGTCCGTCACTGATTTCATTAAAATTACAATTTCCCAACTCTAATGCATGCACCGTCTCCATCGCTTCTTCGACGATTTTCTCATCCTTGGCTGTTAAAATGCCTAACCGCCCGGTATATGGATAACGTCCCATTGCTACTACATCGTGACAAGTCATATACTCCGTTTTGATTCGTTCTGTCAAAACCACCGCCATCTTCGACGCCATTTCCTTGTAAGACAATTCTAAAAGAGACGTATCATCATAAAACACATTTCCTGCAATCCACTTTAATTGTCTTGTAAGGCTCTTTAAAATCGTGGACTTTCCCGAACCATTTGGCCCGATCAATGTTACAATTTCACCTTTGTTAATCCCTATGTTAATATCATGGATCAACGCTTTTCCTTGATAGCCTACCGCCAGATTATCCAGCCGGATATAATGATCTGTCATCTCTTATCTTCCCTTCTCACGCTTCAGCATCATATAAATTACAATCGGAGCTCCTAATATAGACGTTACTGTGCTGATATTTAACTCTGTCGGTGCCAGTACCATTCTCGCAATCAAATCACACAACATGCAAAATACCGCTCCCGCGAAAAATGTTCCGGGGATAATAATGAGTGGTCTTGCTGTCCCAAATGCTTTTCTTGTGAGAAATGGAACTGCGATTCCTACAAATGAGATTGGTCCGGCAAATGCTGTCACACATGCTGACAGGATACTCGACAATAAAATCAATGCTACACGAAAGAGTTTAATATTTACTCCCATGCTCTGTGCATAGCCTTCTCCCAATTGGTATGCCCCAATTGGCTTTGACAGAAAGAATGTGAAGATTACCGTAATTCCTACAATCACTGCCGCTACCTGTATATTACTCCAGCTGGTTCCCGAAAAGCTTCCCTGCGACCAGCCGTGCAGATTTACGATATCCGAATCATCTGCAAAAGTGACTACAAAGTCTGTGATTGCGGAACATATATACCCTATCATAATTCCTCCGACAAGTAATGAAGCCATATGATGTATTTTTTTTGACATCAGCAAAATAAATCCTGTCGAAATCAATGCCCCGATAAATGCAGCCATTACAAGTGTATAGGAAGAAAATGTGCCTATATATTTCAAAAAAACAATCATGGTCAGAGCCACTGCCATCTTTGCACCGGAGGATATTCCTAATACGAAAGGTCCTGCAATTGGATTTGAGAAAAATGTCTGCAGTAAAAATCCTGACAATGCCAAAGCTCCGCCAAGCAATGCTGCCATCAATATTCTCGGCAATCGGATTTTCCATATAATATTATATTCTACAGCTTCTCCGTCTCTTAGAAATAAAATCTTCAAGATTTTCGCCACCGAAATATGTACGTTTCCTGTATTGATATTTAACACTACAATTATAAAAAATAGAATTGCCATCGTGATAAATACCATCGTATATCTGGAACGTCTTTTTAAATTTTCCATTTGAAAACTATGATTTTCCATATTTTCTCACCAATCTTTTATCTCACCATTACCTTAATTATTCCATTTTCTGTAAAAATGTCATATCTTGTGGATTTTCTTCTGTCAGCATTAAATGAATATCTTGGATCAATTCACCGACTGTATCCGTTGACTGATAGAGATTTTTTCCTGTATACCAGACATTTCCATTTTTCACAGCTTTAAATTCTGAAAACAAATTATTTTTTGCTTCTAATTCTTCAATGCTGCTTACTTGTCCCACAATCGTTCCATTGTAGATCAGATAATCTGCATCTACTGCTGTCGCATAAAATTCTTCCATTGTCAGTTTTACTGACGGGGCATTATTATCCGGATTCTTTAAATCAGAAAATGCATATCGTCCTCCCGCTATCTCGATCATAGCCGGTATGTAATCATCTGATTTTCGGACTACTACAGTTCCATCCGTATTGATATAAAAATACGCCACCGTTTTTTCTGTATTTTCAAAACCTTCTAAATCTTCAATGATTTTTGCCTGCTCAGAGAAGAAGTTTTCTGCTTCTGTTTCTTTATTAAACAACGCTCCATACAGTTTTACCCACTCTGTTCTTCCAAGCGGATGCGATTCATAACTCGCATAGTCTACCAGCACCGGAATATCCAGATCTTCTATCATTTCCTGTACTTTCGGCGTGTGCAGTATCATCGTCGATTCAATCGCCAGATCACAATCTCCGTCTACCAGGTTTTCATAATCCGGCTCACTGTATTTCCCGGCATATATCATGGTGCCATCCTGCATAGCCTGTCTGGCAGCATCGACATACCAGTCCGATTCGTCCAGCCCGGAAAACTTCACACAATCCACTGCATTTATAGATGCGATCAAGGACATAGAGGCACTGGCAGCCATATAGACATGTTGTAATGGCTGCTGGATTATTTGAATGTCTTCATCCAATCCTTCCGGAGCTTCTTTTCCTTCCGGCACGATTAAATATTTTCCGCTTTCCTGAATATTGATCAGCTTATATCCGCCTTTGTAATAGTATACATCGAATTCTTCTGCATAGGTCAGATTCATTGTTTTTTCATAAGTAAGTCCGGCAATCTCAGGAGCTGAGTCTCGATTCTCTTTCGCCTTCTCCTGCGATGAACCACATCCGGTTAAAGCAAATATGCATATAAGCAGAACTGCAATATATTGATACCATTTTCTTTTCATATCATTCACCTGTCGTTTTGTGCACTTCCTGTATCAAAAGAGCCACTATTCCCCGTCCCCAATGGCTTCTTCGCATCCGAATAATACTTTGTATACTTTTATCCATTCTTTTTTCGCAAGCTCAGTCTTTTCATTTGCTGAACAGTCTACGATAAATGGAATTCCAAGCATTGCAAATTTTTCTGTATATTCGTTAAAACGTTCTGTCTGTTCTTTTACTGTAAGTGTATCTTTGTTTGTATCACTCTCTTTTTGAGGAAGGATTGATGCAGGAAAGATTGCAAGGTTTACTTTTTGTTTTACTAATGTTTTATATTTTGGAGCATCATAGCTTCCTCCATATACAACCTCTGCTGATTTACCATCTTTTCCTTTACTCATTCTGTCTGCGATTTCAGAAATTGTACAGTCTTTTTTCTTAGAACCAACCGCAGCTACAGAATCTAGCAAATCTAATTGCTCCATCGTTTTCAAAATTTCTTCCGATGCTACATAAGCTCTGTCTGCCGGGATATTTACAAGTATCATGTCCTGATCAAGTCCAACCGGGATATTTACATTTTCCGGAACAAGTAAATACTTCACAATATTTGCCTGATAAAGTTTTGCTGTTGCATCGTCGGATATTTTCTTATCTTCTTCTTTTTCAGACTCTCTGGCAGTATTTTTTGTCATATCTACTTCTAAGAGAACGATCCCTTTTTCATAATGATAAATCTTGAAGCATTCTGCATGTTCTACTTTTGTTTCTGACTGATACTCCAGGCCCATGATCTCCGGAGCTTCTTCATCGAGTGTCTTACTATCATTGTTGCCGCTTCCTATTACTTTGCTTTCATTTGCATTACTTCCGCTAGCGGCTGCCAGATATACATAAATGTGATACTCAATCTCATGTGCCACTGACATCTTATCCGTCATTGCTATAATGCGGTTATTCTGATTTAACGCCACCGGAATTACCGCTGTTGCAGTTCCAAAACCCTTTGTCGTATAATATGTATTTCCATTTGCTTTTACATATTGATAATGGTCACTGCTAAATACTAATGTTGCAAATGCCTGTCCATTTTGAATTGTAATCTCATTACATGTAATCTGTACTTTTCCGGTTCCGCCTGACCACTTAAAGCCATCCGGAGTATATGTTCCATCTGCCAAGGCTGTTGTACTTTCTACTTTTGAGGTAGAACCGCTTGTATTAGAATCATATTTTGAGCCAGTATTAGTATCTGTACCCGTATTTCCTGTATTTCCATTACTTCCAGTTCCAGGTGTTGGCGCTTCTGGAATTGACGGCACGGTAGGAACAGTTGGTGTTGTTGGCTCCGTCGGTGTTATTGGAGTTGTCGGCTGTGAAGGCTGCGGTGGATTTGGCAAAATTCCGCCATCACCATTTCCGCCATCTTCCAGTTTCTGTAAAGAATCTGACTGGAATACCAGCGTTCTACCATACCATTTTTTATTCTTTATAGAATAAGCTGCAACCGGAATTTCTGTATCCAGCCCGCCTATCTGGATTGTATACATGTATCCGCCGTTATCATTTACTACATATGGTGCCCATTGTGATGCTTCTGCCTCAGCTGCCTGCTCTGCGGTACCTGAATACAGATATCCATATCCTTTTCCACTCAACGTTAATTGTGCACTAATTAATCCCTCTTTTACTGTTAATACACAATCTGTCACTTTAAACATAGAACTGCTTGATGTCACCTGCACTTTATATGTTCCATCTTCGAGAACTTTTGTGTCTTCTCCCGGTTCTGGATTTGGTTCTGGTGTAGGCTCCGGTGTTGGCTCAGGTGTTGGTTCCGGTTTTGGTTCTGGTTCCGGATTTGGAGAAGGTGCAGGCTCCGGTGTTGGAGTTGTTTCTGGTTTTGAAACCGTTTCTTCTACTCCTGTCAACTCATCACTCTTAGTTGTGCTCTCATCCTCACCTTTACCTGCATTCTCACCAGCTTCTTTATCTTCCTCGATTTGTCCGGCATCCTCTGTATCTGTTGTGTCAGTCCCGCTGTTCACATTGTCACCACTTTGTTCCGGCTGTGTTTCTACTTCACCCGTACCCGAAATGTTTATCGGCTCCTCGCTTTCTACAATCACATTATTCACACTGTCTTCAGCATAGACCTGCATATAGGTTAATGCCGGGCTTATCATAGATACACTCAATAATAAAGCCAATAATATCGCACTTCGTTTCTTCATATTTTCTCCAATCTAACTAACTATCTTGATTTTTGATTATACTCTCATAATCTTACGGGAATAAGTAGAATTTAAACATACTTATTTTTCAAGAATGCCTCTGCATTCTTACTGAATATATTTTGCTTTTAATTCATTTACTTTATCTGAATAAGCTTTATCCTGTTTCTGTTTCAAAGCTTCTGCTTTAATCTGTTCTTTGACTTCTTCAAAATCTGCTTCCTTGGCATCATTCTTCTGTTCAACCTTGATCAAATGATATCCGAACTGAGTCTGAACCGGTCCTACAACATGTCCAACCTCTGCTGCAAATGCTGCTTCTTCAAACTCTTTCACCATATGTCCTCTGCCAAACTCTCCAAGGTCCCCTCCCTGTGCTCCTGATGGACATGTTGAAAATTCTTTCGCAGCTTCTTCGAACTCTTTCTCTCCACTTGTAATTTTTTCTAAAATGTCATTACATTTTTCTTCTGAATCTGTCAAAATATGTTTTGCACTTACTGTAGAAGGTTTTGCATAACGCTGCTTATTATTCTCAAAAAATTCTTTTGCTTCTTCATCTGAAACTGTTACTGCATCCAATGTATTCTTTAATACAAGCTGTGCTAAAATATCTCTTTTTGCATCTTCTATGATCTTCTGGAACTCTTCTGTCTCCTCCAGTTTTTCGTCAACTCCACACTGTGCAAGTACATTCATTGCGATTAACTGCTCCTTGCAATGCTCTCTAAACTGTGGGTTTGTCGCATACATCTGCTGTTCTCTAGGCAGTCTCTGAATAAATGCGTTCAACTCCTCTTCTGTAATCTCACGTCCTGCAATAACTGCTAATACATTCTTTTCCATTCTGTATTCTTTCTCCTTTTCTTTGCTCGTTCACAATCTATCTCCGTTGTGACTATCTTTCTTATTATAAAAGAAAACACATTAACTTTCAATCTTAAATGGAAACTGCACTCATATAAAAAAGAAGCTGCTCACTAATTTCTTAGCTCGCAGCTTCTTCTGTTTAAACTATTTTATTTCATACTCACCTATAAGATTCTGTATATCGGTAACAGATTCTTCTAATTCTTCTGCTATTTCATCTATTGATTTTCCCTTAGAAAGTTTTCTTTGGATTAATTGTTTTAGCAGTTCTTCCCGGCCAGCCTCTCGTCCAGCCTCAAATTCAGCCTTCCTTAGCTTTTTCTCTTCTTCATCCTTGTTATATTCGAATATACTCATGCTAATCACCTCAGCTCGATTTTGGATTAGAAATTCCGCTAATATTCCTTCTTTTATACATTCTTCAACAGCACATTCTACTGCTTCTTCCAATGACAGCTCTCCTAAAGAAGTATATTTACGGACTTTCGCTACATACTGAGCATATTCCTTCAAGGTTTGACAGTGTTCCATCAGTTCCTGATTATGACCTTCATTAACATTCAGCACGGTTACTCGCAATTCCAGATCTGGGTCATCTGTCTGGCATTCATACGCTGATGAAAGTCTGAATTCACTGACATCTTCAATCTCTTTCGTCCCATTATAGAACACAACAAATTTGGGTGCCGGAATCTTCTGTAGCACTGACGAATACAAAGACTTCTGAACAACCAGTTTCTGATATTCATTGGAGATATAAAACAAGTCTCTTAACGGCATGTTTGGGTTATATGTGGACTGATGTTCATAAAGATATAAATTCATATCCAATATAAATGCCAAGTCATTTTTCATTCCCATATAAATCGAATTTTCCAATGTTACTACCTGTAATGCATCTGCATCGGTATAATTCTTATGGTTCATTGCGTTGTAAAGCGACAACAGATTTTCCTTGTTTTCAAACAGCATGCGGAAAATGGTATCTTTGTACTTCTTTGTTGCTTTTACCGTCCGATTCCGTACAGAATACTTTCTGCTTCTCTGTGCATTCTTTCGTTTTGGCATATTCACTTTTCCTCCTTTTTGCAGGAGGTCATCTACTTTTTCCAGCCGCCTCCTGCTTTACATAACTATTGGTATCTAAAGCATAGACTTCTGAAATGAAATTAGAAAATAGATGGTGAATTGTCACCTTAGATTCATAAGAAATATGCTTTGTGTTAGTATAACATATGCTATTCATAAAAGACAACTTAAAAAGAAGCTGTTCATGTTGCTTTGTCAAGAGTTTTTTTCTTCCTGCATACTTCTGATATAAAATGCAATCTGATACGGCAATCTCTCATCCGGTGTTTTAAGCTCATTGTTCAAAATTTTCTTGATATTTCCTATTCGATATAATACTGTATTCCGATGCGTATACAGCTCTGCCGCCACCGCCTGTATACTTCCGTTATGTTTCAGATATGACTGCAGCGTTTCCACATACCCTGCATTATGTTTATAATCATATTCTTCAAGCTCTTTCAAACATTCCCTTTCGATTTCATTTAAAATGCCCTTGTCTTTGACCATATAAAGAAGACGATATAGCCCGCACTCATCAAATTTTACCAGTTGCTTTTTATGTGTCATTGCCATGTGGGTTGCTGCCTTCGCTCTCTGATAACTTACTGAAAGCTGTGAAATGTCCATACATTTGCTTCCGATTCCTACACATAATTCCAGACCTGGCATTCGTTTTTTTCCTCTTTTTAATGCGCCTTCCGCAAGCTGGCATAAAAACTCTTCTGTAATTGCATTGGCAACCAGCACAAAATCTGAGTTGTAATAAAAGAAACTGGCATTATGTGTAATATCCTCCAGATACATTTGTATTCTATAGGATAATTTTCTTCGTTCCACTGTATCCATAGCATCCAATCCTTCACAAGTAAGTAAGAGAACTTGGAAACTTCCGTCCACATCAAAATACTGTAATAACTCTTTTCGATATGCCTCCTGATTATCCGGAGATTCAATGGCTGAAATCAATGCCGAAGCAATCTGCTCATCTGTACTATCCTGCAAAAAAACACGAATACTGAAATCTTTTATCATATCTGACAAATGTACTTCCCATGGCACCGTTAAGAGTGGAAGATCATTTTCGTCACAATACATTTTCAATTCTTCCGGTACCTCATGAATATACTGCCCTACATTAATAATCAGCCCAGATGCATGATGTCTGTTTAACTGTATCGCTAATTGCATCCAATCTTCTTTATCAGGAAATCCAAGTCCTGTTGTTACTGCAAGCTCCTTGCCCCAGAAATTCTGTATAATCGTTGTATCTTCCAAAAGATGCACCCAGCTAATAGAATTAGCCCAGCCATTTTGCCCTGCCAGAAACTTCATTGCATACCTGTTTTCCGCTGTCAGCATCATATCTTCAATCGTAAAACTCATACGCCCTCCCCCCCTTTTTAATTTCTCGTTATCTATTCTTAATATAACACAATTCTTGTGCTGGCAACACATATTTTACACCTTATTTTTAGAATTGTTTCCCATAGTTTTCTTCTGTTTTTGTGCTACAATATAAGTAACTAAAAGAAACGGAAATAAATTAAAAGGGGGCACTGTTATGAGATTCGTAACTTATACAAATTCTTTAGATTCACTTTCTCTTCCAGAATGGATGCGAACAGAACGTTATATGTATTGTGACAATTTTGTAAATGATTATATGAAATCTGAGCATTTCGGTCTTCTTTCATTAGTCAAACATCTATTTCGCAAATAGTTTACACTTTTTTCTTAAAAAATGGCTGCTTGGAATTTCCAGGCAGCCATTTTTATACTTTTTCTTTCAATTCTTTTCAAACTCCACGTTTTCCATTTTCATACAATGCATTGATATTTTTACGCAAAACCATATAATATAATTATCAATAGAAAGAGGTATATACGATTATGATACTAATAACTTGCGTAGATAATAATATGGGCATGCTTTTCAATCACAGAAGGCAAAGTCAGGATCATACCCTGAGAGAGCGAATCCTTCAATCAGCTTCCGGAAAAATTATCTGGATGAACCACTATTCAAAAAAACAATTTGAGAATTCCGAAAATTATATCAACAATCCTCAAAATTATAACATTGATGAGAGTTTTCTAAGCAAAGCTGCCTGCAATGATATATGTTTTGTTGAAGACTGTTCTGTTGCTCCATTTGAACAAAAAATTGAAAAGATAATCTTATATAAATGGAACCGGGACTATCCTGCTGATTTTTATTTTGATATTCCACTGTCTGAGCATGGGTGGAAACTAATTTCCAGTGAAGATTTCGTCGGTTCCTCACACGATAAAATAACAGAGGAGATTTATGTAAAATGAAAACATTGAAAAAAGTTATCTTTCATTCCAAAGGATTATTCTCTCTATTTTTAGTGTTCCTGCTCTCACTTTCTGTTTGTAGCGAGACGTTTGCAGCAAAAGCAGCTTCATCTTCTTTTAATCTGTCAAGCATTCCAGCTTACACGAAAGACCCTTATGTTGTTCTTAACGACAACACCCCCTATTTCACTGAGAGTGAACTCAATGTATCCACTTCCTTTGAAACCTACAGTGCTTTAGACAAGCTTGGCCGATGCGGTGTTGCATATGCAAATGTCGGAAAAGATTTAATGCCAACCGAAAAACGAGGGGCTATCGGCAAAATCAAGCCTTCCGGATGGCATACTGTAAAATATGATTTTGTTGATGGAAAATATCTCTATAATCGTTGTCATTTAATAGGCTATCAGCTTACTGCCGAGAATGACAATGAACGCAACCTGATTACCGGAACACGATATCTGAATGTGCAAGGTATGCTTCCTTTTGAAAATATGACAGCTGATTATATAAAAGAAACCGGCAACCATGTATTATACCGGGTAACACCTGTTTATGATGGAGATAATCTTGTTGCGTCTGGGGTTGTTATGGAAGCAATGTCTGTTGAAGACAACGGGGAGGGTATTCTTTTTTGTATATTTGTATACAATGTTCAGCCTGGCGTCTCCATTGATTATGCTACCGGAGAAAGCAAAGCCGACACCTCTTCCGACAGCAGCGCAACGACCCAAAATTCATCTTCTTCCACTACCTACGTGCTAAACACAAACAATCACAAATTCCACTATCCAACTTGTGGAAGCGTAAAACAGATGAAGAAAAAAAATCGAAAAAATTACACCGGGAAAAGGGCTGATGTCATTAAAATGGGGTATGAGCCATGCAAAAAATGTAATCCATAATGTAAATTTCCGGAACTAAAAAACGAACTATGTCATCCATTCAATGATATAGTTCGTTTTTTTAATATATGAAGTTATTATTTAAGAATCAAATTCAATACACCGGTTGACTGTAAGAATAAAATCAACATAATGACCGGCATAATATAGCGTATCATTGCATTATAAAGCTTTTTGCGTTTAAATTTGCTTCCATTTAATTCCATCTCTTCTGCAATCCATGATGGTTTCATGATCCATCCGATCAGAATTGCCGACAACAATGAGATAAACGGCATCAAGAAACTGTTACTGATATAGTCCATAATATCCAAAAGCTGTCCTGTGCTTCCGTTTGGCAATGCCACTTCTACATAGAATATGCTATATCCCAATGCTATGACTGCTGTTGCTGTCAAATAGATAACAGACAAAACTCCTGTTGTCTTTTTTCTTTCCGTATGGAAAAGCTCCATACAGTTTGCTGTAATAGACTCTAATACTGAGATACAAGAAGTTAATGCTGCAAATCCTGCCAGTACAAAGAATAAGATTCCGATAAATCTTCCGATTTTTCCCATGCTAAAGAATACATTTGGCAAAGACACGAACATAAGTCCAGGTCCTGCTGACATTCCATCAAGTCCTGAGAAAACAAATACAGCAGGAATGATCATAACACCTGCCAAGAATGCTACTCCTGTATCCATTAATTCAATCTGGGATACTGCCTTGTTCAGATCAACATCTTTCTTTACATAAGAACCATATGTGATCATAATACCCATTGATACACTCAAAGAGAAAAATAACTGACTCATCGCATCCAGCATAATCTGAAGAAAACGCCCTACTGTAACGCCAGTCAAATCTGGTTTCAGATAAATCATCATTCCCTGTAAGCCTGTACGGACAGTTCCGTCATCCAAAGTTGTTTTGAGTGTCAGTGAGAAGATTGCGATCACAATTACCATCACCAAAAGTATTGGCATGATAAATTTAGATACACGTTCAATTCCCTTTTCAACACCATTATAAACGATCAGTGCTGTTAACAGCATAAATACCAAACTGAACCACACAGAAGATGGTGAGGAAATAAATCCAGTAAAACATCCATCAGCCACGGCTTCTTTACCTGAACTAAACAGATAGATTGTAATATACTTCAGAATCCATCCCCCAATAACTGCGTAATATGTCATGATCAATACCGGTACCAGGAATGTCAGAATTCCCAAAAACTTCCACTTTGAACACATTGATTCATAAGCATAAATTGCACTTTTTCCAGTCTTACGTCCAATGGCGATATCTGTTGTTAATAATGTAAATCCAAAAGTAACTACCAATACCAAATAAATAATCAGGAAAAGTCCTCCCCCGTCTTTTGCTGCCAGATATGGGAATCTCCAGAGATTTCCAACTCCTACAGCACTTCCAGCAGCAGCAAATACAAAACCGATCTGCCCGCTAAAACCACTTTTCTGTTTCATAAGTTTAGCCTCCATAAAATTTAGTCGAACCTTAACTGATTAATTATATCAATAATTACGGGATGTATACAATATAGATTTCAAAAATTTAATTTTTTTGCATTTTTGCACTACATAAAATACTATATTTGTTAATCTTTTGTATATACCTATCATATTTTCTAATATTTGATAATAGACCTTCCTATAGAAATGTTGTAGAATAGCCTTATATTGTTGCTGTTCACAGTACCTGTGACCAGTAGAAATACGATTAGAAAGAAGTGATTTCATGAACAACAATACAAAACAAATATTAGAAGAATCTCTGAAAAAATTAATGCTAAAAAAACCACTTGATAAAATCACAATCCGCGATTTAACAGAAGACTGCGGCATCAGCCGTATGACTTTTTATTATCATTTCAAAGACATTTATGATTTGATAGAATGGGCATGTCTTGCCGATGCAACAAAGGCCTTAGCGGGAAAAAAGACATATGACACCTGGTCAGAAGGATTAGTTCAGATTTTTGAGGTTGTATATGAAAACAAACCTTTTATTCTGAATGCATATCGTTGTATCAGTCGCGACCAGATAGAAAATTTTCTTTTTCATCTCACCTCCGACCTATTGATGGGCGTTGTCGAAGAAAAGGCCGCCGACACGGATATTTCGGAAGAAGAACGTCGCTTTATTGCTGATTTTTATAAATATAGTTTTGTCGGTATTATGCTTGACTGGATTAAACAGGGAATGAAGGATGATTACATGGAGCTTGCACGTAAGATCAATATTACAATCCACGGAAGCCTTGCAAATTCTATTTTAAATTTTTCTAACCTCGCTAAAACAGATTTGTAAACAAAATATTTTTACAAAAAGGGTGATTTGATAAGTTTTTTATCATTTTGCCCTTTTTGTAAATTGAAAACAAGTAAAAATGCTCATACTATATTCATAACAAATGGATAGCTCACAGAAAGGTGGTTATATTATGGCAAATAAAAAATCTAAACTTGGTGTGATCTCAGCAGTTGCAGCAGGAACAGGTACTGCAATTTATCTCGCACAGAAAGCAAAAAACAAATCTGAAAACGGTGATGCATCTCAATCTAGTTCACCTTTGTTCAGTAAAAAGAAAATGGATAACATTTCCACTAAGAACAACTATCGCAATACAGAGCGTGGAAAATATGAGCGAAACAGTAAAGGAATCTACTATTCTAATGGAAACTATGAAGCATTTGCTCATCCTGAAAAACCGGAAGGTGTAGATGACAAACATGCTTATATTGTAGGAAGCGGACTAGCCTCTCTCGCTGCCGCATGTTTCCTTGTACGTGATGCACAAATGCCTGGTTCTCACATCCATATTCTGGAAGCGATGGATATTGCCGGCGGTGCATGTGATGGAATCTACGATTCTTCCCGCGGTTATGTAATGCGTGGAGGACGCGAGATGGAAAATCATTTTGAATGTCTGTGGGATTTGTTCCGCAGTATTCCTTCTATTGAAACACCTGGTGTTTCTGTACTGGATGAATATTACTGGCTCAACAAACATGATCCAAACTACTCACTTTGTCGTGCTACGATCAATCGCGGTAAAGATGCACATACAGATGGTAAATTCAATTTGAGTCAGAAGGGCTGCATGGAAATCATGAAACTCTTTATGACAAAAGATGAGGATTTGTACGATAAAACTATCGAAGATGTATTCGATGATGAAGTATTCGACTCTACATTCTGGTTATACTGGAGAACAATGTTTGCATTTGAAAACTGGCACAGTGCTCTTGAGATGAAACTCTACTTCCAGAGATTCATCCATCACATTGCCGGACTGCCTGATTTCAGTGCATTGAAATTCACAAAATATAATCAATATGAATCTCTGATTCTTCCTATGCAGAAGTATTTGGAGGCTGCAGGTGTTGACTTCCAGTTCAATACAGAGGTTACAAACGTTGTGTTTAAATTTGAAGGAGATAAGAAGATTGCTTCTGCTATCGAATGTAAGGTAAATGGAAAAGAAAGCGGCATCGTTCTGACTGAAAATGACCTTGTATTTGTTACGAACGGAAGCTGTACAGAGGGAACCATTTATGGAGATCAGAATCATGCCCCGAACGGAGATGCTGAAGTCCGTACAAGCGGTGTATGGAATCTTTGGAAGAATATTGCCAGACAGGATCCATCCTTTGGACATCCGGAAAAATTCTGTTCTGACATTTCAAAAACAAACTGGGAATCTGCAACTGTCACAACTCTCGATGACAAGATCATCCCTTATATCACTGATATTTGCAAACGTGACCCTCGCACAGGAAATGTTGTAACAGGCGGTATCGTAAGTTGTCAGGATTCAAGCTGGCTGCTTAGCTGGACAATTAATCGACAGGGACAGTTTAAAGATCAGGATAAAGACCAGGTATGTGTATGGGTATATGGCTTATTTACAGATGTGCCTGGAGACTATATTAAGAAACCGATGAAAGATTGTACAGGTAAAGAAATCACTGCTGAATGGCTGTATCATCTCGGAGTACCTGAAGACCAGATTATGGATCTTGCAGAAAATAGTGCGATCTGTGTTCCGACAATGATGCCTTACATTACTGCTTTCTTTATGCCTCGTACAAAAGGTGACCGCCCGGATGTCATTCCTGACGGATGTGTCAACTTTGCATTCCTCGGACAGTTTGCTGATACTCCTCGTGACACTGTTTTCACAACAGAGTATTCTGTACGTACTGCTATGGAAGCTGTTTATGGACTTCTCAAAGTCGACAGAGGTGTTCCGGAAGTATGGGGAAGTGTTTATGATATCCGTGAGCTTCTCGACAGCAGCGTAAAACTTATGGATGGAAAATCTCCACTGGAAATTCCGCTTCCTGGTCCGCTTAATGCACTCAAAAAACCGCTTTTGAAGCTTGTCAAAGGAAATGTTATTGAAAAAGTACTAAGAGACCATGATATCCTAAAAGACGGAATGTAAAATCATCCAAAAATTTTTATGATTTAGCTCTCTTTCTCATAATTATAAAAACAGCTCCCCGGCACAAACACCGGGGAACTGTTTTTCTTTTTGTATTAAATAACTTTATACTCAAGCCATTTTCTGCTATGAAATCTCCATGTAAATATAATTCCACGAACAGTCCAGTCCGCAAACATACCGATCCAGACTCCCATTGGTCCAAATCCCATAACCCGGATCAAAAATACACATAGACAGAATCTGCATGCCCACATCGTAATGCAGGATGTGATCATTGAAAACTTCACGTCTCCTGCTGCACGTAAACCATATGCCGTAATAAATGATGGAACCCAGACAAATGGTTTTACAATTGTGATCCACATAACCATATGGAAGCACATATCTGCACTTTCTCTTTCCATTCCACCTAACATTGTAACCGGTTTTGTCAACGCAAATACTGTCAGACAGCTTACAATAATAATCACCTCCGCGATCACATACAATTTCTTTATATAGTAAACCGCTTCGTCTTTTCTTCCTGCACCCATACATTGACCTACGATTGTCATAAGTCCAATACCAACTCCGATTGCTGCAATACCATTTAGGTTTTCCAAAATATTTGTCATAGCCTGTGCTGCGATTGCCGCTGTACCAAGAGTTGATACCGTTGACTGGATTGCCAGTTTTCCTAATTGGAACATACTGTTTTCCACACCGGATGGAATTCCGATTCCAAGAATCCTTCGTATCATACTCCAGTTTGGACGTATTTTCATATAATCTCTCACTACGATTGGCTGTCTGTCTTTTCTTAACTGAATCAGTACTACAACCGCACAAAAGATACGTGAAACTAACGTAGCAATTGCTGCACCTGCAACACCCATATGAAAGCCCCATATCATAATTGCATTTCCCACAATATTCATTACATTAGAAATCATCGAAATGATCATCGGTCCTTTGGTATTATCCTGTGCACGGAAGATTGATGCTGCTGCATCATACGCCGCAATAAACGGAAATGATAATGCTGTGTAGAAGAAATATATTTCCGAAGCTCTCATAACCTCTGCTTCAACCGAACCAAAGATTACTCTTAATAACGGCTTCTGGAAAATAAGACAGATCAGACTGACTACGATTGAAATTGCTGTGATGATAAATAAAACCTGACGTGCTGACTCATTTGCCCGCTCTTTATTCTTCTGTCCGATATACTGTGCACATATAATCGCTCCACCTGCTGCCAGAGCGGAAAATGCCTGTATTACCAGAACATTGATTGAATCAACTAACGACACCGCCGATATTGCTGCCGAACCAACATTACTTACCATCATTGTATCTGCAGTTCCCATAACCGAATTCAACAGCTGCTCCAATATTACCGGAACAAGAATCGCCGCGATCATCTGATTTGAAAACATGTGTTGTTGTTTCACTTTATGTCATCCCCTTTGTTTTTGCTAAATTCGTCTCTGATATTATCTACCTCAAATATAAATATTGCAAGTTTTTATATAAGAACAATTTCTCTTTCGTGTCATATGTATGTCAAAAAAACATAGGACGTATGTAACATCTTTACATACGCCCCATATAATTTAATAAATAGAATTTCTAATTTGTAGCTGCTTTCTTAGCTGCATCTCGTTTTGCAAGTCTTTCTCTTACAGCTTCCATATGTCCCGGTTTATCCAGGTCATAGATCAGAAGTGGAATTATTCCTACGAAGAATACAATTCCAGGAAGAAGGTTTGCTGCAATATTGATACCTGTCTGAATATGTGGTGTCATATCTACTCCACCTGCATATCCGAATGCTCCCATAACAACCAGGAACAATGAGTTTGCAATAGCTGTTGCGATTTTAATAGCACATCCCTGGAATGAGAATGCCATACCATCGTTACGTGCTTCATATTTGTCATCAAAATCATCGATTGCATCAACCATCATACCGGCTCCACATGGACCTGCAACATATCCAAGACCATATACGATCAATACAATAAAGTCAAATACGATATTTTCATAAGGACCTACAAACAGTACAATCAATGCACCACCCTGGATAACCATTGAAAGGATCGCTGTATTACGTTTTCCAAGCTTCTCAATTACCTTTGGTGTAAATGGCATAATGATTGTTCCGACGATCATCTGCATCATCATAAAAATTGTAATAAATGCAAAGTTCTGTACACAATACAAATAGAAGTAAACTGCTACTGAAATACGTCCTAACATACCAAACATGTTAAAGAAGCTGTATAACATTGCACACATAAGGTTTTTGTTTTTGAATACCATTTTCAGACCATCACTTACTTTACCCTGATCTTCTTTCTTAACAGTAATTCTTTCTTTTGAAAGGATTGCTACTGCCCAGAACATAGGAAGGGCAATAACTGCAAGTAAAATAGCTGTTGAGTGATATCCTGCTGCCTGATCTCCTTTACCAAACCAGAGAACAAGTTTTAATACAAACAGGTTCAAGATAATCTGTCCGATTGTCATACCCATCATCTGAGCTGCATTTAATTTGTTGACTTCTTTAGGGTCACGTGTCATAACTACAGGCAATGCAAGGTATGGTACATTTGTCATTGTGTAAGACATACCTAAACCGATGTATGTAATATAAGCATAAATCAATTTACCTGTGCTCCCAAATCCTGGTACTGTAAATGTCAGGATTGTGAAGATTACAAGGAAAATGGCTCCTACAAAAATGTAAGGTCTGAATCTTCCGTGTTTTGTATGAGTACGCTCCATGATGGTTCCCATCATTGGGTCATTGATTCCATCCCATACTTTTGCGATTAACATCAAAAGTGCTACTGCACCGGTTCCCAGACCGAATACATCGGTATAGAAAATGGAAAGATATGTACTTACCATTGTCCATGAAAGCTGTGATGCAAAGTTACCAAGACCGTATACAAAGTAGTGTTTACCTGTTAACGGTTCCATACCAAATTCATTTAATTTTTTCTCACTCATTTTGATCTCCTACCCTCTGCCTGTTTTATGGCAGCAATCTATATAGCTTTTTATTACATAGATTCGATTTCTTTATCAAAGTTTTTGTATTTTTCCATCATCTTTGGAAGTGTATCCTTATTGGCAACCAATTTTGGTACGCATACCTCGATCATGTTCTGAATTTCATTATAATGCTCGTAAATACCGATTGTTGTGTTTCTTGCTCTGTTCTTTTCTTCTTCTGAGAATTCTACATTTACCTTGTCTCCATCTACAGACAATGTTCCCCAGATACCACAGATTGGACATTCTACGTGAGTTGTTCCATTCATGCTAAGCAGTGGATTGTGACATACCGGACATACGCCTTCTTCTCCAACCCATGTATCGACCTCTTCATATGGTTTTCCAAGAGATTCTGCTACTGCTTTACCAAGGTCTGCACATTTCTGCATCAGTGCCGGATCAAACAGAGGATGTCCTGTTCTTCCCTGGTCGTAGGCATCTACATGTCCTACACATTTCATGCAGAATGAAAAGCTGAATAAATCTAACATTGGAAGTCCCAATGATACCCAGTTGTGTGTCTGAGCTCCGCCAACTGAAATATATCCAACATATCTGTCTTTGAAATATCTCGGGTCAAGCAGTTCATCTTCTGATTTTCCTTCTGCGATACGTTTCTTGTTTTCTTCGATCAATGCTGCTCTGTCATGGGATGGTCCAAAACGATCTACAAAGTTTTTGAACTGTCCTACAATACCTACTGCATATACAGGAGCTGCAATAATGATTCCGTCTGCTTCCAGACAAGCTTCTTCCAGAATGTGGTAATCATCTTTCATGCAGCAGTGAATTTCTGTAGCACCTTTGTCTCTGTTTCTACTACAGTAATCACATGCACGGCAATGTCCGATATTTAATGTTACAGTATTGATAAACTGAACATCTGCGCCTGCTGCTTTTGCTGCAAATAAGGCTTCTTTAACCATGACATCACTTCTCTGGTTCTTTCTTCCAAAAGAAATTCCTAATACTTTCATCTTGTTCCTCCATCTCTTAATTGATGAGTTTATTTTAACTTTTTTAAATGTTTCCGGCTTTCCCAGAACCACCCTATCTTCGTTCAATATTTTGTCATAATTTTTTCTTCAGAAAGTTAAAAAGCAAAAATCATTCAATAATTTTTGCTTTCATCTTTGTGACAAATAAAAAAGAGGCAAGCCAAACCTCATTTTTCTTGACCTCCTCTTTCATATTTCATACATCATATTGATATTGAACGTCAATTAAGCGGATTTCCTGCATTTCCAGATCATTCGCAAGACACAACTCACCGTTTTCTACTTCTATTGTTTTCATCTCGATACTTGGAATTGCACTACTCTTTAGATACTCTACTTCATCTCGCATAAGACCCTTTGAATAATCCAGATTTTTCCAAAGGTCCTGTACACTTCCGCTCGCTCTGTTTACCCGATATGTTTTAACAAGATATTTTCCATTTTGTACATTCTGAATTGTAAAATTCAATTTAATCGGTTCAACATCTTCAACATACTGTTCAATGTCTTCCAGTTGTATCTCATCTTCATCAGTAAAGACATATCTGGACGACAGACTTTTGTAATTATGACATGCGATTACAAAATGATTACGTCCATTTGTCGTCACAATTGCATTTTCGTATTTTCCCAGCACTTTAGAGCGCAGTCGGTTAATAAACTGAAACGCATAAAATGACGGCTTACAGATACCATCTCTCGATATCAGCCCTGAATCTCCATTTAAAACAGTATCTGTGTCATAATAATCTGAATAAAGATCCAACGCATGCCAATACGCCATAATATCAACCTGACCATTCATATCAATACAATTTTTTAAAATGTATGCGCCCTGTTCACAACTGTCATTCAATATATTTCGGTTGGAAATTGTAAAATTCCACTCATCAATATGAAGTTCTGGAATTTCAAATTTTGCTTCTTGCATAATTAATTTCATAATCTGTATCTGGTTGGAAATGTACTCGGAATCAATGGACTTCTTGCCGATTCTTTCCCCTGCTTCTATCAATGCAATATATTGGAATGAACAGAAAGACAAAAAATCCGGATGAATCTCTCGCTCTCTCCATATTTCGAAAATATTTTTGCAAGCCATACTTTCATATCCCAATATAAATCCGGCCCCTCCTACAGAAATTTCTTCCGAATATCTTTTCATTGTCTGATACAAAAGATCAAACCGCTGATAATACTCTCCGTCCGGCTCAAAGCTACGTAAAGACGGGTCATTCCAATATTCAAAATACCAGGTTTCCAGCTCATCCACGCCATAGCGATTGACCAGATGCACACATAATTCCTGGATAATTTCAGAAAACGTATTAAAATCAAAAACACTTGTTTTTGTTTCTTCTATATTAATACTTCTTTCCGGAGTATACATAAACAGACTTGGCTTACTCCCCAACTCCAAGTATGGTTTCAAATGATGATCCAGAAGGAAATCTAACACCTGATCCAGCTTTCGGAAATTATATCCGTCTTTCTCACTGAAGCAATGATCCTTCGATAAAATATTCCAGATTCTTGCATATTTCATTCCTGTCTGTTTTTGCAGCTTTTCTACCTGATTCTGTGCTTCTGACTGCAATAATATATATCCGTCTCCGATACTGATTGCCTTGCTGAAGTCCGTATATGTTCCTTTGATTTTTTTTGCGTCTGCTACATATTCCTTTTCCTTTGTCGATTGTGGGCTTTCCTTTTTCTCACGAAATCTCAAGTATTCTAAAATCCGGCTTTCTTCTTTCTCTTGTAATTTGATTTCTTTTTCTTGCGTATTATTTTCTTCCTGCATCTTTTTTCGATATTCACTCGGAGAATCCTTATATACATCACGAAATGCTTTTGTAAAAGATGCTGACGTCGGAAATCCATTATCATAAGCTATATGCGTCAGATTTTTGTCTGAATACATCAACTCGTCTACTGCATGAAATAAACGGACATTATTCAGATATTCCATAAATGTCATTCCTAAATTCTTTTTTATATATTTAGATAAATATGCATTTGACAAATACAATTTATCTGCTAAGTCATTTAAACTAATCTGGCTTTGATAATTTGCCTGTACATAATTTTGAATCTGTCGTATTCTCATTCGATCCTGTGAATCTTCCAGATTTAATCTGATATCATCTGCTTTCACAAGGAAATTGCTTGTCAACACATACAACGTTTCAAAATACAATGCATTTAAATACAGTGCACTCTTATCGTCCTTTTCAAAATATCTTGTCAGAATACGATCCAGCAATCTGCGAAGATTGCTATATGCATGATTGCGGTCCGCAACAGTATTGCACCAGAATAACAATTGCATTGATCCCATATATTCTGCCAGCAAATGAAAATCTATCTCAAACCTTGCCCCTAGAAGTTCTTCATTCCCAATTACTGTATGTCGTTTATTCGCGTTAATAAGAACAATGTCTCCGCTTTGCATTTTATATGTTTTGTCATCAATCTTGATATCCAGATTTCCACGAAGTACATAAAACATTTCCGGATTCTGATGATAATGTGTTGCTGTTTCTGCATTTGCAATAAAATGAAACTGCATTAATTTTCTTGTCGTATCCATCCTTCATCCCTCCCAGTGATTCTATGTATCATTATATTGTTTTTTCCTTTTATCCTCTATGTAACTTTTTGTTCAAAACTCCTATATAAACATCCTATTTCAAATCTTCTTTGTTATATTAGAACAATTTTTATACGTTGTTTTTTGTCCTTAGTTATTACGAAGAACAAAAATGAACTTATTCTAATTAACAAAAAAATGAGACCGGATATATTTTTTATCCGACCTCATTTTTTTATGTTGAATCAAGTAATTGAAGGTTGTCTTTATTCTCTTTATCTCTTTCTGAATTTACCAACTTTTGTTAATCTGTTTGGAAGTTTTGGTAATTTACCGGTTGTCTGTACAATTGCATCCTCATCACAGACTTCCATACATTTACCACATTTTGTACAATCGAAATCATCGATCATATGAATATATTTTGCTTTTCCTTCGATACAGTCTTTTGGACATACATCCATACATTCTCCACAACCATTACAAAGTGATGGATCGATGTAAATATTAACGAAGGATGAGCAAGCACCTGCAGGACAGTTTTTCTTCTTGATATGTTCTTCATATTCTTTTGCAAACAATTCGGTTGCACTTAATGCAGCCTTTGCTGATACCTGTCCCATTGAGCATGGTGTTGAGTAACACATTGCTTCACCGATTTCTTTTGTCAAATCGATAAATTCTGCCTTACCTCTTCCTTCTGTGATTTCTTTCTGCATGTGGTCTAACTGAATCAGTCCTTCACGGCAGAATACACATTTTCCACAACTTGTTTTTCTGGATACAAGGAGTTCTTTCTGACATTCCTGTACGATACAGTCTTTGCTTGTCAGTACACGAACAACACCATTTGTGATTCCTGCCTCCCCGACTGTCATCTCTGCAGCTTCCGGTGCATGATACTCATATCCAAAGTATAACGCTTTTATATCATCATTATCAATAAGTTCTGCAATTTTTTTATCTGCTGCAACTTTCTGAAGAAGCGCACCATCTACAGATACATATACACCATCTTCATAGCATCCGTCAAATAAATCCGCAAGATTCTTCACTGTTACAATGTGAAGCAGTGCACTTCCTTTTGCTGCACGTACATTTACGATGCCACTTACAAGCTCTACTCCATATTTCTCTGCTGTTTCTTTCAGACTCTCAAGAAGTTCTGTTTCTTCTTCCGGAATCTGCAAAGATTTTTTCTCTGTTTCCAATGCATAAGCAGCAATGGAAATACCTTCCATTACCTGCTCTGGATATTCTTTTAATACTGCCAGTAATGCATGGTCTGTATCTGCATTATTTAATGCAGCAATAACACCAAGTTCTTTCTGTTCTTCTGCACTTTCTGTTTTTGCTGCCATCAGGCGGTCGAACAGTGGCTGAGCATATAAGCCATATTCAGAAAGATTTGCTTCCTGAATTTTGTTCAGGACATCCTGACTGCTTGTATTTTTTGCGTTTTCTAATGCACTCATCTTATTCGGCCTCCTTATTTTCTACGAAATCACCCCAAAGACTTGGTCTGGAAATCTGCAGACGCAAGTCGCACTGGAGACATCTTCCGGCTTCTGCACAAATATCAGCATCACAGATTCCGTGGTCAAACAATTTGAAGTTATCACTTCTACATTCGGCAGGATCAACCTGTGTATGTTTTCTTTCTTCGTATCCAAATCCAGGACACTGTCCAATATATGGTTCTGCATTCTGTTCTGGTGCAAGCACTTCTGAAATATCTCCGTCTCCACCAAGATATTTGTCAATCTGAGCCGCTGCTTCTCTTCCCGACTCAATTGCCATAATTACAGATTTCGTTCCATAAATCACATCTCCTGCTGCGAAGATTCCTTCTACTGAAGTTGTCTTATCATTTTCAATATCTTTTACAGCAATACTGTTTGCTCTTCCAAGTTCAAGACCTGCTTCTTCTGTGATATCAGGTCTCTGACCTACAGCAAAAATAACTGTATCCGCATCAATATGGTGTTCAGAACCTTCTTCTTTTTCAATGATTGCACGGCGGTTTTCATCAAATGTAAAGGATTTTACATTCATGAAATCAACACCTGTCACATGATCTGTTCCTGTGATTCTTTCGAATGTCTGTGCAGGATGTACGAAGATTCCTTCTTCTTTTGCCTGTTCGATTTCTTCATCATCGGCTGTCATAACATCCCTTGCTTCCAGACATGCCAGATGAATCTCCTCTGCTCCGAGACGTTTTGCAGATCTTGCACAGTCAAATGCAACGTTTCCGCCTCCGAGAACAATGACACGTTTACCCATACCTGTTTCTTTTCCCATACTGCAGTTGCGCAGGAAGTCTGCATTTAAGATAACACCATCAAGGTCGCTTCCTTCCATTGGAAGGCGAACACCTTTGTGGCCTCCGATTGTCATAAGCACTGCATCGTATTCTTTGAGCAACTCAACCGGTTTCTCAACTTTTGCGTTAACTTCAATCTTAACACCCTGTTCTTCGATTACTTTTGCTTCTTCTGCAATAATTTCTCTTGGAAGACGATATGCAGGAATTCCATAAGCCATCATACCACCAACTGTTGGAAGAGCTTCTTTCAATGTTACGTCATGTCCCTGTTTTCTCAGATAATATGCTGCTGTCAGACCTGCCGGACCTGCTCCTACAACACATACTTTCTTGCCTGTATCTGCAAGCTGTTTTCCTTTGCCTTTCCAGTAAGCGCCTGTATCATGCTCTGCTGCATAACGTTTGATGTCACGGATAGCCATTGGATCACTGACTTCTTTTCTCTTACACTGTAATTCACATACGTGGCTACAGATATATCCCAATGCTTTAGGAAATGGAACTTTCTCACGAATAACGGCTGCTGCCTCATCATATTCTCCGTTTTTCACATGTCTGATGTAACGAGGAATATCTGTATGTGCAGGACATGCATGACGACATGGTACGACTGCATCCTCTTTCTTCACCTCAGAATTCATCAGTTTGTCACGGATTGTACCTGTCGGACAGACTTCCACACAAGCCTGGCAGAAACGACAATCTGCATCTTTTAACAGTTTGTTATGTACTGTTCCTACATATGTTTCCATATCTTTTTTCTGATACTGAAGTACTTTTACTCCACGCAATTCGTTACATGCACGTACACAACGACCACAAAGTACACAACGATTCATATCATGAATGATCAATGGATTTTCTTCATTCTGTTTGAAACCTTTTGTACGTAATTTCAAACGACCTGTCTTTGGTCCGATATACTGAATTAACATCTGTAATTCACAGTTACCATATTTTGGACATGTTGTACAGTCTTCCGGATGTCCTGCAAGTAGCAATTCCAGAGCCAGCATACGAAGCTGTTCCAGTTTATCACTCTTTGTTGTGATGTTCATTCCGTCTTTTGCTTTCAACGTACAAGAAGTGGTTACTCCTTCCTGTCCTTCTACTTCTACTACACACATACGACATGAACCAAGTGGGCTCAAATCTTTGTGATGACACAGATGTGGGATATAAATGCCTGCATCCAGTGCACAATCCAGCACATTTTTACCTTCTGGGACTTCAATCTTTTTCCCGTCAATCGTAATGACTGCCATAATTTTCTCCTTTATTTTCTCTTATTCTTTCCTCTTTATTTTACTCTGCCAAATCCATATGAACCTGGCAGAATCTTGACGATTACTATTAGAATAATAATCTTACACAACCATACATTCCTGCATCGTTTCCAAGTGTTGCAAGTGAAATACCTGTTCCACGGCATGCATGGAACGCTTTTTCCTCAAATTTCTTCTGGATTCCCTGAATCAGGATATCTCCGGCTCTTGATACACCACCGCCAATAACGAAGATTTCAGGATCTGCTACTGCTGCTACATTGGCCAACGCTGTTCCAAGCATTGTGCAAAGTACATCAACCAGTTCCAGTGCTACTTCATCATTCTCTTTTGCAGCATCAAAAATATCTTTTGCTGTTAATGGATCAAACGCTGTCAATTTTGTAGCACGTGTTTCTGTTGCAAGTTTTTTCTTCGCCATACGAACGATTCCTGTTGCAGATGCATACTGCTCCAGGCATCCTTTATTTCCACATCCGCAAGTATCTGTCTCGTCATCATTCATATGAATATGTCCGAGTTCTCCACCGGCTCCGTGGGAACCTGCAATAATCTTTCCATCTACGATGATACCGCCGCCAACACCAGTTCCGAGTGTTACCATGATGACATTCTGATGACCTTTTCCGCCACCCTGCCACATCTCACCAAGAGCTGCTACATTTGCATCATTTCCTGCTTTTACAAGAAGTCCTGTCTTCTCATTCAAAGCCTTTTCCACATTGATGACATCCCAACCGAGGTTCACACATTTGTGAACTGTTCCTTCACTGTCAACCGGTCCCGGAACTCCAAGTCCGATTCCCTGAACATCCTCTTTTGCAATTTCCTTTTCTTCCATCTTAGCTAACACAGCTGCTGCAACATCATCCAGAATTGCTGCGCCGTGATTTTCTGTATTTGTCTTAATTTCCCATTTTTCTAAAATTGTTCCGTTCATATCAAAAAGACCAATCTTACATGTTGTTCCTCCGATATCAACACCAAATCCATATTTTTTCATCTTTACTTATTCTCCTTTTTTTTCATCATAACCACTGTTGCGATTACTCCGAAAATCAGCATTCCGAAAAATGCAATCATAAACTGATTGTTTGCTGTATTTTCACCCAATGTAAGTTTTGCGGCATTTCCCATAAAAATCGGTGCTATCAATCCGCCGATTCCCCCAATGATTGAAAATACTCCGCTTGCCTTTGCTACCGCTTCCTGCTCAACAGAAATTGAAAGCAGATAAGATCCGGTTGCCATAAAACAACTTAATGACACTCCGCAAAGAGCACTTACAATCAATACTCCCACCATTCCATGTACTGTCAGTACCAGTCCATATCCGACTGCTGCAGTCAGAATTGAAAATGGCAGTGTAAAATTCTTTAGTTTTGCAGATATTTTGGAAAAACACATTCCTGTCACAAGTGCAAATGCTGCATTCACAGATGTTACCATACCTGTCAGTCCCGGATTGTTTGAAATATTCTCTGCAATATAAATTCCTATGTTTGTACTATAGGCATTGATAAATAATGTATGTACAAAGGACGCAAATGAAATCAGATACACCACCTTGTTTAATTTCATATCCGATGCTTTTTCTGTTTTTGTCGGCGGAGTCTCTACCAAAAATGTCTGAACGGCAACCATTGCAATAAATGGAATCAAATACACTAGGTAATAACTCTGATAATTTAATCCCGCCAACGTACCGCCAAGCATACTTCCTGCCATTGTTCCGATTCCCATTCCAACAACATGAAGTCCCATGTAACCGGCTCGTTCTTCTTCCGGTATTAATTCAGCAGCAATTGCCGTATTCATTGGACCTGTAATACCAAATCCAAAACCAATCAATACTCTTGATAGAACAAGAATCCAGAAGCTATCTGAAAAAAATGGTAACATACCACAAATTCCAATCTCGCAAAGACCAAACAATACTATTTTCTTTTTACTAATCTTTGTTGTCAGCCAGCCGATTATCAATGAACCAACCATAATCAGCAAATATTGTATCGTCTGTAAAAGCTGGATCACACTTGTGCCGTATTGTTGATACTTTTCATTAATCACTCCTAGCACAGGAGAGATACCTACTATGTTTAATCCAAATGCAAATGCCGTAAAAAAAATGCTTACTGCTACTTTTTTCTTATTTACCGGTTTTGTTTTTTCTAGCATGATTGTAATACATCCCAATGTTCAGCGAGCTTTCCGTCTTCCAAACGGTAGATATCCACAACACGGCATCTTGTATTTCCCTGTGGATCAACATTTTTTAAATATACGGCAACCATATCTTTTTCTGCGATCATCATTTTAATACTCAGACAGAACTCCGGATGTTCAACAAATTTCTCTGCAAAAGCTTCTTTTAATGCTTCTCTTCCCTGACCAACTCCCGGATTATGCTGAATGTAGTCTTCTCTTACATATTTATCTGCTGATTCCACAATGTGGTCATTAAAAAAATCTTGATAGAATTTCTGAATCACGTCCTTATTTTTCTGTTCCATGATTTTATTCCTACACTTTCTAATGTCTTATTTTATAATCTTAAAGTAATCTGGTTTTCTTTCAATTGGTCCTGGGAATCCATCTGCTGGATATCCAAGGATGCAAGAACCTACTCCGATATACTCACCCTCATATCCTGCTTCTTTTAACAGTTCTTTTCCAAGGTCCGTCTCAAACGTCTCACGGATACGATTAATCCATCTGGAACCAAGTCCCAGAGCATATGCTGCATTAAACATATTCCCCAGACAAAGGCTTCCATCTTCTACCGGGCTGCCAACACCTTTTTCTGCCAGTACAAGAATAATGGTTGGTGCTCCGTAAAATACATCAAATCCTTCCGGTGCTCCTGCAATCTCTGCATTTAATTTACAAAGCTTCTTGATCCATTCTTTATTCTGCACTGCAATAAAAATCGGAGACTGTTTATTACCACCAGAAGGAGCATTCATTCCAGCCTTCAATACAGTCATCAGTTCTTCATCTGTAATCTGGTCCGGTTTATAATTTTTTACACTTCTACGATTCAGAATATCTGTTACTGTTTCTTTCATTTGAATTCCTCCAATATTATCCTTTTATCCCAGATGAGCAGAAGCTATATTATCTGCTTCTGCTCATCTTCTATTCTGTCATTATTTGTTTGCGGTTACTTAGGAATTAGTCTTCATCCTCAACATACTCAGCAGCACTCATACCTGCGATACGTCCTGTATTAACAGCAAATCCCATAGAGTTTCCTGGAAGTAAGAACATATAACTATCATCATAAATGTTACAAGCATCTGCTCCTGCTGCATACAGTCCCGGAACCGGCTCAAATTCTTTATCACAAGCTTCGCAATTCTCATTGATACGGATTCCGCCAACTGTTCCATATCCGCCCGGACGAATTCTTGCACCATAGAATGGAGCCTTTGTGATTGGTCTTAAATATCTCTTATCTTTGAAGAATTCTTCATCTACGCTATCGCAGAAGTCATTGTACTCTTCTACTGTATCTACAAGGTTGTCTACATCGATTCCTGCTTTTTCTGCAAGTTCTTCGATTGTATCTGCGATAAATAAACCTTCATTTCCGTTCTCCTGTGCCATCTTAATTGCATCTGCAAAATCAGATACATCTGGATCAGGACGAACCATTGATACGTTATCTACACCATTTCTCATGTAGTATTTTGCAATTGAAGAATCTACAATACTGATGCAGACTTTACCTTTCTGATGTGAACACACATTTGAAAGGAATGTTGTATTCTGCATATGATCTTCGTTCATAACACGTTTACCCTGTAAGTTAACAAGCAAGTTTGGCTGTCCCATGATGTTTCCAACACTTCCCGGAAGATCATCTACTCCCTCGATTGCAGCTGCCTGCTCGATTCTTACCGGAAGGTGATCCGCTCCTGCTTCCCATGCCATACGAAGACCGTCTCCCATGATTCCAGGAATAGCGAAGTTGAACATATCTACACCATGTTTGTAGCCTGTCTCTTTTTCAATAAATTCTTTGTTGCATCCGGCTCCACCTGTACAAATAATTGCAGCTTTACAAGCGATTTCGATTTCTTTGCCATCTTTATCTGTTGCAAGAACACCTGCAACCTTTCCGTCTTTCATAATAATCTTTTTAGCAGGTGTCTCAAGAAGTACCTTTACTCCTAATTCCTGAGCTCTTGCATATAATGCTTTATTCATGAATGATGCGGCTCTAGGTCCGATTCCCTGATCTGTTTTAACGATATGCCATGTTGGCTCTGATTTTGGGAAATAACGATAAGCTCCTTCAAATTCAACACCCATATCTTCGAGCCATTCAATTGTCTCAGCTGACTGTTCAAAGTAACGTTTTACAAGTCTTGCATCTACATTGTAATGAGTATATTCCATAAACATGTTAAATGCTTTTTCTACTGTTACATCTTCCATCTGCTGTTTCTGATATTTTGTTCCGATACCAAGTGGTCCCATTCCCATGTTGGCTGCTCCGCCAACTGCTGCTGCTTTCTCAAGAACAATAACTTCTGCTCCGTCTTCTGCTGCCTGGACAGCTGCTGATAATCCTGATGGACCTCCTGCAACTACTACTACCTGTGTTTCATAATCTGCCATGTTTTTTTCCTCACTTTTATGATTTATTTCTCTTTGATTTATCTTTATTTTAGTTTGTTTTCGTATCATCATATACTGCTTTTTATACCAAAAACCATTATTTTTTTGTCTTTACTTCTGACTAAAAAATTACAGAGAGCAAAAAAGAAGATACTTTTTTTGCTCTCTGTATAATATTATGCTTCAAATGCGATTGCTTTTCCTGTTTTTGCTGACTCACGTACTGCATCCATCACGCACAGTACACGTCTGACCTGTTCTGGTTTTACAACAACCTCTTCCTCTTTATTAAATGCTTTTAAGAAATGTTCAAAATAATTTCTGTGGTTTACATCTACTTCCGGTAATGGCTCTTCCTGAAGAAGTCCTGGTGCTGCCGGGCCAAAGCTTCTTGTAGGACCGGCTGCTGTCATTGTAATCTTACCAGGTACATTTTCAAGCAGGTGTGCAGTACGGACAATCTTACCTTCTCCGTTAAATCCGTCTATGATAGCAGATCCTTTATTACCACCGATAAACCATGCACGCTTTGGTGTCAGATAATATGTTCCAAGTTCAATCTCTGCTGTTACACCATTTTTAAATTTCATAATGATATTAAAGTAATCATCTACATTTTCATTGATGACATTTCTTACATCTGCATAAAGTGATACGATTTCAGATTTTACCATATCTAGCATCTGGTCGATCAAATGAACGCCCCAGTCATAGAGCATTCCTCCGCCCATCTCAGGATATACATGCCAGTCATGCATATTTCCATTAAAACCATAGAGCTGAGATTTGATCACATACATATCACCAACCATGTTTTTATCATATACTTCTTTCATGATACGATAATCTTTATCCCATCTTCTCTGCTGATGAACTGTAAATAATACACCGTTTTCTTTACATGCAGCTACCATTTCGTCGAAAAGTGCAACACTCATTGCTGCCGGCTTCTCACAGATTACATTTTTCTTAGCTTTTGCAGCTTTCTTTACCATCTCTGGATGGCTTGGGTTTGGAGTAGATACCATAACTGTATTGATATCTGCTTTTTCAAGCATTTCCTCAATGCTGTTATATGTTTCAACACCTTCTGGTGCATCCTTCAACTGCTCTGGGTTTGTATCTGCTACCGCTACAAGTTTAATCTCGCTATCGTCAAATGTGCTCATCATATCAGCATCACAGTGACCCATAAATCCAAATCCGACAATACCTAATTTGATTGTTTCCATTATTTATTCCTCCTATTTCTTATCCTTCTTTTTCGTTATTTTTTAACGACTAAGATTCAGACAAGGGTTTTCCCTCCTCTGAATCTTAAATCTAGCTGTTTTTTCTATCCTTCAATTGCTCTTCTCATAGCTTCCTGATGACGGCGTACCTGTTCGATACTGTCAACACCAACATCTCTTAAATGCTCTCCGCCCTCGTATTCTGAACTTAAGTATCCTTTATATCCGGCTTTCTTAAATGCCTCGATCACTTCAGGAATTGCAACTGCTGTTTCCACATAATCTTCGTGAACATTGTAGAATTTTGCATGTGTATGGTAAATGTAATCAATATTGTCAATAATATCCTGTGGCTCAGACCAAGAATATGTAAATGACACATTTCCGTACCAGCGGTCTGCGTCATTTCCACCAGCTGCTTCGATAGCATCCATCATCTCTTTCATTCCGTTTGCCATACGATATTCCATATTTGCTTTTCCAAGGTTCAGATCATATTTAATCTTTGTAAATCCTTTCGCAACACGCTGTGCATAAGCATCGTCTACAATCTTGATGCATTCTTCTGATGCACCCATTCTTCTTGCTTTGTCTCTTACAACATCTGGGATGCTCTTACAAAAGATTCCCATATCAGGCATAAATCCGAAGAATTTTGTTCCTGTTCGCTTAATCATTTCCATGTATCCGTCAGCCCATCCTGAATTCAAAGAGAATGGTGCATGTACTTCCAGACAGATTTTTACATTTTTCTCTTCTGCGTACTCTAAACTTCCTTCAATAACATCCATCGGTGTAGAAACCAGTGTACGAAGTGTTGGGAATCCCATCATAGAAGCAAGACGGATATCTCTCTTCATCATGTTAATCTGCTCTCCAAGGCTTAACACACGGTTATCATAAATTTTGTTTTCCAAAAATGCATCATAGCAAGATGGCTCAAGTCCATATTTTTCAAGCCAGCCAAACCACTGTGCTCTAAATTCTTCTGTCTCGATCGGCAATGGAAATCTGCGGATCATCTGTTCAGCAAGAAGCTCTACACCTGTAGCTCCTGTTTTAGCTGTCTCTCTAAGGCATCCCTCAAGATCCAATTTTCCATCATAATATTCATCCTGATAACTATACAGGGAAACACTTCTTTTAATATCATAACTCATCTTCAAGTTCCTCCTACTCAATCACGAAATCTGCGTCACAATCTGCTTCAATCTGAAATGGCATATATGACGGTGCAATAATCTGTCTTGCATGAATGTGATGATTTCCTTTTGCAAGTCCACCTTCTTTAATCACAGATACTGTTGCATAGTCGCCAAATTCCCAACGATAATCTGAATCTACAACTGTACGCATTTCTTCCAATGTAAATGTTTCTCCGTTTACTGTGAAACGAATGTCTTCTCTTTTAACATCCTCTCCGTCTACATTGATCTGGATATCACGAACGATTGACAATGTAATTCCACGATAATACTGTGCTTTGAACTGGAACTGGTAACCTGTTACCTTTCCGTTTTCTTCTATATTTTTAAATCCAGCCGGATTATAAATCTGTCTGCCAGCCATTTTTAACTCCTCGCTTTCCTAACTTATAGCTGAGATGCCAATATCTCCTAAAAGATACCGGTATTCTCAATATTCATCTTAGTCAAAGAATACTTCTTTTCCTGTTTCTGCTGATTTGTAAATTCCTTCGAGAATCTGTGTTACAACAAATGCCTGCTCTGGTTTTACAAGCGGATCTGTATCATTGATGATTGCATTGAGCCACTGCTCCTGCTCACGAACTGCCTCTGCTGCTGCTCCGCCTTCAAAGAAATCAACAACACCTGCAGGTGAGATTGTTTTTTCCATTAACTGATTATGCTCTACTGTATTGTAGATCAGTTCATCCTGTGGGTAGCTTCCGCCGTGATGGATTTCAGCACCTGCTTTTGTTCCACAAAGTGTTGTAGAAGCTTCCATAGATTTCAGTACATTCAGTGCCCAAGATGCTTCCAGATAAATTGTTGCACCATTTTTCATTTTTACAAGACCAAATGCAGAGTCTTCTACTTCAAATGTCTTAGGATCCCATGGTCCGAATACATTTCCTGCAGGACCATCTTCCTGACGTCCAAGTTTGTAGAATACCTGTCCTGATACAGATGCTGGTTCGTAATTGTTCATCATCCACAATGTGATGTCAAGTGCATGTGTTCCGATATCAATCAGAGGACCGCCACCCTGAAGGGCTTTGTTAGGGAATACACCCCATGTAGGAACGGCTCTTCTTCTGATTGCATGAGCTTTTGCGAAGTAGATATCACCAAGTTCTCCGGCTTCACATGAAGCATGCAATGTCTGTGTATCGTCACGCAGACGATTCTGATATCCGATTGTAAATTTCTTTCCGGATTTTTTCCATGCATCGATCATCTTACGAGCATCTTCTGTATTGTGAGCCATTGGCTTCTCACACATTACATGTTTTCCAGCTTCGAAAGCAGCTACTGTGATCGGGCAGTGAGCAACGTTTGGTGTACATACATGTACAACATCAAATTCAACGCTTGTATCTGCAAGCATCTCTTTATAATCAGTGTAAACTTTAGCACCTTCTACACCATATTCTTTTGCAGCTTTTTCTGCACGCTCAGGAATTATGTCACAGAAAGCTACCATTTCAGCTTTATCTGCATTTGCCTTGATAGATGGCATATGTTTCTGATTTGCGATTCCTCCACAACCTACGATTGCAATTCTTAATTTTCCCATTTTGTTTCTCCTTTTATTTGAATATTTTACTTATCCAGCTCAAAAATCCAGATGCTTACGCATCTGTCGTGCTCCGCACTTACCGATTCTTTCGCTGTCATCTAGGTTAAAAACAAATGTCTGCTACACAGCCGCTTGTTTTTCTACCTAGATGACATACTGTTTTAAATATCTCTGGCTCAATACAAGAGACTGTTCTACTTTTTCTTTGCTTCCTTCGAAAGCTTTATCTTCTACTTCAATACATGTATATCCGTCATATCCGATATCTGTAAGTGCTGATACATATTTATCCCATCTCACATCTCCCAGTCCCGGAAGCTTTGGTGACATAAAATCAAGTGGATATGCCATAATTCCGCAATCATTCAAACGGTCATTGTAAAGTTTGATATCTTTGTAATGAACGTGGAAAATTTTATCTTTGAATTCATAAATTGGTTTAATGTAATCGATCATCTGCCATACAAAATGTGATGGATCGTAATTGATTCCAAGATTATTGCTATCAAGAATCGCAAATACTTTTCTCCATATAGCAGGTGTTGTCATCAAATTCTGTCCGCCCGGCCACTGGTCTGGTCCAAATAACATCGGGCAGTTTTCGATTGCTATTTTTACATTTTCTTCCTCTGCAAGTTTGATGATCGGTGGCCAAACCTCTTTTACAAGCTCCAGATTTTCTTCGATATTCTTTGTCTGGTCTCTTCCGATAAATGTTGTAACCATACCAATACCAAGCTTATGGCTTGCACGGATTACATTTTTCAAATGCTCTACTACAGAAGTTCTCTTTTCCAAATCTCCATCCATTGTGTTTGGATAAAATGCAAGAGAAGAAATTTCTACATTTTTCTCTTTACTGTAGTCAAGAATATGTTTTGCATATTCATCGTCTGCAAGAACTTTATCTACATCTATGTGACTTACTCCTGCGTATCTTCTCTCTGCTTTTCCTTGTGGCCAGCAGGCAACTTCTACACATTCAAATCCATGTTCTGATGCAAAGTCCATCATTTCTTCATAACTCCAGGTATCAAGAATTGCACTTACAAATCCTAATTTCATGCTGTTTCTCTCCTTTTCATTTTTCTCTCTTAACTTGATTCCATTATATAAAATGTATTTCCGGCACGCTTTCATAAAATTAACCTAATTTCATACAGTATTTGGACTCTTTTTTTTTGCATAAAAAAAGAGGACAAAAAAAGATATATCTTTTTTGTCCTCTTAATATAGGTGTCTAACATCTTATTTAATTGCTTTTGTTTTCCATTTTCCTCTCTTATAGAAGAAGATTGTAATCAGTGCTCCGATTATCCACGAAATAACCAGTGACAGGTAGATATATTCGCGTTTTCCCTGTGGGAATGCAGCACTTCTGGAAGCATATACAAGGATATAGGCAAGTGGTACACGAATCGCTATCGTCTGTACAATAGAAATCCACATCGGTGTCATCGTATCTCCGGCGCCTCTCATGATACCGGATAATACTTGAATCACTGACATAACCAGATATCCTACAGCGAGAATCTGCATCAAATAATAACTCAAATCCACCAATTCTGATGTCGTCGTAAAGATTCCCATCAATGGTTTACCGAAAAGCAAAATCAATCCGGTAACCACTGCCGATGTTCCAACTCCGATAAACATTCCCTGTTTCGCACCTTTGGCTACACGGTCATATTTATTTGCCCCGACATTCTGTCCGGCATATGTCGTCATTGCACTACCGAATGACATATTCGGAAGCATTGCAAATCCATCTACACGCATCGTAATGACATTTGCTGCGATAAACTGTTCTCCAAAACTGTTTGTCAATGACTGTACAATCAGCATCGCCATAGAAATCATCGCCTGTGTCACTCCGGAAGGTACTCCAAGTCGGATGATATTCCCTGCATGATGCTTATTTAAACGAATATATTTCCATTTTAAATCGAATAATTCCGTAAGTTTCGAAAGTCTTCTCACACACAGAAGTGCTGAGATTCCCTGTGCAAGTGCCGTAGCAAGTGCAACTCCGCTTACTCCCATATTGAATTTAATCACAAACAGTAAATCCAATACAATGTTCAATGCACTCGCAACCAGCAAATATAAAAGTGCTGACATGGAATCTCCAAGTCCGCGAAGTACACCACTCAAAATATTGTAAAATGCAAGTCCGGCAGCTCCTAAAAATAAAATTCTCAGATATGAAGTACACCAGTCCAGAATGCTCTCCGGTGTATTCAATAATTCCAAAAGCGGTCTTGCCGCCATCGTCGCCACAATCATAATAATTAAGGATGCAATTGCAGTTAATACAATACATGTTCCAATCGTACCGGATAACGCCTCTCTGTTTTTCGCACCGAGATACTGCGATACCATAATACTTGCTCCCACTGAAATCCCGACAAACAATACAATCAAAAGATTCAGAATCGGTCCGGCACTTCCAACTGCCGCCAGTGCATTATCTCCCACATATCTTCCTACCACAATACTATCCACCGTATTGTAGAGCTGCTGTGCGATATTTCCAATTAACATCGGAATCGTAAATATCAGGATATCCTCCCATGGTCTCCCCACCGTCATATCCACCGGTGCGAATAATCTTTTTAACTTATTCAATGTTCTTTCCTCTCATTCTCCATATGCTTTTCCAATATTTGATATCGTCTGCCTCTCACTGCATCCGATACATACTTTGTTTAATATTGATAATGTATATCCAATACTTTAATCTCATGTGCTTTCAGCTTTGTGTCGATACGCAGGACATGATCATCCACTGTAATCCTTCGCATATCTACTTTCGGATTGGCACTTCGTCTCATATACTCGACCTCTCCTTTGGAAAGATTACTGATGTAATCCATATCTTTCCAGATATTCTGAATACTTCCATTATCCTCATTTACATAGAAGACGCGCATGACATAATCCCCGTTTTCTACATTATTAATCTGGAATTTTAAATGAATGGAATCCGTATCTTCATATAAACTGTCGATATCATCCACCTGGATATCTTTCTCATCCTTCATTGTATATCGATAATTGAATTTCTTACAGTTATGACACGCAATCGTATAAACGCCTCGTCCATCTGTTGTAAGCAGTGCATTGTCTGTCTTTCCCAACATTCCGTTTTTCAGGAACTTCAGGAAATGAAACGCATAAAAGGATGGTTTCTTAATACCGTCTCTTGTCAAAAGTCCATTATCGCCATACAGAACTGCTCCCGAATCGTAATATTCGGTATGTAAATCTGAACCATGCCAATATCCCATCATATCTGCTTCTCCGATGGATTCGATACAGGTTTTCACAATATATGCCCCCTGTGCACAACTGTCATTGATGCAGTTTCGATTGGATATCGTAAAGTTCCACTCTGTAATATGTAATTCATCCGGAACAAATTCCTCTGCTTTTAATACATCTTTGAACAACTCCAACTGATTTTTTACAAAGCTGTTGTCCAGTGAACGCTTTCCAAAATATACGCCATCCTGTTGCAACAATAAATAAGAATACGCGTAAACGCTGATAAAATCCGGTTTAATCTCTCTTTTTTTCCAGTTTTGAATCAATGCATTATACTGGTATTTATCATATCCCAATGCAAATCCAGCTCCTCCAACTTTAATTTTGGGAGATATCTTCTTCAATGCACAATATCCAATTTCAAAACAGTCAAAATACCAGCCATTGGCATCCAACATATTGAGACGGTCATCTTTCCACAGCTCAAAATACCAGCTTTCAATCTCATCGACACCATATCGATTAGCAATATGGGAAGCAAATTCTTTCATCACTTCCACATAACTGTCTTTATCATGGAAAATAATTTCATTATAACGGTCTCCTACAGAAGAGTTGATTGTATAATTTACTTCGGTCGGTTTAAATGCCAGTTCAATATATGGTTTTAACTGATGCTCTACAAGAAAATCCAGGCCACGGTCGATTCTGCTGAAATTATATTTGTTATCTCCGGAAATCTTCTCTTCATACATATCCTGCATGAAAATGTTATAGATACGTACATAAGAAAATCCGATTTCTTTCTGCATCATCAAAAGCTGACTTTGCACATCATAATTTAACAGAGAATCAATATTTCCCATATTAATAATCTTATCCCACGGCTTTTTCCATTCAGTTGTATTCTTTGCATCCACAACAAACAGATTCATATTTCTTGTTGCCGTGTCATCTTCCACCGGAGTCTTACCTTCCAGATATTCTTTTACTCTCTGGTCCAATTCCTGCTTAGACTCCTCATTTTCACTTTGCCGCTCTTCTTTATGTACCGTGGAACGATAGGCCGAAGGCGTCATATTATAAATTTCCTTGAACGCCTTGTTAAATGCTGCTGTTGTCGGAAAACCATTATCCAAGGCAATACGGGTAATCTTTTTCTCGCTGTACACCAGCTCATCCACCGCATGGAATAAACGCACATTGTTTACATATTCCAGAAAGCTTAATCCGAAATGTTTTTTTATATACTTAGACAAGTACGCATTCGACAAGTACAATTTCTTTGCCAGATCATTCAAACTCAACTGTTTCTGATAATTTGCCTGTACATAATTTTGAATTTCAAAAATTCTGGAATTGTCCGGGGTAAAATTCTCCTTCATTCGTGCATCATCGGCTTTGATCATAAAATATGCTACCAATAGATAAATCGCTTCATAATAGATACTGTTCAAATAGATTGCGCCTTCTTTTTCTTTGTCATAGAAACGATTCAGCATTCGATCCAACACTTTCTTTAACTGCTCATAAGACTCACTTTTATCTGCCGTTGTATTACACCAAAATAATAACTGATTCGTCCCCATATATTCTACCAACATAGAAAAATTGATTCGAAATGAAGCAATCAGAACTTCTTCTTTGGTTGAACGCAGGGAATGTCTCTTATTTGCATTCACCAATAAAAAATCTCCCTTGTCCAAATTATAAGTCTCTGATTCTATCTGAATCTCCACCCCACCTTCCAAAACATATACAATCTCCAGATTTTGATGAAAATGTGTGCTCTGTACTTCCCTTGTATCAAATTCGAAGTCCATAATTGTTCGCATGTTATCCATTCACGTATTCCCTCTCTTTTGTGGTTTGTACTTCTTCATTACCGGCTGTTTTGCTTTTGCCTTCGGCAAGCAACAATCATACGCTCCATTAAAGTCACTATTTACAATTTTAATAGTTGAACATATTCTCGTCAAGTTTGTAACCTACAAAAAATTGTTACTACCCACAAGATATCATCAAACAATTCTATTTTTCAAACATACAAATTGCCCCACAGAGCACTGCGAATCGCAACACCCTGCGGGGAATCATCCACTATATGTAATCTCCATACAGTTTACATTTTATAACTTTCTATGTTCTTACGCGTTGATCATCTCATCGAATTTTTTAACACGTTCCATTTTCTTTTCAAGCAACTCTTTGTTTGCCATAATCTTTGGTCCGCAGATTGCTCCGAATCCCTGAATCTCTGTTGTATGCTCTCTTAATCCGGCAAATGTTCCTCTTGCTCTTGCCTGCTGTGCTTCAGAGAATTCAACGTTTAATTTATCTCCATCGATGGAAATCTTTCCTTCGATACCACAGATTGGGCACTCTACTGTTGTTGTTCCATTTACTGTCAACAGGTTCTGGTGACATACAGGACATGTTCCAGTTCCTTTCGGTCCATAGAATTCAACATCTTTATCATCCATATCTACGGCTGCTACTGTACGTTTTCCAATTTCGTGCATATGTCCGATCATTTCTTCATTCAGGTATGGATTACCGATTGTTCCCATGCTGTTTGCATTGTAGTTTGCAACCACTTTCATCATTGCCGGGAATCCGAATAAGTGCAATGTTGCAGTTCCCATAGATACCCAGTTCTCTGTGGTTGCTCCACCTACTGAGATGTAAGATACTGTACGACGTCTTAATCTCTCGATTGGGTAATCATCTGCATTGCCAGGAGCCTCGCCATTTCTTCTCTTATCCAATACCCAGTTGATTGCAGATACATCGTGACGGCATGAGAAACGGTCAACGAAATCTTTGAACTGTCCTACTGGCTGCAATACATATACAGGTGCTCCAAGAATGATTGCATCTGCTTCACGAACAGCTTCCTCTACCATCTGAAAATCATCTTTGATGATACAGTTGTTATCTTTTCCTTTTTCTAAAGCTGTTGAACAGGCTCCGCATCCGATACAACGACCGATGTTCAGTCTCTGTGTATTGATGAAATTAATCTCAGCATCTGGGTATGCTTCTTTCGCTCCGTAAAGAGCTTCTTTTACGAGAATGTCTGTGTTTGCATTCTTTTTACCAAATGATAATCCTAATACTTTCATAATTATTTCCTTTCTTTTTCGCTGGGATTCGCTAATTCGTTATGATTTATTTCGACCCGATTTATTTTACATCTTCATTATACAAATTGAGTTTCATCTATACTTCATCACAGATTGCTTCTTTTCGGGGCATAAAATGACCTGACATCCTTCCTTATTATTTTTCCAAAGAATGTCAGGTCACTAATTTATATTCAATTTTGACCTTTTGTTATATCATTGAAATGAAAAGTTTCATTCCACCTGCTAAAATCATCACTAAAATCGGGCTGATACGAGTTTTTCTCAACAAGACCAAAGATATCAGAAAAATAATCACCATACTCCAATCTGTATTTTGTAGAGATATTTTTGAAGCTGTGCCCCAAAATGCCGTGATTAAAATGGTTACTCCGGCAGATGCGATCATTGCAATCACGGCTGGGTGTAATGACTGAAGCACCTCCTGTACTACTTGATTGTTTTGATTTTTCAAATATACATATGCGATACTCATCACAATAATACAAGACGGAAGAATACATCCCGCTGTTGCAATCAGTGCCCCCATAATTCCTGCGATTTTATTTCCGACAAAGGTTGCTGAATTTACTGCAATCGGTCCAGGCGTCATCTGTGAAATTGAAATTAAATCTGTAAATTCAACCATATTAAGCCAGCCATGTTTCGTCACTATCTGCTCCTGTATCAAAGGCATTGCAGCATATCCGCCGCCAAAACTGAATAGGCCTACTTGCAGGAAGCTGAAAAATAGTTGTAAATAAATCATATTTTCTGCCTCCGTTCTATACAAGTTTGGATGATTCCTATCACAATACAAATCAGAATCACCATATAAACCGGCACACCAAAGAAACAAGTAGCTGCAAAAGCTGCTATCATAATAAAATTTTGCGATATCTTCTTTTCTTTTACAACACTGCTCGCCATTCCATATACCACATCGGCAATGATTGCTCCCACTGCTGCCTGCATGCCCGTAAGTATCTGGCTGACAACCGCATTATTATGAAACTGTTCATAAAATACTGCAATTATACTAATAATTACAAGTGGTGGAAGTATTGTCGCTATAACTGCTGTGATTGCACCTATTATACCGGCAAGTTTATATCCTACAACAATTGCTCCGTTTACTGCAATCGCTCCCGGAGCAGACTGTGCAATTGCAACCAGATCCAGCATTTCATTTTCATTGATCCAATGATATTCGTCCACGAATTTTTTCTTCATCAAAGTGACGATGACGTAGCCGCCGCCGAAAGTAAAAGCGCTTAAGTAAAACGTCGATATAAATAACTTAATTAAGATTTCTTTTTTACTTTTCATATGTTTCATCCTGCCTTTAGCTATTTGTCTCCAGCCTCAAGTTTATCATGCTTATCATACGTTGGCAACTTTCTTGAAAACCGACGGGGAACCATCAGGGACGGGGAACCATTAGGGACGGGGTTAGTGGCTTTTTGCTTACACAAAAAGCCACTAACCCCGTCCCTAATGGTTCCCCGTTCCTGATTGGTTTTCATCAAATATTAGGAATCTTACCCAATACCTCATTTAGTTTTTCCTCATCAACATCTACAGAACGCTCATTCAGAAGATCGATTAATTTCATCTTACTAAGAGTGTTCATCATATCATCAAATGTCATATCCGGTCTAAACGGCTGTATCTTCTCTTTCATCACTGCAATCGTATCTGCAAGTGCCTCTTTTGCCGCCGGATTGCCAAATATTCTTCCGATTGTGCAATCCAGAGATAACCATGCTGCACCGTCATCTGTGATATGAGTTTTGCAATTTGGTTTTTTAAGCACTTTATCTTCCGCCGTTCCGACATAGAAATCACCCATCACATCTTTTAAGAATCCGATACTGTCTTTCACCCAATTTGGAATTCTCGGACAGAATGCAGATTCTCTTGTCTGGATTGACTCATCTCCGGTTGAGAATCCATGCGGTCCATATGCATAAATATGACTTTCAAACGTTACCCCTGCCTTATCCAGAGCATCCATCATCTGAATACTGTTCCGAATCGGCACAACATTATCTGTACGAGCCGCAAAAAGAAAGCAAGGGCATGTGTCATAATTTACTTCTTCTGCAATTCTCGGTGCATTTGCTGCAATTTCATCCACCTGTTCATTTAACACGGCATATCCCAAAATTGCTGCTGCCGGTTTGTGTTTTGCAATCGTTGCTGCTGCCCCTGCCAAATGACCTCCTGCTGAAAAACCTGCAACTGCAATCTTATCTGCTATTACATTCCACTCTTCTGCATGTTCTATGATATAATGCATTGCATTCTCATAATCCTCCAAAGGATCCGGCCATGAACCAACCTCATTGGTTGTATAGCGAAGAATAAATGCATCGTATCCTGCATTCAAATATGCAAGTGCTACCGGTTCTGCTTCTCTGTCCGAACAGAACATATAGCCGCCGCCCGGAATTACAAGTACTCCCGGTCTTTTTGTGATATTGCGATATTCTTTTTCTACATCCTGAATAAACGCTGTCAAACGAACATTTCTCTTTTCATTTAAAACTACTTCGATTGTTTTCATTTTCCTCTTCCTCCTCTTTAATAAAAAAGAGCAACACAAAATCTCCCTGTCTGCTTGTTTTTTCTGTGCTGCTCCTTCCATACTATTTTTATCACTTATTAGAATTTCATGTTCACTTCTTCACACAGGCAGTCTCTTGAATTTCCACCAACGTAAATTCTAAATTTTCCGTCTTCTAAGACATATTCAGCCTGATTGTTGTAGAATCCCATATCCTGTTTTTTCAAATGTAATGTAACTGTTTTCTCCTGTCCCGGCATCAGTTCTACTCTTACGAAACCTTTCAGTTCTTTAACCGGACGGACAAGACTTGCTGTTACATCCTGCATGTAAAGCTGTACGATTTCTGTGCCTTCCCGATCTCCGGTATTTTTTACTTGTACGCTTACTTCCAACTCATCTTCTTTTTCCTCTACATGCAGATTGTCATACTCATAAGTTGTGTAGCTTAAGCCATAACCGAATGGATATAATGCGTCAAACGGTGCATCCAGATAACGTGAAGTAAATTTACTTTTGCTTCCCGGTCTTCCTGTGCTTGGATGATTATAATAAATCGGACACTGTCCTGTCATAGCCGGAACCGATGATGATAATTTAGCGGATGGATTTGTCTCGCCAAAGAGTACGGATGCCAATGCATTTCCGGCCTGAATTCCAAGATGCCATCCTTCTACGATAACCGGAAGTTGTTCTGCTTCCCACCCAAGTGCTAACGGACGTCCATTCATCAAAATTGTGACCAATGGTTTTCTGGACTCTAACAGTTTCTCTAACAGTTGTCTTTGTTCTCCTGGTAATGTTGTGTCTGCTTTTGAAGATGCCTCGCCGCTCATGCTTGCAGTCTCACCTACTACTGCAATAATCACATCTCCTTCCAAACAAGCTTGTTCAATCTCCTCTTCATTGATTGCTCCTTCCGGACCACCGCAAGGGAAATATTTTACATCTGCACCACTGTTCTGCAATCCTTCCAGAACAGATACGCAATCTGCCTGTTCAAATGCCATTGCCCATGCTCCACAGACTTCTGCTTTCTCTGCTGCCAAAGTTCCAACCAGACTAATCTTCAGCTTTTTATTTAATGGAAGGACATTTTTCTCATTCTTTAATAACACAATTGATTTCTTTGCCGCTTCCAGTGTCAATGCCACATGTTCTTCCGGCAATGCTTTTTCATACTGCTCGATTACTTCATCCGGAACATATGGATTTTCAAATAATCCAAGCCATACTTTTACAGACAAGATTCTGCGGACAGCTTCATCCACTGTGTCCATAGATACTTTGCCTTCTTTAATAAGCTGCTCCAGATTATTCGAATAAATACTTGTTCCCATGTCCATATCCAGACCAGCATTCACTGCCTGACGTCCTGCATCTTTTTCATCTTCTGCAATACCATGCGCAACACATTCTTTGATTCCATTTGCATCACTTACAACAAATCCATCCAAACCATATCCGTCCTTTAATACCTGGCGAAGTGTATATTCATTTACCGTACATGGAACCCCGTTCAAATCATTAAATGCTGCCATAGCTGTTGCGGCACCTTCTTCTACTGCTGCCTTAAATGTAGGTAAATATACATTATGAAGCTGAGATGTAGACATACTTGTTGTGTTGTAGTCTCTTCCTGATTCACATGCTCCATATGCCACGTAATGTTTTATGCATGCTGCTACATAATTATCCACTGACTCCTGATCATTCTGCAAGCCTTGGATTTTCTTTCTTGCAAAACATGATCCAAGGTATGGGTCTTCACCCGGGCCTTCTGATACTCGTCCCCAGCGAGAATCTCTCGCTACATCAATCATTGGCGCAAATGTCCAATTGATTCCATATGCTCTTGCCTCTTTTGCTGCCATCTGTGCTGTTCTTTCAAATAAATTTTCGTCAAATGATCCAGCCTCTGCAATTGCAATCGGATACACACTACGGAAACCATGAATGACATCAAATCCTACAATCAACGGAATTCCAAGTCTGCTTTCTTCTATTGCAATTTTCTGTAATTCATTATTCTTACGCGGATTATTTACCATCATTGCTCCGACTTTTCCGGCGCGGATATCGTCCTCATGGAAATCCTGCTCCGATGTTGCCATAATTTTCTGAAACTCCTCCTGTGAGATACGTCCATCTGTCATCATCTCAATCAGCTCTTCAAACGGAACTTCAAACCCGCCGACGATTGACGGAGATTCCAGATTCATCTGACCTATTTTTTCTTCCAATGTCATTTGATTTAATATATCTTCTACTTTTGCTTTCTGTGATTCTGTTAAATTCATTCTATTCTTCTCCTTTCATGAGCCGTTTGGGGACGGAGTTTTGTGGCTTTTTTGTAGCAAAAAAAGCCACAAAACTCCGTCCCTGAATGGTGCTTCTATATTTTATTATACTTTCTTGACATCATTTCTCAATCTAAATATAATGATATTTAT
>CAKSAJ010000013.1 GCA_934435195.1 uncultured Schaedlerella sp.
AGCTGAGGAATAGATCTTGGAAAATGTACATTTTTATTTTCCACTTTTTGATCATTTTTATATTGACATTTACAAATGCGGTTCATCCACACACTGAGTCAATTTTTCATGATAAGATATTCTACATTACCTTTATATAAAATTCCTATTCTCGCAGTTTTTTATTTTTTCAACTCATGATATAATAAAGGAAATAATATATAAGAAGGTGTTACATATGCATATATATCATACACTAGGTGGACAATATCTTATACACGGCAGGGAATTTTCAATCGGTACAGTCGTACTACACCTAGACAATGGAATTGAAATTTTTTGTAACAAATCCAACTTCTATTCAAAGAAACATAACCTACGTGTTTTGTTATATCTTCCTGATAAAAAAACATGGGTTCAAGGTGAAATGAAAAACAAGTATACGGATCTCATGTGGGATTATTATAAGAAACATAAGGAAAAAATAAATCCTAAAAGAATTTCAAAAAAACGTTATCAACATAAAGAAAATAACCATGGAACAAAACGTGTTACTATCCCTAAAAGTGTTCAATGGTCAATGGAGCATCCTTTTCAGGGTGGTGGCGTTTCTCCGAGGTAAATATACGAATGGAGGCATATAAGATGAAAGTAGAATTTAACCGACTGTTTGATAAGCTAAAGGCAGAAGGAATGACACAAAAACAATTTAGAGATTCTGTCGGAATTGGTGGAACTACATTTAAAAAATTAAGAGGAAATGAATCTATAACAACGGAAACCATCTGTCGAATCTGTGATTACTTCCACTGTATGCCAGATGAGATAATGGAGTTCATCCCTGATAGTGATTATATAGAAAAACAAAAGGCAAAAGAAGAAGTAGAACAGCAAATTGCAGAGTTACAAGCGAAACTAAAAAACCTATAACAACCCACAGCACCCCAACCGCAGCACCCTAACCGCTAAAGCTAACCACAAAAGCGAAACGCAAAACGAGGGTGCTATTTTTATACGATTCCCCACAAAATTGTTGAATCAGAATTTCGTAATCATTAATCTCACCCCAAACTCTCGCCCTTCTGTGTCTCATGATTCCAGCAACATCAGATGGGAGGGGGGTATGTTTACATCCAGAAAAAAGAGGTACCCTAATATAGAGTACCCCCATTTGAGAAATACGGAAGATTTTCTAATAACCTCCATAACTACTTTTAAATTCTTCCGGATTAATGCCATCAGAATTTAAAAATTGTGGAGTAAAATTTTACTCATATGTACCATCTGAATTTACTGGTTGAAATTTAATACTTCCATCTGCAATAAATTGATATGTTGGATTTTCTGCCTGTTCTCCTGGTAACCTCAAAAAAGTAATCTTTGCGCCCCTTCCTTCAGATACCGGAACAAATGTATATCTACTTGTTTTTCCTGCTTCACTATCACAATTCTCTTGCATCCTTAAAACTCCAACAAATGTATTATCATTCAACGAAAATGCTGTTGAACCATCAAATTTTTTATATGATAGTTCTCCACGTTTTGTATCAAATCCAATATCATATGTTGTATCACCATAAAAAACAGTACTATTGTCAAAAGAATCAAAATCAACAGTCCCTAAAATTTTTATATTGTATGACTCATCCGAACGCTCTCTATCTGATATATAATCTGCTACTATTAATTCCCCATTTTCAAATACTCCTATTCCAGTACTAAAATAGTTAGAAACATCCGTATATACTTCATATGCAACTAGAAATTTTGTTTGATTCTCAGATTTTAATGTAGCATCTATAGAATAGTTCGTTAACCCTTGGAACTCACTTGTTTTGCAGCTAAAATCTGAGACGTAAACATTCTTATCATCTCCATTTAGTACATATCTTCCAACAATCGGCATTTGCTGACTGTATCCATAAATTGAATTTCTATTGGATGTTCCTTTGTCCAATGCTGTCAAAAACAATTCGCCATTAGTATTATATATAACAATACTATCAACTTTTTGTGTGTCTTGTATTCCTACATATGATGCAACAACCGTATTTTTTTGAGGAATACTTTCTTTTTCATCTTCCTGTTTTGCAGATGAGATTGTTTTTTCTTTACTTTCCGATTCTATATTTTTTTGTTTTTCCACTTTTTCTTCAGATATATCTTTACTTTGAGTATCTGAACATCCAGTAAAGAGTAAACCTGCCATAATCATGCAGCTTGCTAATAACACTGTTGCTTTCTTCATAATCTTTTTTCCTTTCATATTTATATTTTTTAATTAATAACGTTCTATATAGGGCATCCTCCCTTTTCATATTAACTATAAATCGGGACTGTATTAAATAAAATAAAAACGACTTCTTGTTTCATATTAAAAAAGAAAACTAACTCTGCTGACTTATCTTCCATTTCATATGACATATATGATTGTATATTTGAAAAGAAATTTTCTGTGTCTTTTGGTTTCTGATCATCTGGAGCCTGTAAAATTGCTTCATACAATAAGTCACTTGACATGTTAAAACTCGCTTCTTTTCCTTGTCCATAATGATATAATACCGTATTATACGACATTCCTACATCAACATCTCTATTCGTTTTCCCCACATTATAGTCTACTGAATAATCTACATATTCATATGTAAAATCATAGCCTCCTTCTATAATTTGATTTAGTTCATTTGATTCCGTACAAGATTCATTACTTTCACCCTTCCATGTAATAAAATCTTCCGGTGTTATAATATTCTTATCATTTCTTGCAGCATCTCCAACTACTTGTAACTTGCATGTATATGTATTTTTAGAAAAAGATGCTTCTGGTGCATATTCATCAATAACCGCCAATATATAACCTAACATTTTTTCCGTAATACCCATTTCTTCTGCTGTCGCTGTCAGATCTGAAACTTCAAACGAAAAATATGCTTTATTATAATCAAATGTTCCTTTTACTGTAGAACAGCTTTGAAACCAATTTAATATTTGTGGTAATGTAGAGTTTGGTGTAATTAGCAAAATAACTTTGTCTACATAAGTTTTCATTTCATTGTAAGTTGCTGGTTTTTCTATTCCAAATACTGTTTTTGGAATATCTGCGTCCCAGTTTCCATAAAGTTTATCACCAAATAAGTAGAATCCTTCTAATTGTTTAGCAATTGATCTATACATTGTCCCAGCTTCAAGCCATTCCATTTCTGAGTCAGAAATGTGAATTCCATCGTATTCGTACCCACCAGATGATATTGCCGTTAAATTTCTTTTTTCCAGTGTCGTTGCATTAATATAGTTCTTATGAGTTTCATAATCCTTTATTTGTACCGGAATTTCTAACTGAGTTTCATTTCCAGCTTTATCTTCTGCTGTCAAAAACAATTTATATTCTCCCGGAACATCTAAAGATATTTCACTATAATCAATCTGTATTTCTATATCCGTATCAATATTATCAACAACTTTTACTTCATTTTCTTTGATTATGTCATGGAAATCCACATCGTCTCCTATGTAGTATACCAATTCTTTAGGAAGATTTTGAAATGTTGGTGCTTCATTGTCTGTTTCTTGTGCATCTTTTACTTTTTCAGTCTTACTATTTTTTAAGCAGGTACTAATAATGCAGCCAATTACTAACAATGTAATAATCATTACCCCAACTACCAAAATCATCTTAGAAAGAAAATTTTTATTTTTCCTCGAATCATTAGGTTCTTCACCATTAACTTGATATCCACAATTTGGACACATTTTTGCTTTTTCGCTAATTTCATGACCACATTCCGGGCATTTTATTAAAGCCATGTTTATCCCCCTTGCATTTTAATTATTTTTTAACTCCTCTTTCGTACTCTTTGTGCATTTTTCTGATTTTGGTAAGTTCAGGATCTTCCTTCTTACTAAAATAACTCCCATCTTTAATTCCTTCTATTAACTACAGATTACATTTCAATAAATGCAATTTCATTTAAAACCATATGATTTCAAGACTATCATCTTCTATTTTATAACTGACTGCCAGATTATCAGTCATATCACTTTTAGTCCACATAATAAGACTTTTATCTTCTGATTGTGGTTTTCCATAACGAAGTTTCAAGTAACTTAGTAGCTTTTCTTCATTCTCTTGATTTATTTTATCAGTTTTCCAAGTAATAGATTGAACGACCTTATTATGTACACTGTACCATATCTTTCCATTTAATCCTTCTATTACTGCTTCATCTTGATAATTTCCTAAAAGATACTCCTGTGCACTACTCGGTAATTTATTTGTCATTTGATTTAAATACAGCAAAAATGGTAATTCATCCTCCACTTGATTTCCTTTCGAATCATACTTTGGTACTTCTTTCTTTGCTGGAATCACAGATTCTAATGTATTATATGCTGAAATAAATGCATTAACATTATCCTTCTCGTCTGATGAAAATGAATTATAACTTCCAGATGGTGATTCTGCCATTTTTGCTAATGATTTAAATGTCGTACTAACCTCCACAGCTGCATCATATGCTTTTTCTAATTCAGATGGAGCAGATTGTAAATTATTCATATCATTGTCTAAATATTCTTGATAATCAGAAATAGAAGATAACTTATCTTTAATTTCTTCATCAGCATAAACTCTTTCTAAAGCCTCGTTAAAATCGCTTGCTCCTGAAACATATTTACTTGTTTCGTCTGATGAATCATCATAAATAGCATCTTGCCAAACATTTAAGACCAATACACACACATCTTCAGCCGTTGAAGCTCCGGATAGCGCATTAGAATATACCGAATTTAAACATTCAACATATTGGTTGTATTCTTTTATTTCTTGAACTTCTGCATTTTGTTGTTCAATCAATTTTTTCTCTTTTGATGTCTTGATACATCCCCATACTATTATTCCAGCAATTAAGACAATGATAATAAAAATCATTAAATATCTCTTTTTTAAAGGCTTCTTTTCTTTTTGTTCTGTAGCTTTCTGAACTTCTTCTTGCTTTGAGTCTTCTTTCTTGTTTATCGGATATCCACAATGTGGACAGCTTTCAGCACTATCGCTTATCTCTCTACCACATTCAGGACATTTAATCAATGCCATACTTTATCCCCTACCTTTCTCATAACCTTCTTCCTCCTTTTGTACATTTTTTATATATTTTGTACCTAAACCTAATCCTATTATATTCGTTATAACGAAGATATTCAATCCCTAGAATATCTTTTATGCTTATTACATAACATATGTAGGAGGCAGCAGATGATTGATTATAGTCCTTTCTGGGAAACGTTAGAAAAATCAACTGAAAATTGGTATACGCTGACAAGTAAACATCATTTGTCCAATAGCACTCTGCATAGATTGAAGCATAATAAAGATGTTTCTACTAAGACTCTGAATGATTTGTGTCGGATTTTACATTGTGATGTGAAAGATATTGCAAGATATGTACCTTCAGACAGTGATCAAACACTGTGATTGAAAGGCGAATTTCATCGCAAAAAAATAAGCACTGGATTTTGTTCCGGTGCTTAAATTATTTTCTATAAAAATTTTTCATCTTCGATATATTGCATTTACACCATACTGTGTGTAATGCCCTATTTTGTAGTTCTCAACAAATTCTCTATCTTCTTCCCATTTTGATATTGCAATCCCCATATTATTTCTGGAACTTCTTTGCCGAATAAAAAAATCCAAATAACTTATAATCTCACTCTTGGAAAGTATTTTGTTATCGATTATTACTGCAAGTATTTTTTGTCTTCTAGTTGCCGACAGTCCTTTTGTCTGTGACACATTATATCCATATTGCATTAAAATAGACTCTTGAGCTAATTTTGAGCCATTCATAAAACCACCCTTGAGATATGTTTTTAAATCTGTAATACGGCAAAGAATAAGACCTTTACTTTTCAACTTTTGATATGTGGATTCCATAATAAAATAAACTTCGCACTCTTCACAATAACCAGCGGAAATTGGGATTTGCTTATCTGCCCCATTATTCAAACTAACCTTAATCAAAGCATCTACATTCTGTATTTCATGAAATTTATGCATACATTGAATTATATTTCCTCTTACCACAAAATCCTTAACACCTATTTGATATAGCTTCTTTTCTTTCCTCTCTATATATTGATTTGTTTCTTGCATTTTACTCTCACATTTTATTTTATTAATATACTTTTCAAAGCGTGCACAATATTCGCAAAACAATGCACATTTCTGCAATCCCACGCTATTTCTACATTTTCCATCCTTTTGTAAGGTACATTTTTTCTTCAGACCTTCAGCAATATTTTCTACAACATGTGGATTAATATGAGTTTTATTTATAGTCTTATTACACAATTCTATTCTGCTTTGCCTTATTCTGCTATTTTCTTGAACCGGAATGTTCCGCGCTTTCGCTCTTATATTTTCCAAAAACACATCTCTTTTTATACAATGCGGTAATAAAACCATGCAGCAACAATTTTTTAGAGTGCAAAATCTGAATTTTATATTATACTTGCAATTATTTTGACATTCTCGCTCTAGTTCTATAATTGTTTTATACTTTAATCCATATTTTGTTGATAATTGTATTAAATACTTATCAGAATCCGCTAAAATTTGTTCTATGATTTGCTTATTTTCTGTATTTCTTTTCCGTGTCTTTTCTTCCTCAAGTCTTATTTTTTTAATATTATCCTTTTTTCTTTTCTCATTTGACTTTATAATGTTTTCAGGTCTGATTACTGAAACACATCCTTCTCTATCTAATATTGGTTTCAATTCTTCAATTTTCTCAATCAATTTTTCTATCTCATGTTCGTCAATTTCAATAAATTTATTATCATATTGAACCATATATTTTTTTTCATTAGTTTCTTTTGTAGTTTTAATACAAATTTTAAATTTCTTTTCATTACAATCAGTAACTGTATATGTGATATTATTATGGTATATTTTTTTCTTCCACCTCAGTTTATCTACATTTTCCCAAATAACTTTTTGCTCGGATTCTTTTTTCAGCATCTCTTTATTAAACATATTCACTTGAAGTTTTTCTGTCCCATATTCCTGCTGTAAATATTCATTAAGTATTTTTTCATATTCGTACTTTGTAAAAAATAAGATTTTCCCACTATTAATTACTTTTAATAATTCCTCATGTTTTTTCTCTATAAATTTTTCAGATTCTTTACTAACCGGTAATATTTTATTTTTTTCTTTTTTTTTGCCCACAAGAAGGGTATCTATAACACAATGTTCCTTATCTACATTAACAAATAGCTCATTCATTATCTTTTCTTTCATTCTAAAAATTACTCGTTGCTCCGATTCCATAATTTTCTCCGTTCCGTCCCATTCATCATCCACCATACCTAATACATTTATTTTATCATATATAGGGGCATATTCCATTATAAATCGAGCTATTTTTAATTAAATCTTCTTGAGCTATCAATTTGTCATGGCAGCAGGGTTTGTTGATTTATGGCTCATAAGTTGCAAAGTTATATAGGAATATGAGGTATAAAATTACTATGTATTATATCTCTATATACATTACTTTTTTCTATTGCGATAACATATTTTTTTCAAAACCACCTATAAATGCAGTAAATACGTTATCTTTTTTATTTATGTTATAAAATTCCAATCCTCTATTTTCCCTATAAATACTGCGTTTAATCCATTTCTTGCCCAAGAACTTGTTATCGTACCAGTTATCGTTAAAGCCTAGTATTTTACTATGTTTACAAAGGTTTATAACCTACTTTCTTAATATGTTTATATCAGCTTTTCTAATTGGAACACACAAAATTTCCCTAAATTCCTTACTTTTTTCGATACCATCTTTTATATATTTTAAATTCTTTGAATACAAGGCGTTACTGAAATACATTCCATCACAATATTCTTGCATGAGTTCTACTTCGTTCTTAATAAATTCAAGCTGTTCTTCTACTGACAATTCATCAAGCATATCCTTGTAAAGAAATAAATCATCTTCAAATAAGAACCTCAAAAATTTATTTCGTTCCTTTTCATCGTTCATTATCTTTAAAACATCGTCTCTCATTACAGAACGCCTCCTTCTCAAATCCTTTTTTTGATTATATAATTGTTTATACTATTTAGCAATACAATAATTATTTTCAGTAAATTTAAAAAACGTAAAAAAATAGGTGTACCGGGGGTAATTTTACATTTTCTCCGATACACCTATATATTCAGTGGGTTGGTATATAAAATACTAAAATCAATATTATATTGTACTTGTAATACTCATTTTAATGTTTTATACAATGCCATATGAGATACTTTCTGCTATATGTCTCCTTTACATATACGCTTCATGTGTGAGCATGGCGGAATATATTTGCGGCAGCGAGGAAGAATTTGTCCGACAAATGAATCAACGCGCAAAAGAATTAGGTATGGACCACACCACATTCATTAACTGTAATGGACTGGATGCAGATGGTCATGAAACAAGTGCACGGGACATTGCACTCATGTCAAAAGAACTGATTACAAAATATCCTCAGATTCATGATTATTGTACTATCTGGATGGAAAACATCACTCATACAACACGTAAAGGGACATCTGAATTTGGACTCACTAACACTAATAAACTAATTCGCCAATATGAATATACCACTGGTCTGAAAACCGGCTCCACCGGATTAGCAAAGTTTTGTGTCTCTGCTACTGCCAAAAAAAATGATATCGAATTAATTGCCGTGATTCTTGGTGCCGACAATTCTAAAACTCGTTTTCAAGATGCTGTCACCTTATTAAATTATGGGTTTGCCTCCTGTCAGATTTATAAAGATTATTCGCCTCCTAAACTTGGAAAAATAAAAATAATCGGCGGTGTAAAAGAAACAATTCCTTGCAAATATGAAACTACATTTCACTATCTCGATACTAACGGTCAAAATCTATCGGCTATAACAAAACACTTAGAATTAAAAAAAGAACTGCATGCACCTATCCATAAAGGAGATTCTGTTGGAAATTTAATTTATAAATTAAATGAAAAAGAAATAGGACGAATCCAAATTCTGGCTGCTGCTTCTAGTGATAAGGCCTGCTTCTGGGATTGTCTAAAAAAATTACTTTCTTTATACTTTCATGTTGCTTAAATAGTTGATTTTTTTTATTTCTTGCCTTAAAATAAATAATTAGGTATTTATTAACAATCAAGGAGAACTTATGGCAAAACGCACATATTATCATATACTTGGCGTCTCCCGAGACGCCAGTTTAGAAGAAATTACAGCTGCTAAAAACGCATTGGCAAAAGTATATCATCCGGATGCCAATATGCACTCAGATATCGATACCACTGCACAAATGCAGGAAATTCTCGAAGCTTATCGAATATTATCGAATCCGGAAAAAAGGAAGGCCTATGATTTAGAATTAGGTGGTGGAAAGAAACGTGTTTTCCGTACATTTAATATGGAAGAAGAAGCAAAACAGGCAAAGAAAAAACCGGAGGCAGACTCTTTCGTAACTTACTGGAATGCTGCACAAAGACTAAATGAAATTGTCACAAAAAGTTCTATGCTTATCCAACGAGAGTCCAAACGAAAAAGCATTCCAATTAAAATACTCGAAAAATTTGGAAATAAAGAATTTGAGTCACCTGCTTTAAATGCTGAATTAGAGCATTTATCTATCGAAGCCTTAAAATATATTACAACATTAAAAACTGCTAATATTCCTATGCAATACTGGAATTCTGAGACGATGAACTGGCTGTTGATTCAATGGGGACAGGGTGTATATCCAGATCATCAAACACTTCTTGCACAATATGATGTTTATTTAGCTCAGAGCAAAACCAGTTCGGAGCGAATGAAATTAAACACCGAAAACAAACAATTTCATCATCACTTAAAAAAGCTGCTAACTTATGCTCTATAAGTCAGCAGCTTTCATTTATAATCATTCCGTCGCTTTTCCACGAAGTCGCAAATAATAAAATCTTGTTTTATCTACAAAAATTGTCAAAAATCTAAATGCCGATTCTGTTGCAATTGAAAATACTACAAACAACATAATGCATTTTACAGACATTCCTGTGATTGCAAACAGTCTATGAAGATATACACTGCAGAACAATAGTCCTGCGATACAACCCACAAGAATTCCAACACGTAACTTATTCATTGGTGCGCTAATCTTAAACAAAATCATAAATCCGACTATTGCAAGCAGCATCGTTGCTGCAGTCGAAATATCTTTTGAATCCACACCAAAAGTCTGTCCAAATACCACTAATGCTCCTACCGCCAGAACATCTGTCAATGCTGCCGGTAATGCTTTCAAGAACACATTTGTAAGGAAGTGTCCTTTTATAATATTCTTATTTGGCTCCAATGCAAGGAAGAAAGCCGGAACACCAATTGTAAACATACTGATCAAAGATATCTGTGATGGTTCCAGTGGATATGTGATCATGAATACCACAGAGAACAACGACAATAAAAATGAAAAAATATTCTTCACAAGGAACAAACTTGCCGAACGCTGAATATTATTTACAACACGACGTCCTTCCAATACAACCTGTGGCATACACGAAAAATCTGACTCCAGTAACACAAGCTGAGATGCTTGTGCCGCTGCATCACTTCCTGATGCCATCGCAATACTGCAGTCTGCATCCTTTAATGCAAGTACATCATTGACACCATCTCCTGTCATGGCCACTGTTTTTCCTGCATCTTTCAACATCTGAACAAACTGCCGCTTTTGATTCGGAGTAACTCGTCCAAATACATTATATTTTAATACTGCATCTTTCATTGCTTCTTCATCTTTGAGTGTAGATGCATCGATATAACGTTCTGCACCTTCTACCCCGGCTTCTTTGGCAACCTCAGACACTGTACGTGGATTATCCCCGGAAATAACTTTCACTTCAACACCTTGCTCTGCAAAATATGAAAAGGTTTCTTTTGCAGCTTTACGGATTGGATTTGCCAGCATCAAGTATCCCAATGGGCAAATTGGTTTTGCCAATTCATTTCCATCAATTTCTCCATCATATGTTCCAAATACCAGAACTCGCAGCCCCTTAGCAGCATAACTTTCAATCTCTTCCGCATATGTTTCATACGCTTCTTTCAAAACAAACTCTGGTGCACCTAATACATACGCTTCGTCTTCAAATGTAACACTACTATACTTTGTTGCCGATGAAAATCCTGTTTTTGAAATCGGTTTACGTCCAGAAGCATGTGGAAAACTTCTTTTAATTGCTTCCATCGTAATGTTATCTCTATCCATTGCCGCAGCAAAATCCCCAATCAGCTGACTAAGCGGTGCCATGGTCTCTTTATCATATTCATCCGTCGGCTTAAACTCACGGACTTCCATAGTATTATCTGTGATCGTTCCTGTTTTATCTACACAAAGCACATTTACACGGGCAAGTGTTTCGATACACTTCATATCATGAAGCAGAACCTTCTTTGTAGCAAGACGCATAGCACTAACTGCTAATGCCACACTTGCAAGCAAATACAATCCTTCTGGGATCATTCCAATTACTGCTGCGACCATAGATGTTACGCTGGAGCGAAAACCTTCCCCTTGGAAGAAGAAAGCCTGTACAAATAAAAGGATTCCAATTGGAATAATTGCAATTCCGGCAACCAGTACTAATTTATCCAGTGCACGTATCATCTCTGATTGTTCGCTGTCCTGCATCTCTTTTGCCTGCAAAGTCAATTTTGAAATATAAGAATCCTCTCCCACTTTATCCAGACGCGCCCGACATTCTCCCGATACAATAAAACTTCCCGACATCAATGTGTCTCCCGGCTGTTTTGTGATCTCGTCCGATTCTCCTGTCAAAAGAGATTCATTAACCTGCACAGTGCCTGAACATACTTCCGCATCTGCACAAATCTGATTTCCTGCTTTAAAAACTACAATATCATCCAGAACTAATTTTTCTGCATCTACCAGACTTTGTTTCCCATCTCTTATAACCATTGCATGCGGAGCATTAAGCATCGTCAAATTATCCAGCACCTTTTTTGCTCGAATCTCCTGTATAATTCCTATTAATGTGTTAGCAATAATAACCGGTAAAAATGTCAGATTTCGAAATGAACCGACAAGACACAGCAATATTGCCAAAATCAAGAAAATCAAGTTGAAATACGTAAATACATTCTCGTGAATAATATCACGAGTTGTCTTTGATGGCGGATCTACTGCCCTGTTTGTCCAGCCATGCAATCTGTGTTCCTGCACTTGTTGTGAAGTCAGTCCTTGCTCTGGATTTGGTGTATATCTCGTTGTTGGAATACGTTTTACTTCTTGTTTTTTTTCTGTCTTTTTCTCTAAGTTATTTTTTTTCAATATTAACCAACCTCGTTTTCCTTTTTATAGCATTCATTTTATCATAGCCACAAAAAAATTCCAGTATCTTTATAAAATATTCAGAAATTCCTCGAATTCCTTGTTTTATTATGGCTCTTCACTTATAATAGTACAAGTATCGGCAGAATTTCATATTTTAGTTCTTGCTGACTATAAAACATAAAAAATGAAAGAGTGAATCACTATGAAATTAAGAAGCAGATTAGCAATTCGCTGTGCGAAACTAACCAGTATTTTGATTAAAAAAATGAATCGCGGAAGCGGAGTTACTCTTCCGGGATATGTTGCGCGGATCATTGACCCTAACATTTTAAACACGATGTCAAAACAAGTCCGTGAAAAGACCATTGTAACAATGGGAACAAACGGAAAAACTACAACAAACAGTATTTTATATCACGCATTAAAGGCGGAAGGGAAGAAGGTTATCATTAACCGAACAGGTGCCAATATGATGAACGGTATCATTTCTGCATTTGTTCTTTCTACTGATAAGCACGGACATTTAGATGCAGACTACGCTTGCATCGAGGTAGATGAAATCGCATCTGTCAATGTTCTTCCCCAGCTCAAACCTAACTGTGCTTTATTAACCAATATTTCACGTGACCAATTGGATCGTTTTGGTGAGGTTGATATCACTTATAATAAGTTGAAAACAGCCGTTACAAGTGTTCCTGATACAACATTGATCATTAACTGTGACGATATTTTATCCTACTCTCTTGCAAAGGACTGCGGTAATTCTTACGTCACATATGGAATCAGTGAACAGATTTTTGATGATATTTCCCGTTCTGAGATTCGTGAAAGTATTTTCTGTCGTTCCTGTGGAACAAAACTGGAATATGAATTTTTCCATTATGGACAGCTTGGCATCTATCATTGTCCAAATTGTGGATTTAAACGTCCAGACCCGGATTATACAACAACGAATGTTGTATTAAAGGATGAATTATATTCCTTTGATATGGATGGTATGCATATTCAATCTACAGCGCGTACTCCATACAATATTTACAACACATTATCCGCTTACGTGGCATTACGTGCATTACATGCACCACAACAACATTTCCAGAGTATGATAGAATCTTTCGATTATGGTAATAATCGTGAAGATATTTTCAATATCAACGGTGCACGTGTACAGCTTCATTTATCTAAGAATCCAATTGGATTCCAACAAAAGGTTTCACTTGTGCTCAAAGATCCAAAACCAAAAGATATCATTATTCAGATCAATGATACCTACCAGGATGGTGAAGATGTCTCCTGGCTTTGGGATGTAGATTTCCAGTATCTCGCAGATGCCAATGTATCTACCATCCTCACAAACGGAACTCGCCGACACGATATGGGACTGCGTTTAAAATATGAGGATATTCCTTGTGGTTCTACTACAGATTTAAAACGGTCTATTGAAGATTTAACTAAGAACGGCACAAAAAATCTTTATATTATTGTCAACTACTCTGGTCTGTATCGCACAAACCACTTATTAAATGAGATGCAAAAAGAAACGGAAGGAGAACTGAAATCATGAAATTAACAATCGGACATCTTTATCCTGATTTATTGAATCTTTATGGTGACCGCGGCAATATTCAATGTTTTCGTAAACGTTTAGAATGGCGTGGAATTGAAGCAGAAGTCATTCCTTTTCTTTCCGGCGACAAAATTGATTTTTCCAAACTTGATATTGTACTATTAGGTGGGGGATCTGACAGAGAGCAGGAACTTGTATGCGGATATTTAAAAGAGATCAAAGCTGATTTTAAAAATTATGTTGAGCAAGGTGGCGTTGTTCTTGCTGTATGCGGCGGTTATCAATTATTAGGTAAATATTATAAAACTGACAAAAAAATGATCAAGGGGCTTGGTATTCTCAATATCACAACGGAATGGGAACCTGAACGTCTGATTCGAAACATCATTTTGCAAAGCCCTCTCTTCTCTGATCCTGTTGTCGGCTTTGAAAATCATGGAGGACGCACCTATATCAATGACCATACACCATTTGGAAAGGTATTCTTCGGACTTGGCAACACCGGAAAATCAGGTTATGAAGGTGTGGTGTATAAGAACGTTATTGCAACATATCTTCATGGTCCACTCCTTCCAAAGAATCCTCAGGTATGTGATTACTTGTTGGAACGGGCATTACAGCGCAAATATGGAGAAAATGTAACGTTATCTCCGCTTCCTGATGAATTGGAACATAAAGCAAATAGTTATATTTTTGATCGTTATAATGACAAGAAATATGTACTTCAAGAAACAATCAAACGTTATACCTAAACAATTTTCATTGATAAAAAATGAGCAATCATCAACGATTGCTCATTTTTTGCATTATTCTTTTCTGGTTTTATAATATCTTTGAATCGCTTTTATCAGCTGAATCACCGGCAGATTTAAAAGTGCAAGGAAATATACTATCAAAAGCTGTGTTATTGTCAATGTCTGAACCTTGAATAATCCTTGTAAGCCCGGAATCATAATTACTAATGTTACCAAAATCGTTCCTAATGCAAATGCACCCAGCAGATATTTATTATTAAAGAATCTTCTTGTAAATATTACTGGTTTATCTGACTTACAGTTAAATCCATGTACCAATCTTCCCAAACACAGCGTTGCAAATGCCATTGTACTTGCAAGCGTTGCATTTCCACTGCGATATCCTATCAGAAATGCTATCATAGAAATTGCACCGATCACGAAACCATCAACCCCTATTCGTGCTAAAAAAGATTTCGTTAAAATTGATTCCTGTATCGGCCTAGGTTTATCCAGCATAACCTCTTTCGTATGTGGTTCCAATCCCAGTGCAATTGCCGGAAGGCTGTCTGTCAACAGATTAATAAATAACAAATGAACCGGAGCAAACGGAACCGGTAAGTTCATAACCGATGCATATAGTACCGCTAAAATCGCTCCAAAATTACCTGATAAAAGGAATAAAATTGCCAGTTTTATATTTCGGTATAAATTTCTTCCATTTTCTACCGATTTCACAATTGTTGCAAAATTATCATCTGTCAGAACAACCGCTGAAGCATCTTTTGCAACCTCGCTTCCCGTAATTCCCATTGCGACACCTATATCTGCCTGCTTCAATGCAGGAGCATCATTCACGCCATCTCCTGTCATTGCTACGACATTTCCTTTTTCTTGCCATGCACGGACAATTCGGATCTTATGTTCCGGCGATACCCTTGCATATACAGATATATGCTCAACAAAATCCTGTAATTCTTCATCTGACATGCATTCAATCTGAGCACCTTCACATGCTTCTGATTCATCCTGCAGAATGCCTATTCTCTTCGCAATTGCCGCTGCTGTTACTTTATGATCTCCTGTTATCATAATCGGACGTATTCCGGCTTTTTTACATTCTGCTACCGCCGCCATTGATTCTTCTCTCGGAGGGTCCATCATTGCTATCATACCTAAGAAAATCAAATTATTTTCATCATCATATGATAATTCCCACTCATCTACAACTTTCTTATATGCAAATCCTAATACGCGCAATCCTTCTCTTGAAAATTTCTGATTGTCCTCTTCAATTTTTTCTTTATCCTCTTTTGTGATCGGACGGATTGTTCCATTCTCCATTATTTGTGTTGCTCTGGATAATAATACATCCGTTGCTCCTTTCACAACCATAACAGGAACGCCTTCTATCGTATGTTTTGTCGACATCATTTTCCGGTCACTATCAAATGGAATCTCACTTTCTCTTGGATATCTTGCTCGTATTTCTTCAACATTAACATCCAATTTTCCACCGACATTCAAAAGTGCTGTCTCTGTAGGATCTCCAATTTCAACACCATCAATATTAGATGCATCATTACACAAAACACTAAATGTAAATAACTTTCTTTGAATTTCAGAATCCATATCAATATCTTCTGACGCAATTCTTGTTTTATTTACATAATAATCTTCTACAGTCATCTTATTTTGTGTCAGTGTTCCTGTTTTATCAGAGCAGATAACTGATACACTGCCAAGTCCTTCAACAGCTTGTAATTTTCGGATAATCGCATTTTCTTTTGCCATTTTCTGTGTTCCGAATGACAACACTATTGTCACTATCGAACTAAGTGCCTCTGGAATTGCTGCTACTGCCAGCGCAACCGCAAACATGAATGCATCTCCTACACTTCCTCCTTGCAAAACATTTACTCCAAAGAGAACACCACAGAATATTAATATCAAAATTGACAGCTTCTGGCCAAACTGATCCAGATTTACTTGTAACGGAGTTTTCTTGTCTGCTGCATTTTGTATCATGCCTGCAATTTTACCGACTTCCGTATTCATACCAATTCCTGTTACAATATAGGTAGCTCTTCCATAGGTAACAAAACTACCTGAATACAACATATTAGTCCTATCGCCAAGTGCAATTTCTGACTCACCTTTTATACATATTGTTGTTTTTTCAACTCCTACACTTTCTCCCGTCAATGCACTCTCATCAACCTTGAGCGTCGCTGCCTCCAAAATTCTTCCGTCTGCCGGAATAAAATCTCCTGCATCTAAATGAACAATATCTCCCACTGTAATTTCTGTAGATGGGAGCAATACAATATTTCCATTTCTAAGCACTTTTGCCTCTGGACCTGACAGTTTTTTCAGGCTCTCCAATGACTGTTCAGCTTTTCGTGTCTGAACAGTTCCAAGCACTGCATTCATCGTAATTACAACCAATATTACAAGCGTACTTTCCCAATCTCCAAGCACACCGGATACGATTGCAGAAATGATTAGTATAATGACCAAAAAGTCTTTGAACTGTTCCAAAAACAACTGTAGTACAGATTTCTTTCCTACTGTCTCAATTTCATTCCGGCCATATTTTGCAATATGTTCTTTCACCTGCGATTCTGTCAATGGTTCCAGTGTTCCATTCACACTCTGACAGACTTCCTCACCAGTCATATGATAGTATTCTTTCATACCAGTTCTCTCCTTCTTTCAAATTGTTTAAAGAGAATAATTTTATATATTAGGAAAAAACTTTTTCTAATATATAAAAAAAGAGACTCCTGCTGTATCAATCTAATTATGATACAGCAAAAGTCTCATCATTTCATCACGATACGGATAGGTAAACCCATCGTATTGACGACATCGTGAACGCAACTATGTGCGCCGATTACTCCCTTTTACAAGGTAACTATACAATTTTTATTTTAAAATGTCAATCATTTTTTATCTGATTAGCAGATTCCCTGAGCTGTCATAGCATCAGCAACTTTCTCAAATCCGGCAATGTTGGCACCTACAACATAGTTGCCTTTGAATCCGTATTTTTCAGCTGCATCAGCTGCATTATGGCAAATATTAACCATGATGTTTTTCAGTTTAGAATCTACTTCTTCAAATGTCCAGCTCAATCTCTCACTGTTCTGTGACATCTCAAGTGCAGATGTAGCAACACCACCGGCATTAGATGCTTTACCAGGTGCAAACAATACTCCATGCTCCTGTAAGTACTCTGTAGCTTCCATTGTTGTAGGCATATTAGCACCTTCTGCAACTGCTATACATCCATTAGCAACAAGTGCTTTTGCATCCTCAAGATGAAGTTCATTCTGTGTAGCACATGGAAGAGCAATATCTACTTTGACATTCCATACGCCTCTTCCCTCATGATATTCTGAGTTTGGACGATAATTCTTATATTCTGTAAGTCTTGCACGTTTTACTTCTTTGATTTCTTTCAGTGCTGCAACATCAATTCCGTCTGGATCATATACCCATCCTGTAGAATCACTTACTGTTACAACTTTAGCTCCGAGCTGCTGAGCTTTTTCTGTTGCATAGATTGCTACATTACCAGCACCAGAAACTGCTACTGTCTTACCTGCGATGTCCTGTCCGTTTAATTTCAGCATCTCTTCTGTGAAATATAAGAGGCCATATCCTGTAGCCTCTGTACGAGCTAAAGATCCACCATAGCTTAATCCTTTACCTGTCAGAACACCTTCATACAGTCCGCGGATTCTCTTGTACTGTCCGAACATATAACCAATCTCTCTTGCACCTGTTCCGATATCTCCTGCAGGAACATCTGTATCAGCTCCGATATATTTACAAAGCTCTGTCATAAAGCTCTGGCAGAACGCCATAACTTCTCTGTCTGATTTTCCCTTAGGATCGAAATCTGATCCACCTTTACCTCCACCGATTGGAAGACCTGTCAAAGAGTTTTTAAAGATCTGCTCGAATCCAAGGAATTTGATAATTCCTAGGTTAACAGATGGATGCAGACGAAGTCCTCCTTTGTATGGTCCAATAGCACTATTAAACTGTACACGATATCCTGTATTAACCTGTACCTGTCCTTTATCATCTACCCATGGAACGCGGAATTTAATCTGTCTTTCTGGCTCAACCAATCTTTCAAGTAAAGCATCTTTACGGAATTTTTCTTCATTTGCTTCTACTACTACACGAAGAGACTCTAATACCTCTTTTACTGCCTGATGAAATTCAGGTTCTGCTGGATTTTTTTTCACTACTAATTCAATGACTTCATCTACGTATGACATTCTAATCTACCTCCTAAAACTAGAAAAAGCATGCAGTTAGTCTGCAAGCTTTCCGACATCTTTGTCTTCGTTCTTTATTGTATAAGCATTATCCTCTGTTGTCAATAAAAAATTTTATTATTTTACAACACTGTTACGTTAACGTAGTAAATGCTCCGAAAACAATACAAAAAATTTCCTATATAATAAAAAACAAGGCACTGAATTCAGCACCTTGTTAATCTGCACTATTAATTATACTTACGTTTTCTAGCAGCTTCAGATTTCTTTTTACGTCTTACGCTTGGCTTTTCGTAATGTTCTCTTTTACGAATCTCCTGCTGAATGCCAGCTTTCGCACAGTTTCTTTTGAATCTGCGTAAAGCACTATCTAACGTTTCGTTTTCTTTAACGATTACATTTGACATAGTCTCACACCTAACCTCCCCTCCAGCCTTGTATTGTGCATCATACGACTGTTCGGGTATATTTATTGCACTACAAATGATTATAACATATTTTTCAGCTACGTCAACTGTTTTTACAACAAAAATTGTTATAATTTTTTATGCAATTCACATGATATTCCTATGCAAGTTGCTCAGAAAGTACTTCTTCCGCCTTTTTCAATGCATCTGTAATACCTGCCGGATTCTTTCCGCCGGCCTGAGCCATGTTTGGACGACCACCGCCGCCACCGCCTACACATCCTGCAATTGCTTTGACAAGATTACCGGCATGTGCTCCTTTTTTCATAGCTCCATCTGTTGCCATAACCATCAAACTTACTTTACCATCATTACCTGATGCCAATACAACTACTCCGTCACCAAGTTTTTCTTTCATCTGATCTCCAAGATCACGAAGTCCATTCATGTCTACACCAGCAAGCTCCGCTGCAAGTAATTTAACGCCTGAAATTTCTTTAACCTGATCCATAATATCTCCGGCTGCATCCTGTGCCATCTTGCTCTTCAGGCTCTCCAGCTCACTATGAAGGGCTTTATTCTCTGCCTGCAGATGAGCAATCTTTTCTGAAACTGTATCTGGTGTTGTCTTCAGAAGTTTTGCTGCATCACGAAGTTTATTTTCCAAATCGCTATAATATTTTAATAATCCTTCTGATGTAAGTGCCTCAATACGACGTACTCCTGCCGCAACACCTGACTCAGATACAATCTTAAGAGCCATAATCTCAGATGTATTTGCTACATGAGTACCTCCACAGAACTCAATTGAAAAGTCTCCCATATTTACAACACGTACGACATCTCCATATTTTTCGCCAAATAATGCCTGTGCGCCTGTCTTTTTAGCCTCTTCAATCGGCATATTCTTAATCACAACAGGAAGTGCTTTCTGGATTGCATCATTTACAATCTTCTCAACCTTCTCAAGTTCTTCCACTGTCAATGCTGAGAAATGAGTAAAGTCAAAGCGAAGTCTGTCTTCATTTACACTTGAACCTGCCTGCTCAACATGATTGCCAAGCACCATACGAAGTGCTTTCTGAAGCAAATGAGTAGCACTATGGTTACGTGCAGAAAGTGCACGTTTTTCTGCGTTTACTTCAAGAGTAGCCTTGTCTGCTACTTTAATCATACCTTTTGTCACAATACCCACATGGCCAATCTTACCACCGAGAAGTTTAATCGTATCTTCAACTTTAAATTCACCATCTGCTGTGCGAATCACACCAGTATCTGCTTCCTGTCCACCACTTGTTGCATAAAATGGTGTTTCCTCTACAAATACAGTTCCTCTTTCTCCATCTGAAAGAGCATCAACCACTGCTGTCTCAGAAGTCAGCACTGTTACGTTTGATTCATATGTCAGATTATCATAACCAACAAATTTGCTTGTTACGCTTGGATCAATAGACTCATATACAGTTACATCAGCTCCCATATAGTTTGTCACTTCACGGGCATCACGGGCAGTCTTTCTCTGGATTTCCATTGCTGCATGGAATCCGTCTTCATCTACATCCAGATTTTTTTCTTCCAGAATCTCTTTTGTCAAATCTAATGGGAATCCATATGTGTCATAAAGACGGAATGCATCTTCACCTGATAATGTTTTCTCGCCTTTTTCTTCCATACTTGCAATCATATCAGAAAGGATTCCAAGGCCCTGATCAATTGTTTTATTAAACTGCTCTTCCTCTTTTGCTATAACTTTTAAAATAAATTCTTTCTTTTCTTCCAATTCAGGATATCCGTCTTTCGAACCGGCAATTACAGTCTCTGCAAGTTCTGGCAGGAAATTTCCTTCGATTCCTAATAATCTTCCATGACGGCATGCACGACGAAGCAAACGACGAAGTACATATCCACGACCTTCATTTGAAGGCATAATACCGTCAGAAATCATAAATGTTACAGAACGCACATGATCTGTGATAACACGGAGTGAAACATCCGTATTATAATCTTTTCCGTATTCTTTGTTTGCAAGCTTAGATACATGATCTCGAAGTGCCTTAATTGTATCAACATCAAAAATTGAATCAACGTCCTGTACAACACTTGCAAGACGCTCTAACCCCATACCTGTATCAATATTCTTCTGCTCTAATTCAGAATAATTTCCATTGCCATCGTTATCAAACTGTGTAAATACATTGTTCCAGATTTCCATGTAACGGTCACATTCACAACCTACTGTACAGCCTGGTTTACCACATCCGTATTTTTCTCCACGATCATAATAAATCTCTGAACATGGACCACAAGGACCTGAACCGTGCTCCCAGAAGTTATCTTCTTTACCAAATCTGAAAATTCTCTCTGCAGGGATTCCCATCTTTTTATTCCAGATTTCAAAAGCCTCGTCATCATTCTCATAAACAGATGGATATAATCTTTCTGGGTTCAGTCCGACTACTTCTGTCAAGAACTCCCATGACCATTCGATTGCTTCTTCTTTGAAATAATCTCCAAATGAGAAGTTTCCAAGCATCTCAAAAAATGTACCGTGACGTGCTGTCTTACCTACATTCTCAATATCGCCTGTACGAATACACTTCTGACATGTTGTCACACGTGTTCTAGGTGGAATCTCCTGTCCTGTAAAATATGGTTTTAATGGTGCCATTCCTGAATTGATCAGTAACAAACTTTTATCGTTATGAGGCACCAGCGAAAAGCTCTTCATCGCAAGATGTCCTTTGCTCTCAAAGAACTCTAAAAACATTTTTCTTAATTGGTTTACTCCATATGGCTGCATTGCCTTCTCCTCCTGTAAATTAAAAACATACTATTTCATATAATAACATAGCATTTTTCAAATGTAAAGCAGACATAGAACTGCTTTTTTCGTGTCATTCTATGTCTGCTTCTTATTCCTAAACTATTAGACTATTTTAATTCAATATTCTCTAATTCTTTTGGTGGAATTGATTTTGTTGAGTTCTTCACATAAGTTGCAACATCTTTCTTAGCCTGAGGAATCGGAATATTAGTTCCTGCTCCTGCGATGCATCCTCCCGGGCAGCCCATTCCCTCAATCAGGCAGCCGTTCATTTTTCCGGCTTTTGCAAGAAGCAGTGTTTTTCTACATTCTGCAAGTCCCTCTGCATGTTCGATGTTCACATCTACACCTGGATAATACTCCTTAATGCATTTTTCAATTGCTTCTGCAACACCGCCTGCACATGCATATCCACGTCCTGCACCGGTTGCATCATGTAAAGAAGATTCAGCTTCATATTTTGACAGATCAATTCCTTTTGCATCAAACATAGCCTGCAACTCTTCAAATGTTACAACAAAATCTACATCACTTCTTACTGTTCTTCTGGAAGCTTCCAGTTTCTTTGCCGCACATGGTCCGATAAACACAACTTTTGCATTTGGATGCTCCTGCTTAATTGTTCTTGCCGTTGCAACCATAGGAGTCAGCTCCTGTGAAATCTGATCAATCAAATCTGGAAACTGTTTTTTTGCAAGCATTGCCCAGGATGGACAACATGATGTCAGAAGGAACGGAAGTTCTCCTGACACAACTTTATTTACATAATGATGTGCCTCTGCCACTGCCCCGATATCTGCTCCAAGTGCGACTTCATACACTTCTGAAAATCCCATTTCCTGTAATGCAGCTTTAATATTTCTTGCAGTAATATTTTCTCCAAACTGACCTACAAATGCCGGTGCGATTTCTGCAACAATTTCTTCACCTTCACTTAAAGCACGTGCAAGCTGGAATATCTGCGATTTATCAGAAATTGCTCCAAATGGACAACTTACCATACACATACCGCATGATACACACTTGTCAGGATCAATATAAGCTCTTCCCATTTTATCCGATACAATTGCTCCAACTCCACATGCATTTTTACATGGACGTTCTTTTTTTGCAATTGCGTCATATGGACAGGCAGACTTGCATTTTCCACACTTAATGCACTTTGTCTGGTCTATATATGATTTTCCATCTACCATGGAAATTGCACCCTTTGGACAGACTTCCTGACATGGATGTGCAAGACAGCCTTTACACATATTGGATACTTCATATCCTCTTTCCTCGCACGCTTCACACGCTGAAGGAATTACCTGCATCAATGGCGGCTCATAATATTTTTCCGAAATATTACTTGCTTCTACCCCCTGTGTAAGATGCACAGGTTTATTCTCTGGACGAAGAGATAACCCCATTGCCAAACGCAATCTTTCACGCACAACAGCTCTTGCTCGATAACGGCTATCTCGGTAATCCTGATCCTCAGTCACAATTTCATATGGAATTGCTTCCATATCATCGATCAATGTCTCTGCATTTGCTTTGAATCCTAATTTTGCAACTTCTGTAAATACTCTTCTTCTAATCATTCTTACAGTAGTCTGTAATCCTCTCATCATAATTGTATATTCCTCCTTTTATTTTTTCTGTAATAATTTTTGTGCATAATACACTGACTGCATTGCATCTTTCCCATAAAAATCCGCACCGATCATATCCGCATAATCTTGATTTAAAACTGCACCACCAACCATTACTTTGCAATCTGGAGCTTCTTTTCGTAATAACTTAATTGTCTCCTCCATACTCACTACCGTTGTTGTCATTAGTGCACTAAGACCTACCAGCTTCACATCCTGCTCCTGAACAGCTTCAAGAATTGTTTCTGGCGGAACATCTTTGCCAAGATCAATGACATCAAAACTATAGTTTTCCAATAAAACTTTTACAATATTCTTACCGATGTCATGTATATCCCCTTTTACGGTTGCCAGAACAACTTTTTCTTTTTTCTCTTCAGCATCTTCATTGCCGCTCATCTGCTCTTTCAGCACTGCAAACGCTGTTTTAGCTGCCTCTGCACTCATCAGTAATTGTGGCAGAAAAACAGTTCCTTTCTCAAAGCCTTTTCCAACGTGATCCAGTGCCGGGATCAGTTGTGTATTGATGATATCCAATGGCTGTTCTGTTTTCACCTGTTCCAGTGTGATCAGTCGTGCTTCGTCTTTTACACCTTTTTCAATCGCCATCTGTAATGTCATTGAACCTGTCTGTGTTGTTGATACGGTTGTAGTCTGACCTGAATATTTTCCGATATAGCGTTCACAATTTGTATCGTAATTCATCAATGCATGATATGCATCAAATGACTTCATCATTTCTTCCGATGCCGGATTTACAATTCCACAACTCAGCCCGTTATACATCGCCATCGTATAAAAATGCGAATTCACGATTGGGCGCATTGGTAACCCAAATGAAATATTTGAAACACCAAGGATTGTATGAACTCCGAGCTCATGTCTTACGCGATGCAATGCATCTAATGTGATAATTGCCCCTTGCGGCTCTGAACTGATTGTCATTGCCAACACATCAATTACGATATCTTTTTTATCAATCCCATACTTCGCTGCTTCCGCTATTATTTTTTTTGCAATCTCTACTCGTCCATCTGCTGTCGCAGGGATTCCATTTTCATCCAATGTCAGTCCGACAACTACACCACCATATTTTTGAATCAACGGAAATACTGCATCCATTGATTCTTTTTTCCCACTGACAGAATTAACCATAGGCTTTCCATTATAGATACGAAGTGCTGCTTCCATGGCATTAATGTCTACTGTGTCGATCTGAAGCGGAAGACTTGTCACTCCTTGCAAACTCGTTATTGCTTCTATCATCATCTGTTTTTCATCGATATCCGGAAGACCTACATTCACATCCAAAATATGTGCACCTTTTTCTTCCTGCATAATACCTTCCTTTAAAATGTAGTCCAGATCATGATCTTTTAAAGCCTGTTTGAATTTTTTCTTTCCTGTTGGATTGATACGCTCCCCGATAATTTTAGAACCATTTCCAAATATAACGGATTTACCATATGAGGACACGATTGTTTCCGTCTTCTTTGTGATTGGCTTCACATTCTTATCTTTACACATTACAATCATAGCACGGATGTGATCTGGTGTTGTTCCACAACAGCCTCCGATAACAGCACCACCCATATCCACTATCTTTTCCATTGTCTGTGCAAATTCTTCCGGCTCAACATCATAATACGTTTCATTTCCACGTTGTTTTGGAAGTCCCGCATTTGGTTTTACAACAATTGGTAAAGAAGAATATTTTTGCAGTTCTTCCAGCATTGGAAACATTTGTTTCGGTCCCAATCCACAGTTAATTCCAAGTGCATCAACTCGAAGTCCTTCCAACATACTGACAAAAACCGGGATATCTGCACCTGTCAATAATTTCTTGCGCTCATCAAAAATTGCTGTCACAAAAACAGGCAATTTTGTATTTTCTTTTGCTGCAAGGACTGCTGCCTTAATCTCATAGGTATCACTCATTGTTTCAATATGGATAAGGTCTACACCAGCCTGTTCTCCGTAAATCATCACTTCTTTAAATGCATTATAAGCATCTTCAAAGTCAAGATCTCCCATCGGTTTTAAAAGTTTCCCTGTCGGTCCTACATCCAATGCAGTGTAAACTTTTTTTCCTGCTCGTTCCTGTGCTGTTTTTACATTTTGAACAGCCGCCTCCACAATTTTTTTCAGCGGATAGGTGTCATCCTTAAACTTCAGTGCATTAGCCCCAAACGTATTCGTAAGCACAATGTCACTTCCTGCTTCTATATATGCCTGATGTATCCCTATAATGTCTTCCGGATGATTTAGATTCCATGTCTCAGGAAGTTCTCCCGGTTTTAATCCCTTCTCCTGAAGAAGAGTTCCCATTCCCCCATCAAAAAATAAAAGTTTCTTTCCTAATTGCTCCAATATCATATTATGTCCCTTCTATATATGCAGTCCTTCTTTGAACACACTTCGCATCCTTGTCTGTGACAATTTTCTTCTGAAGTGCTAAGTCCGATCACCGCCGTTACTGATTTGGTTGGTGTCATCATCAAGCTGTCTGTTACAGTTAATCCAATTGTCTTTGCACTGTCTATCATTCTCGTAATATAGTGCTGATGTTCAATTGAAAAATCTCCATATCCCGGACTAAATCGCGGTCTTAAATAATATCCTTCTTTTCGCATCTGCACTGCAATTTTCTCCTGACATTCATCGCAATACTCTTCCAGCAATGCTGCCGCACAAGCTTGTAGAACAACTGCTTTTGCCATATCTGTAAGTGATGTTCTGCGTATCAACTGGTCTACTCCGATTCCCAAAGTAGCACCAAACACTACTATTTTATCACAGCCTTTTAAATTTTTTGCAAGACTCTTGCTTTGTACTTCTAAATTTCCAAACGATATCCGATTATCTCCCAGATGTTCTAAACAAAAGATGCGATAGATGGATTTTCTGCCTGCAATCGACTGCAATATTTCAAAACTCTCTGCAATCATTGTTCGCGTTTGATCATCTACCGCATTTCTCCCATATCCAAGATAACGGACAGCTTCCTTTGTCAGTTGGTCCATTATCCTATACTCCTAACATTTTATTACTTCTGAAAGATTCTCCATGATTTTAGCCGCCACTTCCGGTTTATTCATGGAATAGACATGGATATTTTTCACTCCATTAGCAAGCAGATCGATAATCTGATCTGTAGCATATGCGATTCCTGCTTGTTTCATTGCATCCGGATAATCACCAAATCGATCCAGCAGTGCCAGAAATCTTCTTGGAAATACTGTTCCTGATAATTCCTGGCTACGTTTCATCTGAGCCGCTGTAGTAATCGGCATGATTCCCGGAAGAACCGGAACAGTAATACCTGCTTCACGAATCCGATACAAAAAGTTATAATGAATATCGTTATCAAAGAACATCTGTGTTGTCAGGAAATCAACTCCGCTATCCACTTTTTGTTTTAAATATTTGATATCATCTTCTTTGTGTTCGTTTTCCACATGTCCCTCCGGGTAACATGCTGCACCTATACAAAAATCTCCATGTTTCTTTATCTCTTCAACCAATTCATATGCATAATGAAAACGATCTTCACTTGGGAATGTCATTCCCGGTATGATATCTCCTCGAAGGGCAAGAATATTTTCAATTTCCAACTGTTTCAGATTTTCAATTACTTGTCGCACTTCTTCTTTTGTAGATGACGCACACGTAAGATGTGCAAGGCTTTCTACTCCAAGCTCATGTTTTATGTGTGATGCAATCTTTGCTGTATTCTTACTTGTTCCTCCGCCGGCACCGTATGTAACACTAATATACGACGGGTTTAACTGAGCAATTTTATCTGTTGCATCTTTCACTTTTTCAAATCCTGCATCTGTTTTTGGTGGAAACACCTCGAACGAAATGTGAATTCTATCTTCGTTCAATTTATCAATTATCTTCATGTCCTTCTCCTAAATCTGTCGTGTTTATATTACTCGTCTTGCTTCTATTCGCCAATCAGGCTTGCATACAAATTCTGATATTGGATTGCAGAATTTCCCCATGAAAAATCTGCTTCCATAGCGCGCTCAACCATCTTATTCCAGTCACGCTTTCTGTCATAGTAAATATGTTCTGCATATCGAACAGTATTCAACATTTCATGTGCATTATAATTTGTGAAACTAAATCCTGTTCCTGTTTTCTCATATTCATTGTAAGGCTGTACTGTATCTTTTAATCCGCCTGTCTCTCGAACAATTGGAAGAGTTCCGTATCTAAGACTCATCAACTGACTCAATCCACATGGTTCAAACAGAGACGGCATTAAAAATGCGTCACATGATGCATAAATCTTATGTGAAAGATCCTCTGAATAAAAGATGTTTGCAGAAACCTTTCCTGAATATTTCCATGCAAAATGTCGGAACATATTCTCATATTTTGCTTCACCAGTTCCAAGTACTACAATCTGTACTGCATCCTGACATAATTCATCCATCATATAATCTACCAGATCGAATCCCTTCTGGTCTGTCAGTCTGGAAACCATACCGATCATCATAGCCTTAGGATCTCTGTCAAGCCCAAGTTCCTCCTGCAAAGCAGCTTTATTCATTGGTTTTAATTTTCGGAAGTCTCCCACACTAAAGTTCTTTGCAATCCTTGGATCCTTCTCTGGATTATAGTCGTCATAATCCAGACCATTCACAATGCCGCATAAATCATTAGATCGTGCATTCATCAAGCCGTCTAATGCTTCTCCATAGAATGGGGTTTTAATTTCTTCCGCATAAGTCTGGCTTACAGTTGTAACCTTATCTGCATATACGATACCACCTTTAAGCAGGTTTGCATCTTTATATGCTTCCATCTTATCCGGAACAAAATAATAATCCGGAAGTCCTGTAATTGCCTGTACTGTTTCTCTATCCCATACACCCTGGAACTTCAAGTTATGTATTGTCATAACAGACTTAATTCCTCGATAGTATTCTCCAAGATAACGGAAATTATCCAAATATACAGGAATCAATCCTGTCTGCCAGTCATGACAGTGAATCAGATCCGGGCGGAATCCGATAACCGGAAGAATACTCAACACAGCTTTTGAGAAGAATGCAAATTTCTCAATATTCCACTTTGGATCTCCGTCATATGGTGCAAAACCATTGAAATAATATTCATTATCGATGAAATAAAAGCGAATTCCCTCATATTCACAAGTCATGATTCCAACATAACGATCCTCACCTGCAAGTTCCATATAAAAATGATCCACATATTCCATCATATCTTTCCATTTTTGAAACATGCAATTATACTTTGGAAGAACAACGCGGACATCATATTTATCTTTATCAAAATATTTTGGAAGTGAACCAACTACATCCGCCAGACCTCCTGTTTTAATAAATGGAACGCATTCTGAAGATGCAAATAAAATATTTTTCATAATAACCCTCCCGTTTTTCGCTTTTTTCAGCCTTGCTTTTTTGAATAATCATAAAATTATTATAACGCATTTCATTTTCAATTAAAAGCCTTATTTCGCATATATACAGCGAATCACAGTAGTTTTTATTATCTGTTTTTATATTCTAACTGGATAGTATCTGCGATTAAGGCAATGAATTCAGAATTTGTCGGTTTCCCCTTTCCGTTACTGACAGTATATCCGAATAAACGATCTAATGTATCCAACTTTCCTCTGCTCCATGCAACTTCTATCGCATGTCGAATCGCACGTTCTACACGGCTCGATGTTGTCTGATATTTTTTTGCTACAGTAGGATACAATATTTTTGTAATTGCATTTAATACTTCCATATCTTCTACCGCCATCATAATTGCATCTCTCAGGTAATGATAACCTTTGATATGTGCCGGAATTCCAATTTCATGCAACATATTCGTCACTGTATTTAGTAATGATTCTTCACTGATTGGATTGTTTTCTACTATTTCATTTATATTTTTCTCCGGAATTCTCCACGTTCTGCGCGAATCCTTGATTCGATTTAATAATGTTTGTTTATTAAACGGCTTCATAATATAATAATCCGCTCCGCGGTTGAAAGCATCTTCTGTAATTTTCTCTTTTCCCACTGCTGTAACGATAATAAAACTTGGCTGTTTACTTACTGCTTTATCTCGATTTACGTATTCCATAACGGTAAGTCCATCCATCTTCGGCATGATCAAATCTAAAAGTACGACATCCGGTTTCTGATCTTTGATTATTTGACAAATCTCCTCTCCGTTTTTTGCTTTTCCAACAACGCTCAAGTCTTTATCTGAAGAAATCAATTCTCCTAACATATCTAACATTAATTCATTGTCGTCGGCAATGGCCACTTTCAATGCTCCCATATAGTGTCCTCCTCCACCCCTTCTACTCTCATCGCCCCGCTTTTCCTTTACCATTCCACTATTATATAAGCCTTATCGACGAGAATCAAGAGCTTTCATGCGTCCCAATTCGACAAAAGCCGCCAGCTACATGCTGCATTTTTCGGCTTCTTTCAACATTGTTTCTGCAAATATTCCATATCCCTTTGTAGAATTATTAACAAATACGTGTGTAACTGCACCTACTAATTTTCCATCCTGGAGTATTGGTGAACCACTCATTCCCTGCACAATTCCACCTGTTTTTCCCAACAATTCAGAATCTGTGACTTTTAATGTAATTCCTTTATTGATTTCATTCGGTGTTTTATCAATCTCCAAAATTTCGACAGCATATTCTTTCACTTCTCCATCTAAAAAGCAACGGATTGTTGCTTTTCCTTTTTTAATTTCTTCTATTTTTGCAACCTGTACAGCATATTGTTCTTCAAATAATGTATTTACATCATCTAATATTCCATATATTCCCACCTCTGTATTCTTTTTTATCGTCCCTAATTGATTATATCGATTATATACAATAATCCCCTCCATGCTCCCCGGAGTTCCTTCACTTCCTTTCACAACCGAACGTATACTTGTTCTGTATATTCTTCCATCTGCTATTTTCATCAATACACTTGTATCTATATCATGGATTCCATGACCAAGTGCTCCGAATTCACTGTTTTTTGTCAAAAATGTAATGGTTCCTAATCCTTGTACATTATCTCTTACCCAGATTCCTAATTTATATTTCTTTTCTGCAGCCTCTACCGCTTTCATTTTTACATTTAGACTCTTTTGTTCTCTATATATCGACAGTTCTACCTCCTGATCATTCAGTTTTTCAACCTGTTCTGTCAATTGCTTTTTATCATGAATTTCCACTCCATTTATTCCGACAATATAATCTCCCGCCTTCACTTGTTTTTCAGCCGGATTATATTCTTTTCCGTCAATACCTTTTATTTTTTGCGTATTTAAGACCAACACCCCATCTGTTTCCATATAAATTCCAATTGGCATTCCTCCTACTAAAACCACATCTTCATCCAATTGCTCTGTTGTCACCTCTTTTTGCGTTGCTGCCCAAGATACATTCCAGCCCATCTTTCCAAACATCGCCATCGAAATGACAAGAATAACTACACAAAGTATCTTTTTCTTTCTGTTCTGTTTCATCTCACATACCCTCTTTCGTTACGTTTTAATAATGGAACGTTTTTTTCTAATAGAAAAAACGAACAGCCACAGGAAACTCATTTCCCTGGTGTTCGTTTTTAGTATGTGAAAGAAACATAAATTCACACTGGTATTATATTTCACTCATTGCCAATTCTTTCATCTCTTTTGCACTCTCCAGAATACTTGATGTCATCTTATCTCCTCCAAGCAATCTTGCGAGCTCCTTAATCGAATTTTCTTTTGATAATGGTATAATTTCTGTCTTTGTTACATTTTCTTTTGCCTGCTTTTGAATCAAATAATGAGCATCCGCTTTTGATGCAATCTGTGCCAGATGAGTAATACATAAAACTTGTCTGGACTTTCCGATAAAACGCATCTTTTCTGCGACTTTTCCTGCCGTAATACCACTGATTCCTGTATCAATCTCATCAAATATAAGCGTTGGTGTATCTTCCTGCCCGGCAAGAATTGTTTTAATTACAAGCATAATTCTGGACAACTCACCACCGGATGCTGCCATCCCCATTGGTCTTAAGGCTTCTCCCGGATTTGTTGACATATAAAATTCAGCATCATCCATTCCACCTAGTCCATATCGAGTTTGTTTTGTAAAACGCATTTCAAATTGCACATCAAGGAAATTCAAATCTTTCAATCCTTTTTTTATTTCCTCAATGAATGGAATTGCCGCTTTTTTACGTTCCATTGTCAATGCATTTGCCTGCTTCACATATTCTTCTTCTGCACTTTGCAATTTTTCTTTCAGCTCATTCATACATGCTTCATAATCTTCCAGTTCGTTTAGTCTCTGTTTTTTTTCTTCACAATATTCCAAAACTTCACTGACAGAATTACCAAATTTTGTCTTTAATCGATTTATAACATTCAAACGATTTTCTGTCTCATAAAAATCCTCTTCCGAAAATTCAAAGCTTTTTGCGTAGTCTGATAATTCTCTGTTAAAATCATTTAATAAGCTATCAATTTCTGACAGCTGGTCGTATAGAGACATTCCTTGTTCATCCACTGACGAGACATCCTGAAGTGCACGGATTGCCCTGCTTAAATAATCACTTGCATTACCTGAAGAATCTTCACTGGTATATTGATAAGCCTCATTGATTGCTTCTGTGATTTTCTTTCCTGCTGCCATCCTCTGATAAAGCTGTTCTAAATCTTCATCTTCGCCATCTTGAAGATTTGCTTCTTCTATTTCATGTATTTCAAATTCTGCCAGCGATATTTCCTTTTGCCGTTCTCTCTCATCCATACTGAAATTATCCAGTTTCTTCTGATAATCCATGTAAGCATGATAAGCCTTTGCAACTTTTTCTTTCAACGGCTCAATTTTATCTTTCGCATATAAATCCAGAAAGACCAGATGATTTCTCTTGTGGAGAAGCGACTGGTGTACATGCTGTTCATGAATGTCAATCAACATACATGCCACTTCACGAAGCGTTGTCATATTTACGGTTTCTCCGTTAATCTTACTAACACTTCTTCCTTCCATCAGCTTTCGATTCAATACAATCCTACCATCCTCCGGATAAATATCCATTGCCTCGAGCTGTTTTTCTAACTTTTCATTTTCAATTGTAAATGTCAATTCTACCAGTCCGAATTTTGCTCCTGTACGAAGCATATCCGCACTATACTTGCCACCCAATGCCAGATTCACAGAACCTAACAAAATTGATTTTCCAGCTCCTGTTTCTCCTGTCAGAATATTTAATCCAGGCTGAAAATCAACCTCAACTTCATCAATCAACGCCAGATTTTTCACATGCAGATTTTCTAACATAATTTCTTTTATTATCCTCTTGTTGCAATTTTTCTAATCTTATCCATCACACAGGTTGTGTCTTCTACTGTTCGGATAGCACACATAATCGTATCATCCCCCGCAATACACCCAACCACTTCTTTCCACTGCATAGCATCTATAGCAGCTGCAACTGCCATAGCCATTCCTGATACAGTTTTAATCACAAGTATATTTTGTGCCATGTCCATGGATACATACCCATCTCGTAATACCCTCATATATTTTTCCGTCATACCGCCATCTTCCGGCTTAATAATAACGTATTTCTGTTTTCCTCCATCTACTGACATTTTCGTCAACTTTAGATCACGAATATCTCTGGAAACTGTAGCCTGAGTCACTTTAAATCCGGATTGATTCAAACGATCTGCCAATTCTTCCTGGGTTTCAATATCATACTGATTGATCAATTCAATTATTTTTGCATGACGACTAACCTTCATTTTCCTAATTTCCTTTCATTTTTTCTCGCATAGTTATCATGAAACTTTCTTTATTCAATTTAATCAGCTTTGTAGTGTCTTCAGCTTTTTGAATCACAACACGGTCTCCTGTACGAACAGCAATCTCTTCCGCCCCATCAAATGTGACTAACGCATGCTCCTGTCTTCCGTATCTACCTTCACAGACTTTTACTTCTATTGTATCCTCTGCTGAAAGTACAACGCTACTTGCATTAAGTGCATGCGAACAAATCGGAGTAATTACAAACATACTTGCCGTCGGCTCAACAATCGGTCCTCCGGCAGACAGATTATATCCTGTCGTTCCTGTCGGTGTCGATATGATCACTCCATCCGCACGATAACTATTTAAAAGTGCTCCGTTCACATAAATATCCAGATGCACCACACGAAGTTCTCCCGAACGTGTTACTACAATATCATTCACTGCAACGTGTGATTTTCCCCCATTAACACTCCCTCGCAGCATCATACGATCTTCCACATCCGGCTCTTTTGTAAACAACTTGTCCAAAGCTGTACGATAATCGTGTAATTCTACCTCTGCAAGATAACCCAGTGTTCCCATGTTTACACCAAGTAATGGAATATGATATCCTTCTAATTCTCTTGCAGCGCGAATTAAAGTCCCATCTCCTCCAAGAACAATTGCACATTGCATATCTTTTGGCACTGTTCCCGGAATCAAATAACCATCTTCGTCTTTTTGAGCGATCACACAAGTTTTTCCATTTTTTTCAATGTATTCTTTAATTTCATTTGTTATTCGATAGTCTGTATCTTTTAATTGATTTGTAATCACATAAAATCTATCCATGTTCTTATCCTCAACGTGCCAGTTCCTCGAATGCATGATCCACAACACTAGACAAATCTACTGAGATTTCCGGCGGCTGTCCATCTGGACATTTTTTCAAATGAATCAAATATTCAATGTTTCCTTCTGGTCCTTTAATAGGTGAAAAATCAATATTTAATATTTCAAATCCTATCGAGTGTGCATACAGTGCAACCTTTTCAATCACTTCGTGGTGTGTGCTTCGCTCTCTGACTACCCCTTTCTTTCCAACTTTTTCTCTTCCCGCTTCAAACTGAGGTTTAATCAAAGCCACAATCTCACCATCCGGTGTTAAATAATTGCGAATCGGCTCCAATACTTTTGTCAATGATATAAATGAAACATCAATGGACGAAAAATCAATCGGCTCTCCTATGTCTTCCGGAGTAACATAACGGATATTTGTTTTTTCCATACATACAACCCGTTCATCCTGACGAAGTTTCCAATCCAACTGACCTCTTCCCACATCAATCGCAAATACTTTTACTGCCCCGTTTTGCAGCATGCAATCTGTAAAACCTCCTGTTGAAGAACCAACATCTGTACATACCTTACCTTCTACCGTAACATCAAAAACTTTCATTGCTTTTTCCAGTTTTAATCCACCACGACTTACATACGGAAGTGTATGCCCTTTGATTTCAATCTGTACTTCTTCCGGAAATGTCGTGCCAGCTTTGTCTTCCCTCTGTCCTTCAACAAAAACATTACCGGACATAATGATTGCTTTTGCCTTCTCACGAGATTCTGCAAGATTCCGTTTTACTAATAATACATCTAATCGTTCCTTCATGTTATTCATTCCTTGCTATATTATAATCTGTAATAATTTTCTCAACTATGTTTGTTTTCTCCAGACCAACTTCTTTTCGCAGTACATCTACATTGCCATGCTCTACATAATCATCCGGAATTCCAAAACTGTGCACATAAACATCTAACCTTTCACGTTCCACACAATCCAATACCTGCTGGCCAAATCCACCGGACAGGACATTTTCTTCAATTGTCACAAATATACGATGGTTCGCAGCCAATTGTACGAGCATCTCTTTGTCTAATGGCTTTACAAATCTCGCATTGACCAACGTACAAGAATATCCTCTGTTTTTCAATTCTTCTCTGACGTCTTTAGCCAACTTCGCCATATGTCCGACAAAAACAATTGCAATCTCAGATTCCTGATACAACATCTCACTTTTACCATATTCAATCGGCGTTCGGAATTCTTTAAACCCTTCGTATGCTTCTCCTCTTGGATATCGAAGTGCAATCGGATATTGAAAATCAATTGCATAACGAACCATATCAGCCATCTCCCAGCGATTTTTTGGAGACATGATCGTCATATTTGGAATCGTTGTTAAAAATGACAAGTCAAAAAGTCCTTGATGCGTTTCTCCGTCACTACCAACCAGACCCGCACGATCTACGGCAAGTACAACCGGAAGATTCTGAAGACAGACATCGTGGATTGCCTGATCATAAGCACGCTGTAAAAATGAAGAATACAATGCCACAACAGGCTTCATACCACCAGCCGCCAGTCCTGCTGCAAATGTCAGTGCATGCTCCTCTGCTATTCCCACATCAAAAAATCTATCCGGAAAATGTTTTGCAAATCGGTTTAGCCCTGTTCCATCTGCCATTGCAGCTGTAATCGTTACAACCTTTTCATCTTTCTTTCCAACATCTGTTATTACTTTTGAAAATACGTCTGTATAAGAATCCTTTTCAGATGTCTGCTTTGCTTCCCCTGTTTCAATAACAAATGGCGGGGTTCCATGAAACCGGGATGGATTTTCCTCTGCCGGTAAATAACCTTTCCCCTTTTTTGTAAGAACATGTACAAGCACAGCATGATTCAATCGTTTCGCTTCACTAAATACTTTATAAAGTTTTCTTACATCATGTCCGTCTACCGGTCCCAGATACGTAATCCCCATATCTTCAAAAAACATTCCCGGCACAAGAAACTGTTTCAATCCACTCTTTGTCTTTTTAATCTGTGAAACCAGTTTTTCTCCCTTAACAGGAATCTTTTTCAACGTATCTTCTACGCCACGCTTCAACTCTGTATAAGCATTTGCTGTGCGAAGTCCACTCAAATAATTTGATACGCCTCCCACATTCGGTGAAATGGACATATTATTATCATTTAAAACAATAATAAAATTACTTTTTACATGCGCAGCATTATTCAAAGCTTCATATGCCATTCCTCCGGTCAATGATCCGTCTCCGATAACAGACACAACATGATAATCCTGTTTCTGGATATCTCTGGCTGCTACATATCCAAGTCCGGCTGAGATAGATGTTGAACTATGCCCGGTATCAAACGCATCACAATCACTTTCTTTGCGCTTTGGAAATCCGCTCATCCCACCATATTTTCTCAGATCATCAAATCCAGCTTTGCGTCCTGTAAGTAATTTATGCGTATATGCCTGATGTCCTACATCCCAGATCAATTTATCTTCCGGAAAATCAAGTGCGAGATGCAGTGCCATCGTAAGCTCTACTACACCTAAATTTGATGCCAAATGTCCCCCGGTGCAGCTTATTTTTTCAATCAAGAAGCTCCTGATTTCCTTAGCTAATACTTCCAATTCCTCTGGCTCTAAGTTTTTAATGTCATTTGCTTTTTGAATTTTTTCTAAAACCATAAGGAACTCCTCCTTATTTCTTCCTGTATATTAATGACTCGAGCAACAGCTCCAAGTATTCGTCTGTACTCTCAAGCCTTTTCAATTCCTTAACTGCTTCCTCGGAAAGCTGTTTTACCTCTGCTTTTGCAGCTTCAATTCCTTTCCAGGTTACATACGTTGTCTTTTCATTTTTTTCATCGCTGTGGATTGGTTTTCCTAACACCTCTGCCGTACTTGTAACATCTAAAATGTCATCCTGGATTTGAAATGCCAGCCCGACTTTTTGTGCTATTGTCTCCACAATCTCAATTTCTTCTTTTGATGCACCTGCAAGAATTGCTCCGATCATCATTGAGCTTTCAATTAATGCACCTGTTTTCAAGCGGTATATAAAATCCAGTGTATCTCCCGAAATGCTCTGGCCAGTACACTTTACATCTACAACCTGACCGCCTATCATCCCATAAATTCCGGCTTTTTTAGCCAATACTTGAAGTGCCTGACCTATATTTACCGCATCTACACCCTCTATAGAAAATGCTGAAACTGCTGTCTCAAATGCATAATTCAAAAGCGCATCTCCTGCAAGGATTCCCATATCTTCACCATAAACAACATGTGTTGTCTTACGTCCTCTACGATATTCATCATTGTCCATTGCCGGCAGATCATCATGTACAAGAGAATATGTATGAATCATCTCCATAGCTGCCATAAACGGATAAATTGCTTCTGATGTTCCTGAAAACATACGATATGTCTCCCACATCAGCATTGGGCGTAACCGCTTGCCTCCTGCCATCAAACTATATTCCATGGCCTCCATAATGATTTTTTGTTTTCCCTCTTGTTTTGGAAGATAACGCATTAGAATTGCTTCGATCTGCTCTATTCTTTTCCTTTGTTCTTCTTTAAAATTCATACGTCTCTCCTTCTTCATCTAAAACAAGTACTTTCTTCTCTACAGAATCAATTGTCTCGTTACATCTCTTCAAAAGCTGCATTCCCTCATTGTAATACTGAAATGATTCTTCCAAAGAGCTTTCCGGATTTTCCAGATTCTTAACTACTTCCTCTAATTTTGAAAATAACTCTTCCAGAGGAATCTGTGTCTCTTTCTGTTCACCCTTCTTCTCTTCTAACATCATACTCCTCCTTATATATATCCATCACCTGTGTACGAACACGCCCATCTGTCACATACACATCAAGTACTTCTCCTTGCTTTGTATCTTTAATGCTTCTCACCGTCCGCCCAGATTTATCAGTTACATATGCATATCCTTGATTTAATTTCTGGAGAGGTGACAGCCCTTTCATTTTCTCTATATAAATTGCCAGTTTATGTCTGCTCTCTTCCAATGCCGAATTCATTCTGATACGCATACGGCTGTCCAAATCCGCCAGATATTGTCTTTGTTCATTCAATTTCTGACGTGGATGAGCTACTTTTAATCGAAATGCCATCTGTTCCGTCTGCCGTCTGGAAAAATCTATACGCTGACTTATCTGTTGATACATTCTTCTCTTATATTCTTCACACATTATCTGAACCGAAGAAAGCTCGTATACCGCCAATTCTGCGGCAGCTGATGGTGTAGGTGCCCTCAAATCGGCAACATAATCCGATATCAATGTATCTGTCTCATGTCCAACGGCCGAAATAATCGGAATTGTGCATTCGAAAATTGCTCTTGCCACAGCTTCTTCATTAAATGCCCATAAATCTTCCATGGAGCCTCCTCCACGTCCGACAATGATCACATCTACATTTTGTTGTTCCATCATCCGGATTCCACGGACAATACTTGCAGCTGCACCTTCTCCCTGTACAAGTGCAGGATATAAAATCAACTGTACATAAGGATTTCTTCGCTTAGAAATATTGATGATGTCTCTCACTGCTGCCCCTGTCGGTGCTGTCACAATACCGACACGCTTCACATAACGTGGTATCGGCTGCTTATACTCTGCAGCAAACATCCCCATTTCCTCAAGTTCTTTCTTCAAAGCCTCAAATCGTTCATATAGCGCTCCTGCTCCGTCCAGGATAATCTCTTTTGCGTAAAGCTGATATTTTCCGTCTCTCTCGTACACGCTTACAGAGCCAAGCACGATTACATTCTGCCCTTCCTGCATACGAAAAGAAAGCCCCGACCTTGCACTTGCGAACATAACGCATGCTATCGTTCCGGACTCATCTTTCAGCGAAAAATAAATATGACCAGAAGTATGATATTTACAATTCGATACTTCTCCTTTTACATATATGTGATTCAGCATAAAATCCTGGCTAAACATATTCTTCACATAAGAATTAACTTGTTTAACCGAATAAACATTACGCATATGTTATGCCTCCTAATGTCTGCTATTATCCGATTAACACTAGTTTGCGATCTTAGCCAGCACACCATTTACAAAAGCAGGACCCTCTTCTCCACTGAATCTCTTAGAGAGTTCTACTGCCTCGTTAATCGCCACTCCAGTCGGAACATCTTCGTCCCACTTGATCTCGTATACTGCCAGTCGCAGAATCGTAAGATCCACTTTGTTCATACGAGTTGTTTTCCATCCTTCACATTTTTCATTGATCAGATCATCGATCTCTGAAACTTTCTCTACAACTGCATGATATTTATTCTCGATATATTCTTTATCCTGCTCTGTCGCATTCTCCAGACTTGCAAAATACAATTGCAAATGTTCCGGCATCTCATCCATCTCATTAAATTCTATCTGAAAAAGCATCTTAAATATATGCTCTCGAAGTTCTGTTCTTTTCATAACAGCTCCTTTCCACATCTTCTCTCATGTTTCTTTATTGTTATTCAGGTCATAAAAAGCTTCTTACAACTTTTTATCACACCATCAGGTAAGAAAAAGGATGTCTGTACGACATCCTTTTTACTACGCCGCTTCTTGGAATAATCAAATTTTTATTCCTGATTATCCATCTCAACTCCAGCCACACGAATATTAATATCTGCTACTTCCAGACCTGTCATATTCTCGATTGCTGCTTTTACTTTCTCCTGCACTTTCTCTGTTACAGTCATAATGCTATAATTATACTTCAGATTTAATGCCAGTGAAACTGTCACAACACCTTCCAGCACGTCAACCTTCACACCTTTAGACAAATTTTTCATGCCGAGCTTACTGATCAGTTCGTTTGTGATATTGCCTGCCATAGATGCAACGCCTTCAACTTCTGTTGCTGCAAGTGCTGCAATGATCGCTACTACTTCATCTGCAATCTTAACTTCTCCTTTGCTGCTGTCATTGTGTATTGTATAAGTAGTTCTTTCTTCCTTCGCCATTTTTTCAAAACCTCCTGTATGGTTCAATCTGTAAGTATTATACCAAATATTAGTCTATTTGCAAAGAAATTTGTCTGTTTTCTTTAAGAACGTCCAAATTCTGAAAGCTGCAGTCCCTCGTTTCTTTCCAATGTCATACGAATACTCCATTCATGCACAAACAACAATAATGGACGGTCTTTCAAATCTTTAATCTTCTTCATATCTGAAGTACCAGACAATTTAGCCATATCAATTTCATCATTTTCAATCCATCGAATATATTCGTAAGGCAGATTTTCCAGTCTGATCTCCACATTATATTCATTTTGCAAACGATATTTCAATACATCAAACTGCAGGACACCAACTACTCCAACGATAATTTCTTCCATTCCTGTATTGTATTCCTGGAAAATCTGGATCGCACCTTCCTGAGCGATCTGATTAATACCTTTTACAAACTGCTTACGTTTCATTGTATCAACCTGACGCACTCTTGCAAAATGTTCCGGTGCAAATGTCGGAATTCCTTCATATGCAAATTTTTCTTTCGACGTTGTCAATGTATCTCCAATCGAAAAGATACCCGGATCAAATACACCGATAATATCTCCGGCATACGCTTTTTCAATCATTTTACGTTCACTTGCCATCATCTGTTGTGGCTGAGACAAACGAATATCTTTTCCACCCTGCACATGACATACAGACATTCCCGCATCAAACTCACCAGAACAGATTCTCATAAATGCAATACGGTCACGATGCGCCTTATTCATATTAGCCTGAATTTTAAATACGAATGCAGAAAAATCTTTTTCTTCCAACGGATCAATCAGCCCATGATCTGATTTTCTTGGAAGCGGAGAACTTGTCATTGCCAGGAAATGTTTCAAAAATGTCTCTACACCAAAGTTTGTAAGCGCAGAGCCAAAGAATACCGGTGAAAGTTCTCCTTTTGAAACAAGCTCCATATCGAATTCAGCTGCGGCACCATCTAACAATTCAATCTCATCTGCCAGGGTACTTTTCGCCTCTTCGCCAAGGATTTCATCAAGACTCGGGTCATCGGCACCAAGTATCTCGACTTCTCCCATACGTGTACCCTTCTGCGTATCTGAAAATAATTCCACCTCATTTTTCTGGCGGTCATATACCCCTTTAAACGCTTTTCCAGAACCAATTGGCCAGTTTACAGGGCAAGTTGCAATCCCCAACTCTTTTTCAATGTCATCCAAGAGTTCAAATGTATCCATCGCATCTCTATCCATCTTATTAATAAATGTAAAGATTGGAATATGACGCATTACACATACCTTGAACAGTTTTCTCGTCTGTGCTTCAACACCTTTCGATGCATCAATTACCATCACTGCTGAATCCGCAGCCATCAAAGTACGGTACGTATCTTCTGAGAAATCCTGATGTCCAGGTGTATCCAGAATATTGATACAATATCCACCATAATTAAACTGTAAAACCGAAGAAGTAACCGAAATACCTCTTTCCTTTTCAATCTCCATCCAGTCTGAAACTGCATGTTTAGCTGTTGCTTTTCCTTTCACTGAACCTGCTTGGTTAATTGCTCCTCCATATAACAGGAATTTTTCTGTAAGTGTTGTCTTTCCTGCATCCGGATGAGAAATTATCGCAAAGGTTCTTCTTTTCTTTATCTCATTTGTAAAATCAGACATATTATTATCTCCTATCAAACATTATCGCATATGGAGTTTATTTTATCACATTCTTTTTTTCCCCGCAATGCTTTACATTAAGAATTCGGGTGGATATATGATTTTTAGCAACTTCTCTTTTATATTTTGATTTTATTCATTTGCATGGATTGGACTGATCACAATATTTTCCGGTGCTATTTCCGTTTTTCTTGTCACAATATCTTCAATTTGAGCTCGATTTGCATCTGTTAGTTCAGTCGCATTTACAACAATATCTGCCGAATCTTCTGTAAGATTAACGACTGCATCCGAAAAACCTTTTGATGACATCAATGTTTCTATCGCCATCTCCTGTTCCGATAATTCCGTCATTTTCAGCATCTGTGCGATTGCATCTTGTTTTTCTTCTTCACTGACTGTAGTACTGTCAATGATCGACTGCAGCATCTCTTTATTTTCTGAGCGCACTTGTTCTCGTGATATTTTAGCCTGTGCCACAGTGGACTCCATGCTTCCACTTGTCAAAACTGCCTCGCCCGGAGTTCCTTCCACATCCGAATCATTGCTTGCGATTTCATTGTTTCCAAGATCATCCTCTGAAATATCCAAAAGTTCCTTATTTGCCATATCTGCATTTGTCTCTTCCGTTCCACTTTTCGTTTCTCCAAATAGTTTCCCTGAATAATTCAAATATCCGGCAATTGCGATCATAACAGCCAGCGTAGTAATAATAATTTGGTTCTTTTTGAATATTTGTTTCATGTAAAAACCTCCTTTATGTATCTGTCCGTTTCATTATTTTAATCTTATGCGCTTCCACTCCAAATAATGCCCGGATTGCGTCTGTAATATTCTTCACTACAACAGCATTATCTCCACCATCTGCCACAACAAGCACTCCTGCTATTTCCGGAGTCAGTTCCTTGCTCACATATGGAATTTCCGTCCCATCTGACTGACGCTCATAAATACTGGTTCCATCTGAACTTTTTGATTCAGAACTATTTGTTATTCCCGCCTCATTTGTGTTTGAGTCAGACTGATTGTTTATGCTTTGATCTTTTTCCACGATTTTCTGCCCGGATGATTTTAAGGTAATAACAATTTCTGTTCTTCCAACCCCATCTACTGATTCCAAAGCATTTGTCAGACGTTTTTCCAGATACTCCTCGTAATTTTCCAGATTTGTCTGCACATTTCTCGCAGAACTTGTCTCTTGTATTGTCTTCTCTGCTTTCGAATCTTTTTTTGATACAGGAAATGCAACAACCAATAGTAAAAGTCCTACAAGAAATATCAGCAGCAACTGGTTTTTTTTACTTAAATTATCTTTCCATTGTTCCAGAATCTGTCTCCATTTCCTCTCCATTTTCCCAATCCTCCGGAAGAAAATCCATAATATCTATATTTTCAAAATAATTATCTTTTTCTATCAACTCTCTTTTCTCCTGCTCATACTCTCGATTATTATAAATCTCCCAAAAATTTTGTTCCATTCCTGTCACTTTTAAAATTGGTGTTACCAAAAGCAGGATAAGTACAAGACCTGCAAAAAACTGAATATATTTTTTATACTCTTTTCCCGGCAACACTTCCAAAACAGCAGTAAATATAACCAGGTAACAGACCAGATTCTGAATCCATTCATAGAGCAAATCCATTCTCTTTTCACCCCTCAGGTGGCAGCTGCTGCCACTACAGCAATCGTAATCAAAAACAGTATCATTGTAGTTAGAATAATCTGTAACAGCAATTCATATCCCTCGCTTACGCTGCTGATACAACCTGTGATCCTCGAATCAGATATCGGCTGTATCATTGCCGCAACAAGCTTATACAAAAAAGTCAAGAGTGCTGTCTGGATGATCGGCACAAGACAAATCCCAACAATCACTATCGCCCCTGCCATTCCTATTCCGTTTTTAATCAACACTGCTGTTCCAAATATCACATCCGTCACACTTCCGAATGTATTTCCAATCCCCGGAATTGCTGTCAGTGATTTTGTCCATGCACTCTTCTTAAGTGTATCCATCGCAGGTCCTAGAAGCCCCTGTACAACATTCACTCCAATTACAATACCAATCAGACTTTTCAGGCTCCACTGTATTCCTTTTTTTACCAGCTCTGCAAACTCTGACAATACCTCCTCTTCCAGCATATAGTTCATTACCTGAATCATAATATATAAATTTATGATTGGGAGCAAAAAGCGAAATACCACCATCTCTACCAGATAGATCAGCACCAAAATAAAATTGTAAAACATCAATGCACTGCTGCTTCCTGCTGCAAACACTACCGACAAAAGATATCCCGGACAGAGTACTTTCATAAATTCCAGAATATTTTCCATTTTTTCTTCTATACCAGATATTGCAATCCGAAATGAGTTCAAACTCATTGTGATCAAAAGCATATATAAAATATAAAAACTAATCTCCCCCACTTGTTTATTTTGCAATGCGTTTGAAAAATTTGTAAATACCGCTGCTATAATTGCAATAAAAAGAATATGTACCAAATTTGTTTTATTTGTACGGAATTCATAACTAATCTGGTCTTTCACATACGAAAGTATCTTTATTCCTGTTTCTTGAAGATTTCCTTGCATCAATGTTTCCACTATATCCTGAAAATGAACTTTTTCGTTCGGAAATAATAACTTCAGATTTTGATTTATTTCAGAAAAATCCACTTCTCCTAAAATCTTATTTTTTATTTCTTCCTGTAGTATATCGCTTTGATTTTTTTCAGTTTCGGCAGCTCTTACATAAAAACACATATTCACACAGATAAATAAAAATAATAGTATCAAATATCCCCTTTTGTTTCTCATGAAAGGAACTCCTGTATTGTCTCTAACAACGTAAGCAGAACCGGTATACCAAGGACAAGTATTGTCAGTTTACTAAATATTTCTATTTGTACAGATATCGTCTGATACCCTGCATCTTTGCAAATGCTAGAGCAAAATTCTGCAATATATGTAATTCCAACCATCTTTAACAATGTATATAGGTATGCTGTATTCATATTCAAATACTGTCGGATTTCTTCAATTGCATCAACAAAAATTGCCAATCTTTCTACAATACATGCAAAAATCAAAATACTTACTGCCACGCTTATATAAATCCCATATTCTGATCTGCCACTTTTAAACTGAACTGCCATCAGCACACCCAATACTCCGACAATTCCTATCTGAACAATATTCATAATACCTTCACCTTGCTTTGCCCGACTCCTAAAATTATCTTTACCTTCCGTCCATTTTATAATGCAAATAATTGTTTCATCGTAATAAACAAGTCATAAATATACGGCAGTACCCAGGAAAGCACAAGAACAAGTGCTGCAAAACTTACAAGAAATGCCTGCTCGTCTCTGCCACTATGCTTTAGCACTTGGCTTAGAATAGACACCAGAATCCCAACTGCCGCTATTTTAAAAATTAAATTGATCGTCATGGTGTCCCTCCGTATCACAATAATATCACTACCAGAAAAATTCCTGCCATCACTCCCAGACAACTTCCAATCCGTCTTTTTGTCTCAATTCCTTCTCTCATCTTCTCAATTTCCAGCTCAAGTCGTTCAATATAAAGTTGCAGATTTCGGCTTTCTACTGCTGTGTGATTTTGTCCCAGATAGCATCCCAGTTCTTTTAATTGAATTAAATGAGACGGCTTTAGACTTAATTCTCCCAAATATTGATCAATCGTACGCATCCAAATTGTAAAAAATTCATCTGCCTCTCTGTTTTCTACCTGCTTTTGCATGGCTAAAAGCCAGTTTTTGTATGGTTGTTTTACCCGCTGTGCAATTTTCCCAAACACTTCACCTATCGGTGCAACACAATATTCTAATTCCCCCTTTAATAAATAAATCAAATGCCGGATATACAACATTTTTTCCAGATAATTTTGCAATTCTTTACTGTACAAAAAACCAATCCCGCTCGTTGCAGCAATCACCAGTATGCCGCCTATAATCCGCTGCATAGCAAACTCCCCCGCTCATCATAAATCGTTTTGATTTCCCCTGGATGATGCCTGTTTTCCAAAATAACATAACGTTCAAACCGACGCTTTCTTATCAAATCTCCAAGTACTGGCTTTTGCGATGCTTCCTCCATATCCATTCCATGTACACTTGCAATTAATTTACATCCACATTGCATTGCATATTCTACTGCATGAACATCTTCACTCGTTCCAATCTCATCAATTGCAAGTACATGTGGTGCCATTGAACGGATCAACATGATCATTCCTTCCGCTTTTGGACAGCAATCCAAAATATCTGTCCGCATTCCGAGATGATTCTGTGCCACGCCAAGATAGCATCCACCTAATTCTGATCGTTCATCTACCACCCCCACTGTACATCCTCGAACATATCGATTTCCATCGGATATCTGGCGAATGATATCTCTGATCAGTGTTGTCTTCCCGCATCGCGGCGGTGATATGATTAACGTATGACATACTTCTCTGTTTTTTGTTATATACTGCATAATTGAATCTGCACATCCGATTATTTCATGTGCAACACGAATATTCACAGAAGATATGTACTGTAAATTTTTTACTCTGTTATTTTCTAATATCACTTTTCCCATAACGCCGGCCCGATGTCCTCCCTCTATTGTAACAAACCCCTGTTTCAATTCCTGTTCGTATGCATACAACGAATATTTACAAATATAATCCATTGTCTCTCGAATTTCTTCTTTTGTTACAATATGTTTGTTTCTTGCTTTTGATGGCAGTACCATCTCTACATTTTCATACTCCACAATCAATGGCTGGTCAATACGCAAACGAATCTCTTCTAATTTTTCAAAATCTAATTCTTCATTTTCCATGATTGCTCGAATTGACTTTGCCAGGACATTTAATATTTGTTGCCTTTTTTTATTTTCCCTCATCTTGTCCACCTCTTTAAACAATATATGAAGTGGCAGAAGAATTATGACTAAAAAATATTTACCGGACTTTTTTATCATATATATTGCAGCAAAAAACAGGCGAGGTCTGTGTTCATACACGTTCCTCGCCTAAATTCTTATTATATTAAATTATTCTGCTACATCTCGCATGCTGAAGCTGAATCTTCCCATCTTGTCTTTGCCCATGCAAACAACTTTTACAACATCACCAATATTAAGAACATCTTCTACTTTGTTGATTCTCTCTTTCGAAATCTTAGAAATGTGAACCATTCCTTCTTTTCCAGGAGCGAATTCAACAAATGCTCCAAACTCCTTGATGCTTGTTACTTTACCTTCAAAAATCTGGCCTGCTTCATAATCTGTTACGATAATGTGGATCATCTTTGCAGCTTCTTCCATCTTCTCTTTATCTGTTCCACAGATTGATACAGCGCCTTCATCTGTAATGTCAATCTTCACGCCTGTCTGCTCAATAATTGCATTGATTGTCTTTCCGCGCTGTCCAACTACATCACCAATCTTCTGTGGGTCAATCTGCATCTGCATAATCTTAGGTGCATATGTGCCTACTTCTTCTCTTGGCTGTGCAATTGCTTTATTCATAACTTCATCCAAAATGTAAGTTCTTGCTTTCTTAGTAGCTGCGATTGCTTCCTCAATGATTGCTCTTGTCAGACCATGGATCTTAATATCCATCTGGATTGCTGTGATACCTTTATGTGTTCCGGCAACCTTGAAATCCATATCTCCAAAGAAATCTTCTAATCCCTGGATATCTGTCAGTACCAGATAATCATCATCTGTCTCACCAGTTACAAGACCTGCTGAAATACCGGCTACTGCAGCCTTGATTGGTACACCGGCTGTCATCAATGACATACTAGATGCACAAATACTAGCCTGTGAAGTAGAACCGTTTGATTCAAATGTTTCTGAAACTGTACGGATTGCATATGGGAATTCGCTTTCGCTTGGCAATACAGGCACTAACGCTCTCTCAGCCAATGCTCCGTGTCCAATCTCACGACGTCCAGGTCCTCTTGATGGTTTTGTCTCTCCTACAGAATATGATGGGAAATTATAATGATGCATATATCTCTTTGCAGTCTCTGCTTCATCCAATCCATCTAATTTCTGTGCTTCTGACAATGGTGCCAGTGTTGTCAGTGTGCAGATCTGTGTCTGTCCACGTGTAAACATTGCAGAACCATGTACTCTAGGAATTAAATCTACCTCTGCTGCCAGCGGACGAATCTGGTCGATCGCACGTCCATCCGGACGTTTATGATCTTTCAGGATCATCTTTCTAACTGTCTTCTTCTGGTACTGATAAACAGCTTCTCCGAGTACTGCAAGCCATTCTTCATTCTCAGCAAATGCTTCTTCTAATTTTTCTGTAATAACACGGATATTCTCTTCTCTTGTCTGTTTGTCATCTGTAAATACCGCATCTTCCATCTCTGCTGGAGGAACAATCTCCTTAATTGCAGTAAACAATTCTTCCGGAACTGCACAGCTCTCATATGCATGTTTTTCTTTTCCACACTCTGCAACGATTGTATCGATAAATGCGATAACTTTCTGGTTCATCTCGTGTGCAGCAAAAATAGCCTCGATCATTTTATCTTCGGGCACTTCATTTGCACCAGCTTCGATCATGATTACTTTCTCTTTTGTAGATGCAACTGTAAGAGCAAGATCTGATACGGCTTTCTGTGCTGCTGTTGGATTAAATACAAATTCTCCATCAACTAAACCAACCTGTGTTGTAGAAATCGGTCCATCAAATGGAATATCAGAAATACTTGTTGCGATCGCAGCTCCGAGCATTGCTGTAAGTTCAGGACTACAATCCTGATCCACTGACATAACCAGATTCTCCAGTGTTACATCATTTCTGTAATCTTTTGGGAATAACGGACGCATCGGACGGTCAATTACACGGCATGTTAAAATTGCATTCTCAGATGCTTTTCCCTCTCGTTTATTAAATCCACCCGGAATCTTACCCACAGCATACATTCTTTCGTTATATTCAACACTTAATGGGAAGAAATCAATACCATCTCTTGGTTTCTCTGAAGCTGTTGCTGTACACAATACAGTCGTATCTCCATAGTGCATCAGAACTGCTCCATTTGCCTGTTTTGCAACACGATCTACATCGACTCTCAAAGTTCTTCCGGCAAGTTCCATTTCAAACTTTTTATACATGTTTGTTCTCCTTTTTGTTTTATCTTTCTGAAAAGTGTCTCATCTATAATCCACTCTTCCGCTTTTTCCTTCGTTGTCAGCAGAAGTGTCCGAAACTACTGAAAAAAACAAGAAAACATTCTTACACTTTTCAGTGGTCTCGGGAATCCATCTCCTGCCCGCAATCTTTTATATTATAACATAGGTCCATTGCTTACGCAAGGGCAAAGAAAAAGCCTGATATGATTTTTCTCATACCAGACTTTTCGTTATCTCTTAGGCTTTTGAGCAACTAAAATTATTTTCTTAATCCAAGTTTCTCGATCAAAGCACGATATCTTTCGATATCAATTTTCTTTAAGTATGCAAGAAGTCCTCTTCTCTGTCCAACCATTTTCAAAAGACCTCTTCTTGAGTGGTGATCTTTTGGATTAGCTTTGAAGTGATCTGTCAGCTCGTTGATTCTTGCTGTCAAGATAGCTACCTGTACTTCCGGAGATCCTGTATCTCCTTCGCATCTTCCATACTCTGCAATAATTGCCTGTTTCTTTTCTTTAGAAATCATGTTCTTTTCCTCCTGATAAATATCTTTTATGACCGCCTGACATTAAGTAACGGTTGGAGTCATCCAATTACCGAACATCGGCTCACAGTTATTAAATATAACATAACTCTCTTATTTTGTAAAGAAGTTTTTTCCATACAAAATATCTTTATCTACGCGTGCTTTCAATTCATCAATTGATGCAAACTTTGTCTCTGGCCGTTCAAACTCATGAAACCATACCTTTACATATTTTCCATAAGTATCTCCAGAATAATCAAACACATACACTTCCGTCAACAAATGAGGTTCATTTTCCACTGTCGGTTTAATCCCTACATTACCAATTCCATAATATCTCGCACCGTCAATTTCAATCTCGCATGCATACACACCAAACTTTGGTGCGATCTTATGTTCGTCCCATGCAATATTCATTGTGGGAAATCCCAATGTTCTCCCCAACTGGTGTCCGTACTCCACAACACCCTCGGTTCCGTATAAGTATCCAAGAAGATTATTGGCTAACGTCACATTTCCTTCTGCAAGTGCTTCTCTTACATACGTACTGCTGATTTCTCTGCCCTCATACATTTCTTTTTTGATTACTTCCAGCTGATATCCACATTGTGATGCATATTTTTCCAGCATTACCACATCACCGCGTTTCTTATGTCCAAATTGAAAATCTTCTCCGACAACAACTATTGCTGCATGAAATTTTTCAGCAAGAATCTGCAAGATAAACTGTTCTGCTTCCATTTCCCGGATTTCTTTTGTAAACGGACATGCGATAAAGCAATCCACTTCTTGTTCCAGTCGTTCTTTTCTCTCCTCTTTGGTGAGTAAAGAATTTCTTCCCATATCAAATGCGCAAACTACACTTTGAATTTCTTCGGATGCCAACTCCTTGACACGTCTGATCAACTTTTGATGTCCACGATGAAGGCAATCAAACTTTCCCAAAGTTATTGCAGATTTTTTTTCGCTTTGATATGCATTTATGTCTGTTATATACTGCATGCTACTTTTTTAATTCCTCCTGATCCAAAAACATCTTTTCTACCACGAATTTTCGTTCATTTTCATGATAAACAAAAATGCCGATGAAATGTTGTGCCTGATCATATAATCTTATTTGTTCCCCTTCAACAAATTCTGCTGCCTTTGGTTCTTCTTTTAATTTTATCATAGACATTTTCAATTCATTTCCATTGTATGCAAGTGCTTCAAACTTTTTCATTACAATAGCTGCTTTTTTATCCGAAAACATCTCATCAATCGGAATCAATATTTCTGCAAATTTTTCTTGTTCGCGATACGCTCTGACTTCATCAAGTTTCAAACTATCTTTTAAGTTAAAACAGCTCACACGTGTACGAAGCAGTTGTTCCATACAACCACCGCAGCCCAAATCTTCACCTATATCATGACAAAGTGTCCTGATATAAGTTCCTTTCGAGCAACTCACTTCCATCCTTACACGTGGTAATTTCACTTCCTTGATTTGAATATCCAAAATCTGAACTTTTCTTGTTTTACGTTCTACTTCTTTCCCTTCACGAGCCAATTCATATAATTTTTTTCCATTCACCTTCAAGGCCGAATACATTGGTGGAAGCTGATCATACTCACCGATATACCCACAAATGCAATTTTTCACTTGTTCTTCTGTCAGTGCAGATGTATCTCCTATTTTTAATACTTCTCCCGAAATATCCTGTGTATCCGTCGTCTTTCCCAAAAGCAGTATTGTCTCGTATGTTTTATTTTTGTCAGTCAGCATATCGCAAAGCTTTGTTGCTCTACCAAGACATACCGGCAATACACCTTCCGCATCCGGATCAAGCGTTCCTGTATGACCGATCTTTTTTTGCCCTACGATTCCTCTAAGCTTTGCTACTACATCATGGGATGTATAGCCTTTTTCTTTGTATATATTCAGAATTCCGTTTATCATGAAGCCTATTCCTTTACGCCAATTGCTTTTAACTGTATGTCAATTTCTTTCATAAGATTATTTACTACATCATGCACTGTACCTTTCATCGTACAGCCTGCCGCTTTAACATGTCCGCCACCGCCAAAGTATTTTGCGATTTTGCTAACATCAACAGCATCTTTTGAGCGAAGACTCACCTTATATTCCTGATATCCTGTCTCATACATAAAAATTGCCACTTCTATCCCTGTGGTGTACCGAAGCTGACTTACAATCCCTTCCAAATCCGATGGCACTGCATTGAAAAATTCCATATCTCTTTTTGATACATAAGAAAAAATACATTTCTTATCTAATACCATCATACTCTCAAGCAATGCTTTCCCGAGGATTTGATTTTGTACATATGTCTTTTCATAAAATGTCTTATCAATGATATCACTTCCATTTACGCCTTTACGAAGCAATTCTGCTGCCGCCTCCATTGTTTCCGGTGCTGTACAGGAATATTGGAACACTCCGGTATCATGGGCAATTCCCATATAAAGTGCTTCCGCGCAATGCAAACTGATTTTATCTTTGTCTATCAATCGATAAACTAATTCAGATGTCGAGCTTGCATCCGGAATTATCTCATTATAATCTGCAAACGCTTCATTGCTTACATGATGATCGATACATGCCGTCATCTTTGCACTCTCAAAAAGTGGTGCAGAAAACCCTAATCGTTCTTTGTCTCCACAATCCATACAAATAAAAAGATCATAAACCTTTGAATCATCAATTTCACTATGAATTTTATCTGTATCCTGAATAAAAAGAAAACGATCTGCTAAATTTTCCAGATATACATCAATCTGCAGCTCTGGATATTCTTCCTGCAAATAAAGATATAGCCCCATTACAGATCCGACACAATCTCCGTCCGGACGTATGTGTCCACCGAGAGCAACCGTCTGCTTTTCCGCTAAAATTTCAGATAAAACAATACTCATGTTTATTCCTCACCTTTTTTTGTCAAATCATCTATCATCTTACTCATGTTTACTCCATATTCAATGGACTGGTCTAAAATAAATGTAATTTCCGGAGTATTTCTCATATTGATCGTTCTTGCAAGTTCACGACGGATATATCCTTCCGCGCTCTGCAAACCCTTCAATGTATCTTCCTGAGCTTTTTCATCTCCCAGCACGCTGATATATGCCTTGCAGGTCTTTAAATCCGGAGCTACTTCAACCGCTACAACGGATGTCATCGGTGCAACTCGTGGATCTTTAATCCCGCCACGCAGTATATTACTTAATTCATGATGAACTTCTGCGTTCACTCTTGTATTTTTTATACTGTTCTTTCTCATGTTTCATCGCTCCTTATACGTTCTGCCCCGAACAGATTCTGTCCGGAGCAGTATTTTAAAATTATTTTCTTTCTACTTCAACCATCTTGTATGCTTCTACAAGGTCGCCCTCTTTAATGTCATTGTAGTTTTCAAATACAAATCCACACTCATATCCGGCTTTTACTTCTTTTACATCATCTTTAAAACGTTTCAGTGATGCAAGAGGTCCATCAAAGATTACAATGCCATCACGAGTCAGACGCACTGAACAGTTACGCTCAAATATACCATCCTGTACATAAGAACCAGCAATTGTACCAACACCAGATGCTTTAAATGTCTGACGCACTTCTGCGTGACCAAGTACTTTTTCTTCAAATACCGGATCAAGCATACCTTTCATAGCTGCTTCCACATCTTCAATCGCACTATAAATAACACGATACAATCTCAGGTCAACGCCTTCACGGTCTGCAATGTCTTTTGCTGTCGCATCCGGACGAACGTTAAATCCGATAATAATTGCATTCGATGCAGATGCCAATGTTACGTCTGATTCATTGATCGCACCAACACCGCCATGGATAATCTTAATCACTACTTCATCATTAGAAAGCTTAAGCAAGCTCTGTTTCATTGCCTCTACAGAACCCTGAACATCCGCTTTTACGACAATGTTCAATTCTTTCAAATTGCCTTCCTGAATCTGTGTGAACAGATCATCCAAAGACATCTTACTTTTTGTATCTTCGAGAAGTTTTGCTTTATTCTGTGCGATAAATGTCTCGGCAAAGTTTCTTGCAGCTTTTTCTGTTTCACATCCTACAAATACTTCTCCGGCATTTGGCACGTCATTAAGACCAAGAATCTCAACTGGCTGTGAAGGTCCTGCTTCTTTCACGCGACGGCCTTTGTCATCCATCATTGCACGTACTTTACCATGTGCAGAACCGGCTGCGATTGCATCTCCAACATGCAGAGTACCTTTCTGTACAAGTACAGTTGCAACAGATCCTTTTCCTTTATCCAACTGAGCTTCAATAACAAGACCTCTTGCTGCACGATTTGGATTTGCTTTTAACTCCATAACTTCTGCTGTTAAAAGAACCATCTCAAGTAATTCTTTGATTCCTTCTTTTGTATGTGCTGATACTGGTACAAAAATTGTACTTCCGCCCCAGTCTTCCGGAATCAATTCATACTCTGTTAATTCCTGTTTTACACGTTCCACGTTAGCACTTGGTTTATCAATCTTGTTAATTGCAACAATAATTTCAATTCCGGCAGCCTTTGCATGGTTGATAGCCTCTACTGTCTGTGGCATAACACCATCATCTGCAGCTACTACAAGGATTGCGATATCTGTAGAACTTGCACCACGCATACGCATAGCTGTAAATGCTTCATGTCCAGGTGTATCCAGGAATGTGATTTTTTCTCCATCGATTTCTACAACAGATGCACCGATATGCTGTGTAATACCACCGGCCTCACGATCGATCACATTCGAATGACGGATTGCATCAAGCAATGATGTTTTACCATGGTCAACGTGACCCATGACACAGACAACCGGAGGACGTTTCACCATATCTGCTTCGTCCTCTTCGTCTTCTTTCAAAAGTTCTTCGATCACATCGACAACCACTTCTTTCTCACAAAGAACATCGAATTCCATTGCGATTTCTTCTGCTGTCTCATAATCAATTTCCTGGTTTACTGTTACGATCTTGCCCTGCATAAACAACTTTTTAATAATTACAGATGGAACAATCTTCATCTTATCAGCAAGTTCCTGGATTGTAAGGACTTCAGGAATTGTAATCTGTTTAATTTCTTCTTCCACCTCAACCGGCTTCGGCTGTGGTTTCTGAGGTTTTTTCACTTCAGCTACCTGTTTCTGCTTTTTACCTTTTTTGCCTTTATTCTCAAATTCTCCGTCACGAAGCTCTTTCTTCTTGTAATCTTTCTCTTTGTCTTTTGCTTTATTTCTCTGAGTTTTCTGCTGCTCTACCATTGGTGCCGGAATAGAATCACGATCTTCTCTGCGTCCCTGTCCCTGTCTTCCCTGTGGACGTGAATTACCTCTGTCGTTTCTGTCGCTTCTATCATTTCTGTCATTGTTATTAAAGCGTCCGCCACGATCATTTCTATCGTTTCTGTCATTATTGTTAAAACGTCCGCCACGATCATTTCTATCGTTTCTGTCGTTATTGTTAAAGCGTCCGCCACGATCGTTTCTATCGTTTCTGTCATTGTTATTAAAGCGTCCGCCACGATCATTTCTATCGTTTCTGTCATTATTGTTAAAACGTCCGCCTTGAGGTCTGTCATTTCTTCTCTGACCCTGTTCCGCATTCTGTGGACGTGATCCGTTTACGCCGTTTGACTGTGGTTTTGCTGCTGCAGCCGCTCCCTGTGTATTCTGCCCCTGATTTGCAGGTTTTGCAGTTCTGTTTTCATTCTGTGGGCGCTGTCCCTGGCGGTTTCCATTCTGTGGACGCTGTCCCTGACGGTTTCCATTCTGCATTTTTCCACTCTTAGAATTCTGTGGACGGAATACCTGTACGATTGTTTTCTTTTTCGGAGCTCCATCCTCTGTATTCTCAGTTTTTTTCTTTGCATACTCGCTACGGATTGTATCTGTAACCTGCTCTTCCAAAGTACTCATATGGCTTTTCACTTCCACTTTTTTCTTTGCAAGAATATCTAATAACTCTTTGTTGTCCATTCCTAACTCTTTTGCTAACTCATGTACTCTCAATTTTGTCATATTATAAACTACCTCCTTTATGCAATTACTTGTTGACTGTTTCAAATTGTTTTTGAATTCCTTTTGCAAATCCTTCATCCAATATTGCCAGAGATGCACGGAATTCTTTTCCCATTGCATGCCCTAAGGTATCTTTATCTCCGTAAAAATAAATTGGAACCTTATAAAATTCACACATATCCTGAAACTTCTTTTTTGTATTATCAGATGAATCTTCTGCTACGATCACAAGTGCGGCACGCCCACACTTTGTTTCTCGTTCTGTCATAAATTCTCCACTCACGCATCTTCCTGCCTTTGTTGCAAGTCCTATCAGAGACAATATCTTATCTGGTTTCAAGTTCACTCATCTCCTTTTCCAGACGATCGTACACCTCTGTCGGAATTGCCTGTTTGAAAGACCGCTCAAGCCCTTTGCTCTTTACTGCCTTTTCAAAACAATCTTTTGACAGGCACAGATATGCGCCACGTCCATTCTTCTTGCCGGTTGTGTCCAGAACAAATTCATTCTCCTCTGTTCTTAAAACACGCATCAATTCTTTCTTCGGTTTCATTTCGCCACAGCCAACACATTTTCGCATTGGTATCTTTCGCTTTGTCGTCAACTATCTTATCTCCTTCCAAAGATGAATATGAATTATTCTTCTGTTTCTACAAATTCGAATTCTTCTACATCGTCTTCTGTATTATCATACTGAGCATCTGCATCTTCTGCATCTGTCTCGTACTCTCCTACATATCCCTCTTCATCTTCTTCCATGTTGTTCATCTGATCCATGTAATCTTCCGGAAGTTCTCCTGCTTCGATTGCCTGTGTTTCACTCTTAATATCAATCTTATATCCTGTAAGACGAGCTGCAAGTCTTGCATTCTGTCCTTCTTTACCAATTGCAAGTGAAAGCTGGTAATCTGGTACGATCACGCTTGCTGTTTTCTCATCCGGGTCAGCCATAACTGAAATAACCTTTGCAGGACTCAAAGCATTTTCAATTAATAATGCCGGATTGTCACTCCAGTTAATAATATCAATTTTTTCTCCACGAAGTTCATTTACAACAGCATTCACACGTGCTCCATTCATTCCGACACATGCTCCTACAGGATCCACATTTTCATCATTAGACCATACTGCCATCTTTGTACGAGAACCTGCTTCACGTGCAATACTCTTAATCTCTACTGTTCCGTCTTTTACTTCTGCAACTTCTGCTTCAAACAAACGTTTTACAAGTTCCGGATGTGTTCTTGATACAAGAATCTTCGGTCCCTTTGTTGTATTCTTAACCTCTACAATATAAAGTTTAATTCTCTCTGTTGGCTCAAACTTTTCACCTTTTACCTGTTCATTCTCTGTCAGCATTGCATCTGCTTTACCAAGGTTGATGCTGATATTCTTGCCTACATAACGCTGAACAATACCTGTTACGATATCTTTTTCTTTTGCAAAATACTGATCAAATACTACTTTTCGTTCCTCTTCTCTGATTTTCTGTAAAATCAGGTTCTTTGCATTCTGTGTTGCAATACGTCCAAATGATTTTGATTCTACAGGAATTTGAGCGATATCTCCAATATGCAAAGATGAATCCAGCTTTTCAGCATCTTCCAGACTGATCTCGATTGCAGGATCAAATACTTCCTCTACAACTTCTTTCTCTGCATATACAGAATAATCACATGTTTCACGATTCATAATAATTTTGATGTTATCAGATGTTCCAAAATGGTTTTTGCAAGCGCTGATCAATGAATTTTCGATTGCGTCCATCATAGTATCTTTACTGATATTTTTTTCTTCTTCCAAAATTGTCAAGGCTTCCAGTAATTCTGTGTTCATTATTCATTCCTCCTAAATTCATAAAATTTCATTTCTATTTTTTCAATTTCCTGTTACTACTCAATTTTATTGTTTAAAAATCCAGAGCAAGACGGATCAAAGCGATATCACTTTTATTAAATACCTGCTCCGTGTCATCTTCGTAAGCAATTGTTACGGTATCATTATCATATGCTTTCAGAATACCTGTAAATTCCTTCTGACGGTCAATTGCCCGATATGTACGAATCTCGACTTCCTCTCCCATGCTTCTCTTAAAATCTTTCTCCTTTTTTAACGGACGACCAAGTCCCGGAGAACTCACTTCAAAAATATAAGCATCTTCAATATAGTCTTTCTCATCCAGAATATCCGAAAACTGACGGCTTACAACCTCACAATCATCTACTGTGATTCCGCCTGGCTTATCAATATAAGCTCGCAGATACCATGTTCCCGCTTCCTTTACATATTCCACATCCACCAGTTCAAATCCATGTCCGGTAACGATTGGTTCTAAAAGTTCTTCTGTCTGTTGTTCGTATTGTTCTCTTCTTGACACGTTATACTTCCTTTCTCACAATGCAATAAAGAAGAGTGAACTTCCGTCCACTCTTCTGCCAAATCCTTTATGTAACTATTGTTTACTATAACACTTTTCACTCTACAATGCAAGAGGGTTTGCATTTTATTTTAAATTTTAAATTTTATTTTAAATTTGTTACTAGTCACAAGTACCGTGAACATTCAAGCCGAGCAGCCGCGAGACTTGGCGCGTGATTCTCGCGAAGCGTTTATCCACGATACTTTGTACCAACTCCATCTCTTTTTGCGAGTTTTAAACGATTTAATGTCACTTCTTTTTCATTGTACTGAATCTTTGTCTCTATACCATCTTCATATAAATAAACATGTTCCATCTCATCATTCTTCTGCAAACGGATACCTCTCACTCCCACAGCTCCTTTTTTCTTTTCCGGAACATCTGCAGCAGAAAATTTCAAGAAATATCCGTTCTTCGTCTGCAGTACCACACACTGATTGTCTGTTACAACCTGTACACTTAGTAATTCATCATCTTCCTGAAGCTTTGTTGCTGCAATTGTACGTTTTGCAACCTGGAATTCACTTCCATCCACCTGTTTGAGCATCCCCTGCTTTGTCGCAAACAGCAATTTTACAAATCTCATCTGTTCTGCATCACATACCATAATAATCTGTTCTTCCGCACTCGAATAATTTGTCAGATTATCAATCGGGGTTCCCTTATCTCTGAATTTTCCATATGGAAGATCAAGCACTTTCACCTGATGCATTCGCCCTGCGTCTGTAAAGAAACAAATCTTCCCGGTATTCATACAATGCACAACATACTTGCTTTCTTTGTCCGCAGCTTCTTTGTTACGCTCATAAACACTGACATCAACCGTCTTAGAATATCCAAATCGGTCCATCAAAAATACAACTTCTTGTTCCTCGATTTTCTTTTCTTCAAATACAGCTTCCTCAGCATTCTCTACAACCGTGCGGCGTTTTCTTCCATATTCCTTTTTAAAGTTATCCAATTCGCCTATGATAACTTCTGACATAGAATCATAATTATTTAAAATATCTTCATATCTTTTAATATTTGCCACTGTTATCTCGTGTTCTTTTTGAAGCGCTTCAATTTCAAGTCCTATTAATTTATACAGACGCATTTCAAGAATTGCCGTTGCCTGACGTTCTGTAAATCTAAGCATTGCTGCCATCTTTTTAGAAATGTTTGATTTAAATTTGATATTATCTGTCACGCCGTTTACCAGACAGGCTTTTGCATCTTTCACAGACTTACTGCCTCTCAATATTTCGATAATAAGATCGATCACATCACAAGCTTTTATCAGCCCTTCCTGAACTTCTCGTTTTTCCTGTTCTTTTGCAAGTAATGTCTTATATTTACGTGTTGTCACCTCAAACTGAAAATCGACATGATATTCGATGATTTTTTTAAGCCCCAGTGTTTCCGGCCGCCCGTCTGCTACAGCCAGCATATTTACTCCAAATGTATCTTCCAGGCGTGTTTTCTTGTATAGCATGTTTTTCAGATTCTCTACATCCGCACCACGCTTCAATTCCAGTACAATTCGAATCCCCTCTTTTGAAGACTGGTTTGAAATATCTACAATATCTGTTGTTTTTTTCGTCTCTACCAGATTCGCCACATCATTTAAAAATTTAGAAATTCCAGAACCAATCATTGTGTATGGAATCTCAGTAATAACAAGCTGTTTCTTTCCACCTTTTAAATCTTCGACTTCTACCTTACCGCGAATCTTGATTTTTCCTTGTCCTGATTCATAAATTGAAAGTAGATCATCCTTATTTACAACAATTCCTCCTGTCGGAAAATCAGGTCCCTTCACATACTTCATCAATTGCTTTGTAGTAATCGCATCATTTTTCATATATGCTTTTACCGCATCTACTACTTCCGCCAGATTATGTGTAGGAATACTTGTTGCCATACCGACCGCAATTCCTTCCGCACCATTGATCAACAAATTAGGAACACGTGCCGGAAGTACCAATGGTTCTTTCTCTGTCTCATCAAAGTTTGGTCCAAAATCAATAACATTTTTATCCAAATCTGACAAATACGCTTCCTGCGTAAATTTAGTAAGTCTTGCTTCTGTATAACGCATTGCAGCGGCGCCATCACCTTCAATGGAACCAAAATTACCATGTCCGTCTACCAGAACCATTCCTTTTTTGAAATCCTGTGCCATTACAACAAGCGCATCATAAATGGAACTATCTCCATGTGGATGATATTTACCCATTGTATCTCCGACGATACGGGCACATTTTCTATATGGTTTATCATAGCGGATTCCCAGCTCATGCATATCATACAATGTTCTTCGCTGTACCGGCTTAAGACCATCTCTTACATCTGGCAATGCACGTGCAATAATTACACTCATGGCATAATCGATATAAGATTTCTTCATCAAATCAGAATATTCCGTTCTGATAATCTGTGATTCATTATTGCTCATATTTTTCTCCTTCCAGCATCTTAGATATCCAGTTCTGCTTCCGTTGCATTTTCATAAATAAATGCCCTGCGCGGTGGCACTTCTGTTCCCATCAACATCTCTGTAACACTGGATGCCATACGTGCATCTTCAATTTCTACTAATTTCAAAAGTCTTGTTTCCGGATCCAATGTTGTCTCCCAAAGTTGCTGGGCATCCATCTCTCCAAGACCTTTATATCGCTGCAATGTAAATCCACCCTCATGAGTTTTGCGATAACGTTCAAGGGCAGCATCATCATATAAATACTCTTCCTCCCCCTTCTTCGGCATTGCCTTATAAAGAGGCGGCATCGCAATATACACATGTCCTTCATAAATCAATTCTGGCATAAAGCGATAAAACAGTGTTAATAATAATGTAGAAATATGCGCTCCATCTACATCGGCATCAGCCATAATAATAATCTTGTCGTATCGCAATTTAGTAATATCAAAATCATTGCCGTATCCTTCTGAGAATCCACATCCAAATGCATTGATCATTGTTTTTATCTCTGCATTAGCCAGCACTTTATCAATACTCGCCTTTTCGACATTTAAAATCTTACCGCGGATTGGCAGGATTGCCTGATAATTTCTGTTTCTGGCAGTCTTTGCCGAACCACCTGCCGAATCTCCCTCAACGATAAATATTTCACACTTCTTCGGATCACGACTCTCGCAATTCGCCAGCTTTCCGTTACTGTCAAATGAATACTTCTGTTTTGTCAAAAGATTCGTCTTTGCTTTTTCTTCTGTCTTACGAATCTTCGCTGCCTTTTCTGCACTGGATAATACTGTCTTTAATGTTTCCAGGTTACGGTCAAAATACAGGACAATCTCATCTCCTGTCACTTTGCCAGTTGCTTTTGCTGCATCTGGATTATCAAGTTTCGTCTTTGTCTGTCCCTCGAAACGCGGGTCCGGATGCTTGATCGATACAATTGCAGTCATACCATTACGAATATCTGCTCCTGTAAAATTCGCATCCTTTTCTTTCAATATTCCAAGTTCACGTGCATACTGATTCATCACTGTTGTAAAAGTTGTCTTAAATCCAGTCAGATGTGTACCACCTTCTGAATTATAAATATTATTACAAAAACCAAGTACATTTTCATGAAACTCATTTACATATTGAATAACAGCCTCCACTTCAATCCCATCCGCTTCTCCTTTGAAATAAATCGGATCATGAAGTACTTCTTTCTTTTTATTCAGATCACGGATAAAGCCTATAATTCCATCTGGTTCATGATATTCAACGTGTTCTTCACTTCCCGGACGTTTATCATCAAAGACAATTGTAAGATTTGGGTTCAAATATGCTGTCTCATGCATACGACTCTTTACTTCTTCTGCGCGGAATTTCGTCTTTTCAAAGATTGTATTATCTGGCAAAAAATTCACCTTAGTTCCTGTTTTTCTCGTCTTTCCGACAACTGGAAGTAATCCATTCTCCAATTCAATTGTAGGGATACCTCTCTCATATGCATCATGATGGATTGCCCCTTCTCTACTGATCCACACATCCATATGGGTCGACAATGCATTCACAACGGAAGATCCAACTCCGTGAAGACCTCCGCTTGTTTTATACGCCGAATCGTCAAACTTTCCTCCTGCATGCAATGTTGTGTATACAAGTCTCGCTGCTGAAACTCCCTTTTGATGCATCCCCACCGGTACGCCTCGTCCATTATCTTCAACCGTTGCGGACCCATCCTTCTCCAATGTCACATGAATCTCAGAACAGTATCCGGCAAGATGCTCATCCACTGCATTGTCTACAATTTCATAAATCAAATGATTCAATCCTTTTGTAGATACACTTCCTATATACATACCCGGTCTTTTACGAACCGCCTCCAGTCCTTCCAATACCGCAATACTATCTGCATCATATGTATTTTTATTCGCCATATTCTCTCTCCTTCTCTTGCTTCCTGTATCTTTTCAGAAATTTGATCTTATTCCATCAGACACAGACTGCCTCATGGCATACTTCTTTATATTATCACGAATCTCAATTACTTTTCAATATCTTTTTCTCTATTTTGCAAACATATGTTCTTTTTCTGTTTTCTATCCTATCAATACATTCTGCAGAGTCACCGCAAGTACTTCCATTGCATTTCTCATTTCTTCTACTGTATTAGTTTGAGCCCCCGCCTCAATCAGTAAAGATTTTGGAAGTAGATGTAAATTATAGCGATATCCCCTCAAATAAATATGTCTGGCAAAGCCCGGATACATCCGCTCACAGGCAAGCTGCATTTGAAGTGAAAATGCCAAATTATCCTGTATGTAAGGATTATATAAATATTCAATATCTCCATTTGTTCTGGTTCGGCTAAGTCCATTAAAAAACATAATCTTCGCCGTCTGCTTTCCTCCAATATCAGTCACAAGATGCGTTTCTTCTGCCACCCCATCCCTATGCAGATCTATTGCTACTTCAATGGACGGATTTGCCTCCAGTATCGGTCTGACAGAAGCCTCTGCATTTTCATAGGCATTGCTTCTATCTAATTTTCCGTTGATGATATCATAAACCCCTGTGTCGTGGATTGTCTCTATCCCTTTCGCATTTAAAAGCTGTGTCAGATACTCTCCGATTCCTACAATACTGGTGCTTGAATCTCCTGGTATAGAGTCTGCAAATGTTTCTTGCGAATGCGTATGAAAAATCAAAATTTTCGGTCCCTGACTATTCTGATCTATTTTCATATTCTCGCTAAGCAATGCGTCCGCATTCAGTTGTTCCGGCCCAATCATTGTTGAACTGTCTACAATATAAAAATTACTCAGCAGATAATCAAAATCTCTTAGTCTTTCTATCGACAGATTGAGAACCGGTTGACTCTGTGCAGGCACAATTTCTTCCTCTTGAGTTTCATTTGTCACCAGACTTCCTTTTTCGTCAACATGATTTTCGTCATTCGCCTGACACTCCAAAATCTTCGCAATTGTGTCTTCATCCTCCACCACCTGCTTATATTCTCCTTGTTCGGTAACATAACCAACGAACGGAAACCACCCCATCGTACTCTTAAGCACCCATTGTTTTGCAGTATTTTTTCCTGACAGTTCACTTGCAAATACAATGGATGGCAAAAACATAGTTCCAAGATTTTGTATCAACATTTCATCGAATTGATATTTTATCATCGTCACTCCCGGCTTCACACCTCCACAGGCATATGAAAATACCAACGCTAACACAACAATACCTGCTGCCTTTGTCTCCCACCTTGGTATCTTCATATTTTCCACAACCTTTCCTTTCTATATTAAACACTGCCTAAATGACAGGCATTTATATTTGGACATATTCTCACAACATCTCCGTTATATTTATATATGAAATAACTTTTTTAATTATTCGTTTTCATTTCTGTAAAAAGCATATTTAACGATTCCGATAAAGTGTAGCTGATTTGTTTTACAAGTTCATCTTCATTTTTGGGTGTGACAAACATTCCATTTAAATGTGGAGATATCAACTCTTTAATCAACTCATATTTTTCGCTATTATTATAGCTTCGCAATACATTTCCGACCCCTTTTAACACCTCTGATGTTTCCAGCGCACTGATTAGATTTTCCATAGTATCATTGACAATCGTCGCTGCATCTACAACTGTCGGAACTCCAATTCCGATTACCGGAATGCCCAACGTCTCTTTTGTAAGACCATTCCTATGATTTCCTACTCCTGACCCCGGATGGATTCCCGTATCTGCAATCTGAATCGTTCGATTTAATCGTTTTGAATTTCGTGCAGCCAATGCATCAATTGCAATAACCATATCCGGTTTTGTCTCTGACACAATGCCTTTTATAATCTCAAGCGTTTCCATCCCCGTCTGTCCCATCACTCCCGGCACAATCGCACTGACAATTCCATTCTCTTCCATTTCCATTGCATATTTTCCATACTCTTTCATAATATGCCGCGTCACTCTTAAATTATCTACAACATACGGGCCAAGTGCATCCGGTGTCACCTGACGATTGCCTAGTCCTACAACTAAAATGGAACAAATTTCTTTCTCCTGCAAATGTATGATCTCCCCAATTTTTCTTGCAAGCTTTTCGGAAATTTCTCTGTGATAATCTTCGTCTGACATTGCCATATTAGGTGCTTCAATCGTCAAATATACTCCTACCGGTTTTCCCATGCTTTTCGCTCCGTTTTCCGTTTCGATTTTAACCTTTGTAATCTGAATCTCCAGTTCTTCTTCATACTCTTCCTCTAAAATTACTCCCGGAATTTCAACTTGATCTGACTCAAAGCGTTCTTTTTCTTCCAACGCAAGATCTGTTCTCACATTATATTTTTCTAACATCGTCAATTTTCCTCTTTTCCTTTTTTCTACTTGTATTTTTTACATTATTTTTTCAAATTATGTATTGACAAGTTCTTCCTATTAGCATAAAATAAATGAGTATGTTCCATTAGAACGTCCGTGTCCGAGTCTAATGTGGACAAGTAAAGTGGTGATTTATCATCCGCTTGAGATATTATTACATTTGAAAATTTATTATTATTTGGAGGTGCTCAGATTGGCTAACATTAAATCTGCTAAAAAAAGAATTTTAGTTAACGAAACTAAAGCTGCTAGAAACAAAGCAATCAAATCTAAAGTTAAAACTGCTATTAAGAAAGTAGACGCTGCAGTTGCACAGAAAGACGTTGAGGCTGCTAAAACAGCTCTCAAAGCTGCTATCGTTGAAATCACAAAAGCTGGAAGCAAAGGTGTATACCACAAAAATACAGTTTCAAGAAAGATTGCTCGTCTTTCAAAATCTGTAAACAGCATTGCTTAATTAATATATAGACGATTTTAAAACATCCGCTACCGTCATGGCGGATGTTTTTTTATATATTGGGAGTGTAAAATAAAGTGTGTAAGTTACCGGTAACCAAAACTTACGCACTTTATTTTTATGTAAAAGTGCGATACA